>JBBSOB010000014.1:0-32798 GCA_038260205.1 Phormidesmidales cyanobacterium
ACCTCGCCCTGAATAATTTTGAGCTGAGTGGATTTGCCCGCACCGTTTACGCCGACTAAGCCAATGCGATCGCCCGTTTTCACCTCCCAATTCACATCTTTAAGGACTTCTCCGGTAGGATATATTTTGCTGATATTTTCCAGGCGCAGCATAGACTAAAGCTCCGTAAGTAGGGATCTAGGGGACGTTTGTTGAGTTACGTTTTGGGGGTAAATCTAAAAATTTTAAAATTTGTTAGACGCTTGAGAAAGTGGCCAGCGTCATTTAGAAACGAACTATCTTTTGTTATTCCTTAGAGGGCCTCGGCTTCATCGCCTGCATCGAAGAAATTTCTACACCTGGCACGAATCGACTCAGATGATCTTGAATGTTCGTTTTAACGGTTACTGTCAGCATGAAAGCCTTCTGGTTCATTGATAATTTTTGGAACTAAAGGCAGCTACTGAGTAAACCTGCACACATAAGCTTTATAACATTTTAACAAACATGTAACGGATTCGATACAAAAAGAGTACTTCTGTATACTCGTACAGATGCTTGAACGCGAATGCTTAAACGCAGATGCTTAATTTAAAGATGCAACGCAACAACTAAACGCTGGCTGCTGTCCCTCAACGAGATCAGGCCCACTATGATTTTTTCCTTGACCAAATTTTCTGTCCATAGCTCGCTAGCAGCGGCGCTAGTAATTGCCGGAACTTCCTGGCTATCGGCGTCAGCACAGCCTCTTCAGCAAAGAACTGCCCAGTTAAGTTCTCCCTCAGAAGCCTTAGAGACGCCCGCTCCGCCGGCGTCTTCAGAAACCGGTACAGCCCACTATGCCGACGAAAAAATTTCTGTCAACTACCCGGCTACCTGGCAGATAAAAACGCTGGACGACGGCATTTTGATCTCTAACAATGCTGCCACGCCCGCTGAGCTAGTCGCCACCCAAATTGTCAGAATGGCTGCCCCTCCGGGCGCAGTGGTTAATGCCAACATTGAAAGCTTTAACAAAGAAGGCTCAGCCGTCGCCCGCTACAGCCGTGCCACCATAGATGGCCATGACGCGCTGGTGATGTGGCTAACTGATCGCCCCGACGAACTGGGATCTGCGATCGCCACCTTCATTGGCTACGACAACGAGACCATTCTCCTCTTTAGCCGCTACGCCCCTGAAAACACTACCGCCGAAGCCGATATTCTTCAGATCCACGCCTCCTTTACCGACCCAGCCGCCACCGCCGCGCTACCAGCAGACGCCACCGCCCCCCATTCCACCGTCGAAGATCTCACAGCGCCTGATCCCACAGAATCTAGCCCCACAGAACTTAAGCCCACAGGAGATAACCAGAGCGAAGTCATCGTTCCAGCTAACGACCTATCTAACAAGTAAACCCATTGCCTATCGCAGGCTAAGCGTAGTCAAAGCCCACTTATTACTTCCTAGTGCCGCCCATTAAATAAAGCAGTGCCATCCGCACAGCCACTCCGCTTGCTACCTGTTTACTGACCAAACTGAGCTGCGGATCGTCCATCAAGTCAGAAGTAATTTCTACACCTCGGTTGGTCGGGCCGGGGTGCAGCACTTTCACATTAGGCTTACAGGCTTTTAATCGATCGCGCGTCAACCCAAACTGCCGATGATACTCCCGCAAACTCGGTAGCAGGTGCCCCGTCATTCGCTCTTTTTGCAGCCTCAGCGCCATCACAAAATCAGCATCCTCTAGCGCAGGCGCGAGCTGCCAATGCACAAACACCCGTCGCTCCACCTTGCCTTCCTCAGTCTCCTCAGTCTCCTCAGTCTCTAGAGGCGTCGAGAAAGCCTCAGCAAACGCCTTAGGCAGCAGTGTAGGCGGCGCGGCTAAGTGAACCTCCGCGCCGCAAGCCGTCAGGCTCCATAAGTTAGAGCGCGCTACTCGCGAATGCAAAATATCGCCCACGATAGCGATTTTCTTGCCGCTCAGATCCCCAATCGTTGGCTCCTCTTGATTAATCGAATTGCAAAGGGTCAATAAATCCAGCAATGCCTGGGACGGATGCTCGTGCTGGCCATCGCCCGCATTCAGCACGCCCACGCCTGCGCCTAATCTGTCCATTTCTTGGGCGATCGTCGCCGGAACGCCCGATCCCTGATGTCGAATCACCATCAAATCGGTGCCCATCGCCAGATAGGTTTTGGCCGTATCCAAAATGGTTTCGCCTTTGGTTAGCGACGAGCTACCCGGCGAAAAATTGAGCGTGTCTGCCGACAGCCGCTTAGCCGCTAGTTCAAAACTGCTGCGTGTTCGAGTCGAGGGTTCAAAAAACAAATTGGCGACCACTTGGCCCTGTAGCGTAGGAACCTTTTTGGTGCGCCGCGATAAAACGCCCTGAAAGCTGAGTGCCGTTTGCAAAACGCTCTCGTACTCAGCCGGACTGAAGTCGGCTAAAGAAAGGATGTGGCGTCGAGTCCAAGAAAGGTTAGTCATAAGGGTGTCGTTAGCTGATTTGAGGCCGCATTACTTTGCGAATTGGCACATAAAGTGCACCAGCGAGCCGCCTGTTTTGTAGGATAAGGATATCTTTTATATAGTGCTGTACTCAGTATTTCGTCAGATGGTTCGCTTGCCAGGTTTCACCCCCACCCAGACCAATCGCCAGGCTGTAAACACTACAGTAGTCAAAACGACCGAGATCAAAATGATGCATACAAAACGGGTGGGACTAAAGGGGTTAGCACTGGCACTAATGCTGGTGATGACAAGCTGTGCAGCCTCACCAGACACTACGACAGTTGTGGAGCCAGCGCCCAAGGCAACGCCAGAGTTCGCGGTTCCTAAGAAGGAGGCTAAAACACCCGTCGTTGAGGAACCCCCGGCAAAACCTCCGGTTCCGGCACAGGTCGATAGCACCCAGCCTAGCAAGCCACCTGTTGAGAGCGACCTGGTGACCGTTGAGGTGTACACCATTGACGACCAGTGCAATGATTTTGTTGCTCAGCCGGTACAGGTTTCTAGCGCCAAAGCTATTGATGAGGCCGTAGGTAAAGCCATGAGAGCAGAAGACTACGCTGCTCTTAAGCTCGCGGGCTATAACGTAAGTATCACGGGCGGTACGGCTATTGTGGACATGCAGCTAGCACCTGGCTCGGAGCGCAAATTCGTTTCGCTCTCTAGCTGCGAACAGCGATCGCTCTTTGGCAGCATTGAAGAAACGCTGCTAAACAATCCCGAATGGGGCGTGAGTTCAGTCAAGTTCACCAGCTCAGGTAAGGACATTATTCTCTAATCTTGTGGAATGGATCTTGTGGAATAGATCTTGTGGGATGGGCCTTTAAATCTGTCCTGTCTGGACAATCTACTTTTTAGAAACGGCCGGATGATCTTTCAAGTACCATCGCCAGGGCCGCTCAGCCGCTTTGGTGATTCCAATACGCGTTGTCTGTACCAAATTGGATTCGCTCACTAACTGTTTTCGGTGCTCCAACCAAAGCCCATTATCAGGATGGTAGAGCACCCCGCCTAAGGAGCGATCAATTTCTAAGGCTCTGCACAGCTTTCCTGGCCCTGCCGCTACTCGGTGGGGCTTTTGGGCTTGCTGAGGGGTGATCTGTGGTGGCAGCAGATCAAGCGATAAGGCCCGAATCAGCACGCCGCTGCCTATCCCTTCTGCCTCAGTCACCACGTTTAAGCAGTGATACATACCGTAAATGAGATAGACATAGCTATGTCCGGGCGGGCCAAACAGCGCGGCGTTGCGTTTGCTTTTTCCCCGATAGGCGTGACCAGCGGGATCTCCGGGTGCGTAGGCTTCAGTTTCTACAATGAGCGATCGAATCAGCGGGCCATCGGGCATTTGTCGAAATAGGGTGCAGCCTATTAGGGCCGGGGCAATTTCTACAGATGGGCGATCGCACCAATCAGGTTTAATGAGTTGGGTCAAATCGGCTGCTTTGATTATTCTTTCGACAGCGTTTTCATCAGAAACCATTAAGAATCATCTTCTTTTTAGAGCGAAGTTGCTAGTATCTCTAATAACAAAGCTGTGTCGCAACCCTTTACGGGTCGCCAATTTGCAGCCTATTCTCAACATTTTCAATAGGAAACTATGGATATCAAACTCGTTATTTTCGCTCTTGTGGGCCTGTTTTCAGCCGCTTGCCTGTTTTTCGGCACCCGCAACGGCTTTTACGATTCAGAGAACTATCATGGAAATGGGTCTGCGCACTAGGTATCCAGGTTAGAAGCCTGGAGAAAGACCTAAACTCTCTGGTTTCTATTGTTACATCGAGCGATCATTGTCCGTGACTGAGCTTGCTTGCTTCCCTTATGGCGTCGGTTATCAGCATGAAGGGGTCTGTCTGCGCATTCAGATAGGCCCCTATTCTATTTTGCTCGACTGTGGCCTCGCCGATATTGAACCGCTCAAAGAAAACGCCGCCGACTTTGTGTTGTGCAGCCACGCCCATACAGATCACATTCGAGGACTGCTACCGCTCCATCGCGCCCTTCCTCATCTGCCGATTTTTAGCAGCGATGTGACCGCTCGCCTGCTGCCGCTCAATTGGCCTGGGCAAGAAGACGCTAACTTTTGTCGAACGCTGCCCTGGCGATCGCCCGTCGAAATTGCCCCTGGTCTTACCGTACAGCTCTGGCCCGCAGGCCATTTGCCGGGAGCCGCCTGTTTTTTAATTACCTACGAAACGAGCGATCGCACCTTCAGCGTTTTTTACAGCGGCGACTGCTTTCTATCCAATGGGCGACTGGTCGAGGGAATGCCGCTGACCGAACTGCGAAACCTGAAGCCGGACGTGATGATTGTCGAAGGCAGCTACGGTACCGAGCGTCACCCACATCGCAAACAGCAAGAAAACTATCTGCTCGATCGCCTCAGCGGAGCACTTAAAGAAAAAAATGGATATCCGAGCCGAGCTGTTTTTCCCTGTCCTTTATTAGGATTAGGACAAGAGCTGCTGATGCTGATGCGATCGCACCATCGGTTCACCGGTCGGCCTATAGACATCTGGGTAGACCCACTCATTGCCATGGGCTGCGACGCTTACTTAGGCTGTCTTTCCGCTCTTCCCGCTACCGTGAAGAACTTTGCCCAGCATCAGCCCTTGTTCTGGGACGAGCGCGTCCTCCCGAGAATTCGCCGACTAGACGCAGGCACCTCTCCAGCCGAACTAGCAGTCGGCCTCGATCCCGCTATCTTTATCGTGCATCCATCCACCCTGCCTAGCACCTACTGCCAGGGCGATCAGGGCAACTGGACAGTCTTTTCGCCCGATCCCTCCGACATTCCTCTCTGGCAAGGTCAAATTGCGGAGCAGTTGCCCGAGTGCCGTTTCGACTGGATCAATGCGTTAGAAATCCAGACCGCCTCCGGAGAAGTGGGTATGGAGCATTACATGCTGACCAATCACTGCGACGGCGGTGGCACCAAACAGCTCATCCACAACTTGCGCCCGCAGCACGTAGTATTTGTTCATGGCGAGTCTCAGCAGCTCACCAACCTGGCGAATCTAGACGACTTACAAAGCCGCTATCAGCTGCACTTACCCACCACCGCCCAGCTCATGCCCCTGCCGCTCGCAGAAACTTTCTGGCAGCCCGCTCCGCCTAGCAATAATCAGTATGAAGGCGAGGTGGAATCAACGCCCGCGGGGATAGCGATGCTGCTGCCTAAAAGCCTGGAGAATGATGTGAGATGGGCGCAGCTAGCAGATACTGGCATTGTCGAAGCGACCTGGCAAGGCAATCAGCTGGTAATTCGCGGCCTGAATCAGAAAGAGCTGATGAAAGTAGGGCCACGGCCCAAAAATATTTCAGCCGAGACCGAGCAAACCTGCTATTACTGTCGTCATCTGCGCGGGCAGCGCTGCCGCAATCCCGAGTCGCCGCTAGTCGGGTTGCAGGTGACTTCGGATGGATCTTGTGAGACATTTGAGCGATCGCGCCCAGGATGGGGGTAGGACTTCGACTACGCTCAGCCCACGGTAATTAGCCCCCAATAATTACCACGATAATCAGTCCACAGTAATCAGTCCACAATAATTATGTGATGAGTAATAGGTGATGAGTGCTTGCTGGTACAACGGCAAATGGGTGGAAGATGAGGTGGCCGTTGGGACGGGCATGCCTTTGGACAATGCGGGGCTGCGGTTTGGGGCGACGGTATTTACGACTTTACGAGTTTATGAGAATGATTTAACACATCCCTTAACTCAGTGGCAAAGACATTGCGATCGCCTCCAAAACTCTTTAATTCAGTTTGGCTGGAAAACGCCCGACTGGGACGCTGTACGTACAGGCGCTCAGCAGCTACTCGGCCAATATTTCGTCTTGCGAATCACCCTATTTCCCGATGGCTGTGAATGGATTACAGGCCGCGCCCTACCGCCAGATCTAGCCAATCAGCAGCAGACCGGCATCGCTGCTTGGGTGGCACCGCCCACCTATTTGCGCAGTTTGCCCACCCACAAAACCGGCAACTATTTAGCTTGCTGGCTCGCTAGGTCGCAGGCGCAGACATTGGGCGCATCCGAAGCCATCCTGTCAGGCCCGCAAAAAGAATGGCTGGAGACCAGTACTGGCAACCTCTGGGGATGGAAGGACGGCTGCTGGTGGACGCCCAAAACAGCGTACTGCTTGCCTGGCTTAATGAGAGACTGGTTAGTAAGCTGTCTGAGTGCCGCCGATGAGCCGGTAAATGGCGATCCTTGGAATGCGCAAATGGTTTTGGAGTTTGAGGCGATCGCCTACAGCAACTGCGTCGTACAGCTTCTACCCATACACACGATCACAGACGGACAGACTAAACTGAACTATAACGCTCACCACAAGCGCATTCAGGCATTGCAAAAACGAATCGCCGCTGCGGCTGGTAATTTGACCTTATGAGGTAACGATTCCTGAAATGCGTTAACATAAGTTAATAACAAACGAAAACGCTGACGGTATTCAAGCTGACCCAAGACCCATTTTCTAGAGCGTTCCTTAACGTTCTTCTAGAAAACCAGCTTTAGGGCTTGGGAGCTTCAAGACTAAGCATCCCCATCTAAGTCAACATAGGAGGCTTCCCCCCGGTGAATAAACGCTGGAGAAACGCAGGTCTTTACGGACTACTGGTCGTAGTTGTCATCGCATTGGCAACTATGTTCTTCGATCAATCCCCCACTGAGATCAAATCTCAAAAATACAGTCAATTTATTAATGATGTCGAGCAGCAAAAAATCGAGAGCGTCGTCATCAGCTCCGACAAAAGCATCGCCCGCTTCGCCGCTCCTGATGGCTCCGGTCGCGTCGAGGTCAACCTACCTCAAGACCCCGGCCTCGTAAAAATCCTCACTGACAACAACGTCGATATCACGGTGCAGCCCACGCAGGACGAAAGCGCCCTAGTGCGTTTGTTCAGTGCGCTCGTGATTCCAGTACTGCTACTGGTTGCTCTGTTTTTCCTCTTCCGCCGCGCCCAAAACGGCCCTGGATCCCAGGCGATGAACTTTGGTAAATCCAAAGCTCGCGTCCAAATGGAGCCACAGACTCAGGTTACGTTCGGCGATGTCGCTGGTATTGACCAGGCCAAGCTAGAGCTAACCGAAGTCGTAGACTTCTTGAAAAACGCGGATCGCTTTACCGCCATCGGCGCAAAAATTCCTAAAGGTGTCCTGCTAGTTGGCCCTCCAGGTACTGGTAAAACGCTTCTGGCAAAAGCCGTTGCGGGCGAAGCGGGCGTTCCCTTCTTCTCCATCTCCGGTTCTGAATTCGTTGAAATGTTCGTCGGCGTCGGCGCATCTCGTGTTCGTGACCTGTTCGAGCAAGCCAAATCCAATGCCCCTTGTATCGTCTTTATCGACGAGATTGATGCAGTTGGTCGTCAGCGAGGCGCAGGTCTTGGCGGCGGTAACGACGAGCGCGAGCAAACGCTCAACCAGTTGTTAACCGAAATGGACGGCTTTGAAGGCAACACCAGCATCATCATCATCGCAGCGACTAACCGCCCCGACGTTTTGGATGCTGCCCTCCTCCGCCCCGGTCGATTCGACCGACAGGTGGTTGTAGATCGCCCAGACTACGCCGGTCGTCTAGAAATTCTCAACGTACATTCTCGCGGCAAGAGCTTCTCCCAAGATGTTGACCTAGAGAAAATCGCGCGTCGTACCCCCGGATTTACCGGCGCAGATTTGTCCAACCTACTCAACGAAGCCGCTATCTTGGCCGCGCGTCGCAACCTCACCGAGATTGCGATGGACGAAGTTAACGACGCCATCGACAGAATCCTGGCTGGCCCCGAGAAGAAAGACCGCGTGATGAGCGAAAAGCGCAAAACGCTGGTGGCCTACCACGAGGCTGGACATGCTTTGGTTGGTGCCCTGATGCCTGACTATGACCCTGTCCAAAAAATCAGCATCATCCCTCGCGGACGAGCTGGCGGTCTCACCTGGTTTACTCCTAGTGAAGAGCGTCTAGAGTCGGGTCTTTATTCTCGCTCTTATCTGCAAAACCAGATGGCCGTTGCCCTTGGTGGTCGCTTGGCTGAAGAAATTATCTTCGGTGACGAAGAAGTGACCACGGGCGCTTCTAACGACTTGCAGCAAGTAGCTCGCGTAGCGCGCCAGATGGTGACGCAGTTTGGCATGAGCGACAAGCTAGGGCCAGTTGCTCTAGGTCGCCAGCAAGGCAATCCTTTCTTGGGCCGCGATATTGCCAGCGAGCGCGATTTCTCCGAGAAGACAGCTGCCTCTATCGACTCTGAAGTTCGGATTTTGGTAGACCAGGCTTACGAGCGTTGTAAGCAGGTTCTCGTTGAGAATCGCCATATCTTGGACAAGCTAGCTGACATGCTGGTAGACAAAGAGACGGTGGATTCTGAAGAGCTACAGCACCTGTTAGCCACGAACGATGTGAAAATGGCTAGCGTTGTCTAGGCCGTGGTAGCCTGCATCTGCTGGATACATTTGGCAGATGCAAGTTATTAAGCTGAATACTGGCGTTATAAAAGCCGTCCTGTCGATAAAAGATAGGGCGGCTTTTTTGGACGTTTTATTTTGGATGCTTTGTGAAGTTAAACGGATGGGCTAAACGGATGGGCCATTCGCTTAGACAGTGGCCAGAGCCTGAGCCTGAATTTTCAGCAGAGAGTCGTCAACGTAGCTTTGAGCAAATACTTCTGCGGAGTTGTTGGGACTTTCGCTAATCTTGACCTTGTACAAGGTGGCCCCGATTTCTCTAATAGGATCGTGCAATAGATTGCAGATGCGGACGACGATGTTTTCGGCAGTTGGCACAACCTGAGAAAAGTAGGGAATATCTTTGTTTAAGAAGGTGTGATCGAAAGGCTCAATTACATGGCGGTCAATCACTTCGTTTAGCGCTACCAAATCGACGATCATGCCTGTTCGCGCGTCCACCTCTCCTTTTACGGTAACTTCAACCGCGTAGTTATGACCATGCCCGTTTGAGCGAGCGCACTTGCCATAGATTTCGCTATTTTCCTCATCGCTAAGATGGCTTAGTGCCAGCCTATGCGCGGCGCTGAAGTGGGACGAGGTGGTTAAATAAGCTTCCATTCCGTTTCCTTTGTAGTCGGCCCAAAGCTCAGGCGTTTCAAATAGTTGGACGTTGACGAGCGGCAGATGAGGCGCTAGTTTCTGCCAGATAGCTTGAGCAATATGCTCGGTGGTGGGCAGGGTCTGTTGAAATTCTGGCCAGGTGTCGTTGAGATAAGAAAAATCGAGAGGATCTATCACTTGCTGCTGAATAATCTGCTTGGCTTCGGTGAGGTTGAGCACCATGCCGTAGGAATCTAGCTCGCTGGCCATAGAGACGTTTAGTACATAGTTGTGACCGTGGCCAGGGGCGCGAGTACATTTGCCGAAGCGCCGCAGGTTTTCTAGTTCGCTGAGTTCGTCTAGCCAGTAGCGGTGGCTAGCGCTAAATTGCGATCGCCGATTAATGACACAGGTTAAAGGCAGGCGAGTCATGGGCAAACAAAACTAGATAGGAAAACGGGTTTCTGGCGATCGCATTTGTCTCGCCTATAGAAAGTGGACTTATAGAAAGTGGCGAAAGCGATAGAAGCACCAGTGTTATTTAAAGGTTACGAGTTATTTCTTTGCAAAGCAAGCCAGTAAACACCCCTTGATGCGATCGCATGAGTCTGATCGCTTATCAAATAAACGCATATTTTCAACGGGTAGCCCTAGTTAGCTCACAAATTCAAATTTTTGTACAGATCTTTGCCATAGCGCTTTGACAACGTTTCTGTTAATAAATGTAATAGATCTGTTTCCCTAAATCGCTGAACCCCTCTATTCACGTTGTTTATAAGGAAATGAGAGGATAACCGAATATTAAGTAGTCTTGTCATTTAATTATCAAAACTGTAAAACTGTATACAGAAAACGAAATTGAGTCCGTTCATCTCGTTTGTTCTTGAGAACAAGAGACGGAAGTAAGAGCCAGCTATTCACCTTGGTTCAGCTAAATGGTGGTTAGCCTCACTCTGAAGGAACGCGTTGCCTCGCAAATGTTTTTGGAATACTCTCTAACATTTTCAATCTTGGGGGAACGAAAAAATGAAACTTACCTATCGCGGTGTCGACTACGACTACAACCCTCCTGTGCTAGAGGTTACTGAAAGTAAGGTAGCCTGTCAGTATAGAGGCCAAGCCGCTACCGTCCACTACGTCCAGCACGTACCTATTCCTCAGCCTGCCGAGCAGCTTACCTACCGCGGCGTCGCTTACCAAACGAATCGCCAGGGGCAAGTGCTCCAGCTATCGGGTGAGTCAGCACAGGTCAATGCGACTGCTCGCAAGGCCAACGCACTGCAAGGCCTACGTAAGCTCGCGGGCAATGGCGCTGCGGTTAAGGCCCGTCGGGAGCTGTTGAACGAAGCTAGTTTGGCTCATAAAGAAAGCATTTCTCGCAGCTTGCAGCATCGTATTGAGGTGGCTACTGCAGAAGGCAACGAAAGTTTGCTACGTCAGCTTGAGTCTGAAACCCGCCAAACGGTGTAATGCTCGCATTCGAGCGATTGTATTCGAGCGATCGCATTCGTTGGACAGCCAAACGATTTTAGAAACTGACATCTATTAGGATGCGGTTGGGATAATACCCTAATCATTTATGATCAAGAGGAGAGATTGTCATTTCTCCTCTTTTTGGTTTGTCAAGGAATTTTTCAGACAATTTGTCAGGTAATAGTGTCAGGTAATAGTTAGACTACTGCCGCCAGAACTACTGAGACTTGAGCCGTTGCTGGCTGACTTTGTACTTTTCTGTTTGGGCTGCTTAATTTATCAATCCCAGTTCTCGCGGCGCAGCAGCGGATTGATAAATTCGTTCAGCCCCTCTCCAATGAGCGAAAGCCCGGTCACCATCAGAGTAATGGCCAGTCCTGGAAAAAGTGCTGTCCACCACACATCGCCCGTTGGCAGCGCGTCTAAAGCTTGACGTAGCGAGTCTCCCCATTCTGGCGTGGCTTCTGGTAGGCCCAATCCTAAAAAGCCAAGCCCGCCCAGAATCAACACGGCATCGGCAGCATTGAGCGTAAACAGAACGGGGACGCTTTGCACCACATTGAGAAATAGGTAGCGGGAGAGGACGGCCCAAGTAGATGCGCCCATCGACTGTGCCGCTTCGATAAAGAGTTCGTTCTTGACGCTTACGGTATGGTTGCGTACGACTCGGTAGTATTGAGGAACATAGGCAATGGAGAGCGCGATCGCTGCATTAAAAACGCCTCGACCCACCACAAAAGCTAGCGTCACCGATAGCAAAAGTCCCGGCAGCGTATAGATAGTATCCATCAAAAACAGCAGCGCTTTGTCGAGCTTGCCGCCCAAATAGCCGCTCACCATTCCCAACGGCACGCCCACCACCACGCTCATGGCGGTTGCTACTAGCACCACCTGCCAGGCGGCTCTAGCTCCAAAAACCGTTCGCGAAAAAACGTCGTAGCCCTGGCGACTTGTGCCAAACCAATGTTCTGCGGAAGGTGCTAGGTGGGGCGCGTTTGAGAGGCCGTCGTTAGGGTCTTGTAGCCAGCTCCAAGCTTGAAACGTGGGCGCAAAAATAGCCGCAATCACGAATACTAACGTGATGGCAATGCCAATGTACATCAACGCTACAGAGGTCGTGAGTGGCCGCGAACCGGTAAGTCCACCGATGAAACTGCGCCGCGTTCCTGAAGCCATAACGGTAATTGCCCTGTAATTTGCATCAAGCAGTAGCTTATCTTATCGCTCGAAGCGATCGCACCGCAGAAACCACCGCGTCACCCGCTCGATCAATGTCTTCGGCGGTAGTGCCTTTGCCCAACCCAAATCGCAGCGTAGCTCTTGCTAGCCGATCGCTTCGTCCTAAGGCTTTGATGACATGAGACGGCGAGGTCTTTTGGGCGCTACAGGCAGAGCCGGACGACAATGCCACCTGATGACGCAACTTGGACAGTAAGTCTGCGCCGTTAACGCCTTCTATACTGACGCTGAGGTTGTTGGCTAAGCGCTGGGTGGGATGACCGTTGAGGTGAATATGGGGGAGCGTTTGGATAGATTGCCAGAGGCGATCGCGCAGCCCCTTTTGTCGGTTCATTTCCTGCGGTTGTTGGGCGATCGCGCCGCTCACTGCCATACCCAATCCAACAATTTGCGGCGTACACAACGTGCCCGAGCGCAGACCCCGCTCCTGCCCGCCGCCATGCATTTGAGGGGCCAGCCGCACCTGCGGATTTTTACGCCGAACGTACAGCGCTCCGATGCCTTTTGGCCCGTATAGCTTGTGCGCCGTCATTGACAGCAAGTCAATATTCATCGCTTGCACGTCTAAGGTGACTTTGCCTAGTGCTTGGGCTGCGTCTGTGTGGAAGAGGATTTTGCGATCGCGGCAAAGTGCCCCTATTTCAGCTATTGGCTGCAACACCCCGATCTCGTTATTGGCCGTCATAATCGACACCAGAATAGTCTCAGGTCGAAACGCTCGCTCTAAATCGGCAAGGCAAATTAGGCCATCCGACTGCACCGGCAAATAGGTGATGCTAAAGCCCAATCTCTCCAAATAACGGCAAGGCTCTAGCACCGCGCTATGCTCTGTTTGGGCGGTAATCATGTGCTGCCCGTTTGCCATATAAGCTTCGGCAACGCCTTTAATAGCCAAGTTATTAGCTTCTGTCGCCCCACTGGTAAAAACGATCTCAACCGGCTCGGCGTTGATAGCCGCAGCTACGCATCCTCTGGCTTTTTCGATAGCGGCCTCTGCCTGCCAGCCTAACGAATGATTGAGGCTGCTAGGATTACCGAAATACTGGCTAAAAAAAGGCAGCATTGAATCTAAAACCTGCGGGTCTACGGGCGTTGTGGCGTTGTGATCGAGATAGATTAGGGGCCGTTCTCTCATGCTTAAGGCGAGTCTTCTAGACCCGAATTGCATCTGTTTGAGTTATTTCAGTCTGCGCCGTATTGATAGATTTACTCTAACGCTCAGTTCGCCTTTCGTATGAACACACCTGCCCACGCCATTTTGAATCTGGCGCTCCTCAATCGTAAGCACCGGCCCGACTGGAATCCGCTCATCATTTGGGGCGCGCTGATTCCAGACTTATCGATGTTTGCCTTTTACCTCGCGCTCAAACTCACGACCGATATTCCAGAAAGGCAGATTTGGAGTAAGGAATACTATCGTCCCGTTTGGCAGACGACGTTTGATTTTTTCCACTCTATTCCGCTGGCGCTGCTAGGGCTAGGGCTGATGCTTTACGCTCGCCGTACGGGCATTGCGCTGCTGTTTGCCAGCATTTTGCTGCATTGTTTAGAAGATTTGCCCTTGCATCATGACGATGGGCATCGCCACTTTTGGCCGTTTAGCAATTTTCGCTTTGAGAGTCCGGTGTCTTATTGGGATCCCAACTACTATGGCGTTGTGGCTGGGCGAATAGAGCTGGTGCTGGTGCTGATAGCCAGCGTTTATGTTTTTAGACGGGTGCGATCGCGCTGGACTAAAGGACTGCTAATGGTTGCTAACACCTTGCCGCTCTTAGCACAGCTATATTTCTCAGCTAATTGAGGCATTGCTAGCTGAGCTGCTGGCTCTACAGACTGCCAGGAAATCTGCGGCAGCCGCCACCAAGGAACGTGGGGGCAAGCATGATGCTCGCGGTGATAGCCAAAGTGATAGCAGGTAATCAGCGAAATCAGATAGGGCCAGTAAGTGCTGTTGGCGCATAGCGGCGTACTGTAGGTGTCTGGCATCTGACGATGCACCCGATACGTGCCGAAATAAAATAGCTGCACAGAACTCAATAGAGACGGAATTGCCCAAAACGTTAGCAAATCAGCCTCGGGAACGCCCAGCAAATGATGCAGCCCATTGTAGAGAATGATAATGCCGATCCATTGGCGCAGCGTCCAATAGCGACGCATAAATTGTAGATACCAGAGCACAGGATGCGTATCGCGACCGTTATGAAAGTCAGGATCGCGGTGGCTCGCTGGAAATTGGTGATGATAATTGTGGGCCTGACGCAGCTTTTTGTAGGAAATGAAGCCATAGAGCAGCAAGGCCGCCTGGCCGAACCCATCATTTAAACGCGGATTATCCGGTGATATGCTGCCGTGCATAGCATCGTGGCCCGTCACAAACAAACCCGTATAGAGAAAGGTAAACCAGCCTATAAAAAGAACGCACTGCACCAGATTCATTGATTCAGTGCTGATCGTAAAACCCATGAGGAGACTGATCCCCCAGGTGAGGAAGATGAGGAGGGCAATAGCGAAGCCATTCCATTGAAAAGTTGCTACGCCGAAGGGTATCAGCCGGGAAGATTTTACGAACAAAGGGATCTGTCTGATGAGGTTTGCTTAGCGTTTCGGAAAATAGCGGCTGTAAATTTTTAAGCATAAAATCTCTTTTCGATCTGTGCTTTTGGAAGCTGACGATTGGACGAGGTGTCTACTATTGTCGAGTTGCCTGCCGCGAGGATGCTATGGCTTTTTGTCCAAATGTTTCGACTATGACAGATTGAGTGGCTCTACGTCGATAGTTAGGCTAACGCCTTGGGGGCAGCGAGCTTGCAAATGCTTTAGCGCTGGCAGAGAGACATTTAGGCTAAGTTTGATCAAAATATGCCAACGATAGCGCTGAGCTACTCGAAAGATAGGCGCTGGAACCGGCCCCATAATTCGATAGGACGAGTGGTTTTCTAAATCCTGTTCTTTCAAGTCCTGTTCTTTCAAGTCCTGTTGTTCTAAAGTCTGTTTTTTTAGGGACTGTTTTTTTAGGGACTGTTTTTTTAGGGACTGTTTTTCTACGGATTGCTTCTCTGTGAGCTGATTTTGCAGGCGTTCAGCCAGATTCTTCGCGGTACGTTCAGTGGTTTTTGCATCTAATCCGCTGATTTTGAGGAGAATGAGTCGGCCATAGGGGGGGTATTGCTGATCGGCGCGATCGCACATCTCCGCCCGTAAAAAAGCCCCATACGCCTCAAGTTGATTTACTTTTTGGTCTGCTTTTTGATCCACCTTTTGATTTGCTTTTTGATCCGCTTTTCGGTCATTGGGCGCGGCCGATCCTCCGGTGGCGCTCAATGTCAGTGCCTTAATGGCCTCATGGTCAGGGCTGTAGGTCTGCACAATCACGCGTCCTTTGTGCTCACCGCGCCCGGCTCGACCCGCCACCTGGGTCAGCGTTTGAAAGGCCCGTTCGCTGGCTCGATAGTCTGGCATAAATAAAAGACCGTCTGCGGCGATCGCGCCCACCAAAGTCACCTGAGGTAAATCTATCCCTTTAGTCAGCATCTGCGTTCCCACCAGCAAATCCGCCTCACCTTGGGCAAAGCGAGTCAGCAACGCCCGGTGCGAACCCTTATTGCGAGTGGTATCACTATCAAAGCGAATACAGCGAGCCTGAGGCAGATACTTAGCTAGGTCGTTTACCACCCGCTGCGTCCCGCTGCCAAAATTTTTAATGTAGGGTGAGGCACAGGCAGGGCATTCCTTGGGATGCGCCTCACCGTGACCGCAGTAATGGCATTTCAACCTAGCCGTAGCCGCCTGATGCGTCTGGTGAAAAGACAGCGACACGTCGCAATTGGGACATTCCATTACATGCCCGCAGCTCCGGCAAGACACAAAGCTGCTGTGCCCTCGCCGATGGATAAACAAAATCCCCTGATTGCCCTGCTCAATCATGGCTTCTAGCGCGAGCTGCAAAGGCCGACTAAAAATAGTCCGATTGCCTTCTAGCAGTTCTTTGCGCATATCAACCACCTCAACCGGTGGTGCAGGCCGCGCATGAACCCGCCTGGGCAGGGATAAATAATGCCGATTGGGCGCAGATTCTGACTCTTTACCCTGGTTAAATCTCACCCAGGTTTCAATTGAAGGTGTGGCCGATCCCAAAATCAGCGGGCAGTCTTCTAACTCCGCTCGCCACTGCGCTACTTTCCGAGCGTGATAGCAGGGCATCGGCTGATCCTGTTTAAAACTGCCGTCATGCTCCTCATCAAGAATAATCATTCCTAAATTTGGCAGCGGCGAAAAGACCGCCGAGCGAGTGCCGATAATCACCTGCGGTTCTCCCGTCAGCATTTGCCGCCAGGTATCGTAGCGCTCCCCTTCAGATAGTCCGCTGTGATAAACGCATACCTGATGACCAAACCGGCTGCGAAAACGGTCAGTCAGTTGAGGCGTGAGGCCAATTTCTGGCACCAGCACCAGCGCTGATTTTCGGGCGGCAAGAATAGGTGCGATCGCCTGCAAATAAACCTCCGTTTTTCCCGATCCGGTTACCCCGTGCAGCAACGCCTCCCCATAGCCGCGCATTTGCCGCAAAACGGCCAGCGCCGTAGCCTGATTCGCGGTCAGCGCTTTAGGTTGATCGGGCAGCGATCGCGAATGGCTCCCGGCTCGCAGCACCTCTTTTGGCTCAATGACGACATAGCCTCGATCGGCAATCTTTTTGAGCGTTTTGCTGGTGGTATTAAGCATTTGCAGCGCGTCGCTCAGCCATAGTTCACCGCCTTCGCGCGCTAACCCGTTTACAATCTCCTGCTGCCGTTGGGTCAACGACTCGTCTGTTGCAGCCGTATTGATCAGGAAAACTGCCTGACGTTTTTGGGCGTGGGGCGATCGCGGCGTCTCCAGGTAGCTCTCCACCGCGCCCGATTTAATCAAGCCCTGAAGCGCCTGATTGATTGCCGTTCGACTGGCCGGTTTGCTGCCGTTTGGATCGCTAAGCTGCCTCATCTGGCGCTGTACGTATTGCCAGCTATAGTCTTGAGTGGGCGATCGCGCAATCAGCTCAACCATCCGTTTAGAGAGCAACTCATGGCCCTGCCCGCTGCTGTTTTTATCTACTAACAGGCTGTTCTTACCATCGCCTCTTTTACCATCGCCTTGAAAATCATCTCGACGGCTAACTTCTGTTTGCCTAAGCCGCACCCGTCGCTGCGATCTAGACAACAAACCAGGCGGCAGCGCAGTGCGAATCACGCGAACAAAAGGAGTCTGATAGTATCGAGCAACCCGCATTAGCAAGCGCCAATACTCTTGAGTAAAAAAAGAAGAATTGACAATGCTTTCAATCGGTTTAATAGACGATGGATCTAACCCCTCCGATAAAGCGTCTATTTGTCGAATGGCAATTCCACCTACCTGCGCTCTGCCAAACGGAACGCTCACAATATCACCCGGCCCCACTTCGGCATCGTCTGGCATCCGGTAGGTATAGAGCGATTTCGTACTTGGGCAATCAACCAAGACCTCTATCCACTTTGCTTGGCTAGTTGTAATCAGCTCATCCATGCGTTCTGTTCTTAAAATTGGCTTAGTGAAATTGGCTTAGTGAAATTGGCTTAGTGAAATTGGTTCAGATAGCTTAGAAAGTTGGTTTAGTGAGTCAATCCCAATAAAAAAATATTTTGTTAGCATTTTCTTGAGCGCCAACGATTAGACCGCCGCTCTATCCGCCATCCATAAAAAACACTCGCCATAGAATGTAACAGGAATGTAACAGATGTGTGACAAATGTGTAACAAACAAAGCAAAAACCCTTATTAACCAAGCCGTTGAGAGCGTTCAGGTGGCCTAAGTATCGCTTGAACTAATAATTTCTTAATAATGAATTGTTATAGTGAAGCTGTCTGAACAATGGCAAGCCGCCAACGTACTTGTTCAAATAGGAATTGACCCAGCGATCTTTCGACCTAGTGAGCCTTCAATTTGCTTAAGCGCGAAGCTTACTCGAATGTCTTATTTATCTCTAGTCAAAAACCAGTCAAAAACCAGCTAGTCAAAATCTAATTAAAGTCCAGTTGAAGCCTGAATGTCGTCATTGACGTGAACCTGATTTTATAAATATGACAGCCCCCCATAATTCTGATATCAGCATTGCTTCTATGACACTCCACTCAGTCAATCCCAACTCAGTCAAGCAAGATAGAAAGGCTGCTTATCGTAGTGCTGCCACGGCGTTACCTGCAGCCGAACGGGCGACATTAAAGTCAGAGAACTCAAAAGCAAGCTCGACAAAAGAAGCAGATTACCAGACTCCGGCCGCTAAGACCTCGTCAGCCCACTCGTCAGCCCACTCGGCAGTAGATACGCTGGGCATAGACGAAGACAGCTCATTAGCAGAAAGTTTTGTGGAAGACGACCTGGCTGACGATAGCCAGTACACCGTTCAGTATTCAGAAGATGTGAAGCCCTCTTCTCGCTATCGTAGGACATCCAACGATGATGCGGTGGGTGCTTTCTTTAAGGAAATGGCCCGTTATCCGCTGCTCAAAGCCGATGAAGAGATCGAGCTAGCGCGACAGGTACGAATTATCGTTGAGCTAGAAGAAAAATCTGAAGAGCTAGAAGAAACGCTAGGTCGGCAACCTGATATTGGGGAAATAGCCGAGTCTTTTGGCTGTAGCGAGCAGCAGTTAAAGCTGCGCCTGAGAAAAGCCCGCGCGGCCAAACGCCGAATGATTCGCTCAAACTTGCGACTCGTCGTTTCCATTGCCAAGCGCTACCTCAATCGGGGTGTTCCTTTTCTAGATCTGATTCAAGAAGGTGCGCTGGGCCTAAACCGTGCTGCCGAAAAGTTCGACCCTGATAAGGGCTATAAGTTCTCTACCTACGCTTACTGGTGGATTCGTCAGGGCATTACCCGCACGATTGCCAACGATGCGCGCACCATTCGGCTCCCGATTCACGTGGTAGAAAAGCTGAACAAACTCAAAAAAGCTAGCCGAGATCTGCGCAAAGAACTACAGCGATCGCCCACAGAGAACGAAATCGCAGCGGCACTTGATGTTACGCCAGAGCAACTCCGCGCTTTGCAGCAGGTACAGCGCAAGTCGCTATCGCTGAATCACCGAGTGGGCAAAGGCGAAGATACCGAACTGATGGAGCTGCTAGAAGACAACAATGCCAGCTCGCCTGAATCCAAAATTAGCGAGTCGATGATGCGACAGGAAATTTCGGATGTGCTGACCGAAGTGCTTTCTGCTCGAGAAAAAGAGATCATTGCGCTCCGCTACGGACTCACAACCGGTGAAACCCACACGCTAGAAGAAGTCGGTCGGATTTTTCAGCTATCGCGCGAGCGAGTAAGACAAATTCAGACCAAAGCCATGCGAAAGCTGCGTCGGCCCCAGGTTGCCTCGCGGCTGAAGAACTGGCTGAAGTAGCACTGAAATAACTTTAGACATTTAGCCTAAATCGAAACTCGCTTATCTTGCTTTGTTCTAAACGTAACGTTTACGCCCTCGTTGGTCTGCTCTAAGATGAGCAGCGGCGTGGGCTTTGCTTTTTGATCCCATTTCATATTGGCAATGCGGCCCTGCAAAGTAGGCTGCCAAAATCCTTCGCTATCGGTAGGATTCAAAAATCCTTCAATGCACTTCACCACTTCTTCTATCGTCGTTGAGGTCGCTTGGGCCGGAACTTTGGTTAAGCGAATCTGAATGCGAAAGAGGACGCGCTTGCGCTGTTTCTCGTCGTTGGGTGAAATGTACTCTACGTCAAAAAGCTGGTTGATAGGTCGAGGCTGACTGGCGATGCCGATCATGCCCGTTTCCGCCTGATTGGGACGCAGTGCTTCACTGACTCGCTGCTTCACTTTGATTTTGAGCTGATTGACGATCGCGAAGTTAAACTGTTTTTCTTCCATCCGCATGCGTAAATAGTCGAGGTTGAAGTCGCGCGAGTGAATCAGGTCTGGGTTGCGCTCCATTTTGACAATGGTGCTTAGCGCTAGCTTGACCCGCTTTTGCAGCTCCTTATTTTTGTAGTTTTCAAACTTGATCTGTTTTTGCAGCTTGCGGTTTTGTAAGTATGAATAGATGCCCAGCCCCAGCAGTAAAACAGATGTCGCACCCGTCGAGTACATCCAAAGATTGAGAGGGGCGGACGACGCGGGCGGCTCTGCGGAGGTTTGAGCTAGCCATAGCGGTGGCTGAAGCGAAGAAGGGCTACCCATAAACATGGAAAGGCGACTGGTAACGGATTTGACTTAAGGATGCCCAGGCGGGTTGACAGAATAGTCAAAGTTGATGGTTGTATAAAAGGGCGATCGCAGGCGCACCGCACGCTAGGCTAGTCGTGATTTTTTGGTCTATGACTCGACTACCGCCGACCGCTGCCGACTATTGCCTAATTGCAAACATTTACCTTCATATAGGAACGCTCAGGATGAACCAGCCGCAGCCACTCGCGTCTCATAGCAGTCGTTTAGCACTTTCTAAAGTTCAGCTAGTTGCAACTGATATGGACGGTACGCTCACCACCGAGGGAATTTTGACGGCTGAGCTGCTGCAAGCCTTTGGTCGGCTGCAAACCAATGGAATCCAGGTGCTGATTGTGACTGGGCGCTCGGCAGGCTGGGTGAGCAGCTTGGTGAACTATCTGCCGGTAGTGGGCGCGATCGCCGAAAATGGCGGACTCTACATCGACAAAGCCAATCTAGAACCCGTTATCTTGCCAGATATTCCGGGTCTGACGCACCATCGCGATCGCCTCAGCCACTTCTTCACCCGCCTCAAAGATCGCTACCCGGCCCTTACGCCCTCAGTAGACAACCCCTACCGGATTACAGACTGGACATTTGACATCACTGGCCTAACGCCATCAGACCTGATCTGGATGCAGGAAACCTGCGAAGCCGAGGCAATGGGGTTTACCTACAGCGCCGTACAGTGCCACATCAAAATTCTGCGTCAGAACAAAGCCATCGGGTTGGTCAAGGTGCTCCAGCAGCAATTTCCCCACATTAGCCCAGCCGACATTGTTACCGTTGGCGATAGTCCCAATGATGAAAGCCTGTTTGAAGCGCAGTTCCCCCAGTCGGTAGGCGTTGCCAACGTTGCCCATTACCTGCCTTTGCTAGCACATTTGCCCGCCTACATAACCACCGCCGCTGAAGGCAAAGGCTTCATTGAGCTGGCAGATTATTTGATTGCCAGTAAGTCTTGAACGCACAGAAAGTCAGACATAAAGCAACCAGGCATAAAGCAACCAGGCATAAAGCAACCAGGCATAAAAAATCCGCTATTTCCGATCCGGAGCGAACCATGAGGAAATAGCGGATTGCCACACATCGCTGCTAGATGCAGCTAGATTTTATTATCAGGCAGGCATGGCTGGGTCGATAGCTGGTTTCAGTTTTTGAAACACCCATTGCTATAGATAGTATCTCTATATCTAAATCTAAACGCCGCCTTCGGATTTCATTCGCCAGTCGTTGATTAAAGAGGTCAGCCAGCGAATATCTCGGGGTGTGAGGTTGCCGTGGCGAGTGGTGAGCTTGAGGCCATTAGAAGGGACTCCGGTGCGGTTGCGGTGAGTGAGAATCTGCAGCGCGCTACAGTCGGGCAGGGCGCTGACATTATAGATGTCTTGGCGGCGGGTGTTGACAATGTAGGAAGGCGATCGCAGCCAGTGCTGATAAGAAATTAGCAGCACGTTAGCTTCTAGCTGAATATGAATTTCTCGCAGCCACTGACGGTCTAACAAACGCAGCCCCGCTAGGAGAAACTTACCGCCCTGAACGATGCCACAAGCGCCTAAAGCCGCCGCCGCTAGCGAGGCTATCCCTTTCGTCTGCGCAAACATATCCCATGAAAAAGATAGAAGGCTCAGCAAATATAGGCCGAGGGTCAGCAGGGCGGATCCTATTAGCACTGGCGAAATCGCCTGCTCGTACTCGGCGCGACTAAGTCCTCGCGGTGGGATCACTAAGCTCAAGGCATTGGCCCGCTGGCGCTGCCTGATTTTTGTGAAGTAAAGCGGGTCTTGAGCGTAAGGTTTAGAGACGATGGGAACGGGAGCAAGCGCTGCTTTGACGGGCTGCTTGAGTCGTCGCTTGATCATAGAAAAAGGCAGTCGATTTAGGGCTTTGAGAGCTTGCTGCGCAGAGATGGGGCGATCGCTCATGCGGGGTTCGATAAGCCAGCTAAGCCAATGCTGGAAACTGACGCTAAGGTGAGAAGAGCGGCAGGCAAACGAAATTTTATAGCCATCGCGAGGCAGATCTTGAGGCCGCCGACCTGTCGCCAAAGCAATCAGCGTGGCTCCCAAACTGTATAGATCGGAGGCGAAGCGGGCCTGCCCTCCCACCTGCTCGATGGGCATATAGCCATAGGTGCCAACCAGGGTATCTGCTCGCTGAGACTCTACATATTGCACGCTGCCCAAATTTAGCCAGGACACCTGAGCCAACTCGCGATCAGCGCGTGCGATCGCCACATTTCTAGGCGTAATATCTCGGTGAACAAGTCCCTTGCTGTGCAAATAAACCAGACCTTGCAGTAGCTGTTTGGCAATGGATTTAATCTCGGCTTCGCGGTAGAGTTTGCCAGCAACCATTTGCTGATGGAGCGTTTGGCTAGCAGGGACATGAGCCTGCACTAGTACCAAGCCCTTACCTTCTGGCGTCTCAATCCCAAAAGAGTCAATATGCCGGGGAATTGTAGGATGGCGCAGTGATTCGAGCAGATGAATCTCTCGCTCAAAACAGCAAATATCTCCTGCAGAGGTGCCTTTGCCCAGGGAGAGCGATTTAATGAGAACAGACTGTCTATGCTGAATATCTGTAGCTAAGAGCTGCTGATAGCCCGCAGGGCCAATAGATTGCAAAAATTCGTAGCGATCGCTCAGCCGTTCGATCACAGCGGATGTGGAGAAGGTAGCCATCTTTACAGCTAGAGAAAACTTAGTTTGAGTATTCCCGATGTTTTTTGGTGGAAACTCGCGAGTCAACGAAACTTGATGAATAAAATACTGACTGGTCAAAGCACTGATTGGTCAAAATACTGACTGATCAAGGCTTGGCCGTGAAAGCTTTAGCATCTAGCGCGTAACAGGCGTTTTACCGGCTTTTGATTTTATTGACAATTCGCTTGAACGTGAGATACGCCACCCGGCTTCGCGTGAGCTGAGGAATGTCGGTTTGGGTATGAGGTAGATAATCAAAAAAAGTATTGATATCTTGCAGAATGGTTCGCAGTCTGGGCACTAACGCCTCTGTTCTATAAGGCATAAAGAAATCGGCAGACATCTGGGCGCTTTGCCAGGTTTGCGCCGTCTTCACTATCCGCTGCACGTCGTATTCGGTCGCGTAGCCTGAGATTTTTTGGCAGTTAAAACCCGGATCGAGGTAGTCGGCCAGGGCATGATTAACGCTAGAAAATACCTGACAGCCACAGGCTAAGGCTTCCATTGGCGGCAGGCCAAAGCCTTCGGTGAGACGGTAGCGACCCCAATATTCGGCGGAGTCGTACAGATAGATTTTAGAGCGGTTGAACAACCCAATGAGATCCTCTACATAGCTATCGAGCAGAACTACATTGCACTGCTTTTGCAACGCGGGGACGAGCTGCCGCAAAAGATATTCAGAGGACTTTCGAGTCTGCACCAGTACGTCAACGTCTCGCGTCAGATGGCGATTCTCGAAGTCGGGTGAGATTTCGTTTGGCAGATGATAAATCAGCGAACTGAGCGCTTTCTCGCCCCAGTAGCCCATTGAGTTTTTGCTGACGGTAATGATCGGTACGCGAGGCGGTATGCGAAATCCGTAGCGGGTGCTGTGGGCATGATAGATCACAAACCGATCTTCTAACTGCTGGAGGAGCTTGGGCACGTCGAAGCCCCAGCTACAGACGAAAATGCAGTTTCGGTATCGGGAGTCGGCTAAAACGTCGTTTAGAAATAGCCTGTTAGGTTCTCTGCTGCGATAGGTGACGACTTCGGCAGGGCAAATTTTTTGGGCGATCGCCATCGTTTTTAGTTCGGCAGTCAGCCCACCTGCAAAAAACTGTTTAGTAGTGCCGGGCAGCAGAAATAGCAGCTTTCTCATTAGAATCTTGCGCTTTAAGCGGATGTCCACGCTCAACACCATACCGCCGAGTGTCGCCTAGATCTCCGTCTGTTTCTGCGTACAGATGTTTGAAAGTATCTAAAAAGGCGTAGGTAGCGGGCGTTAGCAGCGCCTTTCGTAACCAGCTCACTCCTAATGGCCGAGCCGTACTGAAGGGGAGCTGTGCCGTTCTGACCCCTTTGGGAATTGGCTGGGCCGCGAGCTTAGGCAAAATTGCAATACCCAACCCCTGACGGGCCATGCTTACAGCGGTGGAGTCGTTGGCAATTAGATAGTCGGCTACGATGGGCGGCTGAGCGGCTTGGAGATAGGTCATCACCACTTTGCAGCAGTCGTTGGGCGAAATAATCAGAGGATGCTGGCGTAGGTCTGTCCAGGTTAATGGGTCTGGAATATCTGACCGATTGGGTGGAATAAGGGCGACAAACGGATCGTCCATGATCTTAAAGGTTTCAAATTCACTGCCTTGAAGCAGCAGATCGGCCATGCAAAGATCGGCTTGGCCTTCAACAAGGGCATTTACTATGGACTGAGTATTGTCAAATTCGATAATGATGACTTGAACGGTCGGGTAGCGTTCGTGGAGATGGGCGATCGCGCCTGGCAAAATTTCACTAGCCAAACTCCGAAAGGCCGCAATTCGAACTAGCCCGCCGTCTACGCCTCTCGCCTGGCTGGCTGTTTTGTCCATGTCGGTAACTAGGCTGAGGATCTGTTGAGATTGGGTGAAGATGCGATCGCCCACCGGTGTCAAAGAAGCCTTTTGTCGCCCGCGATGAATCAGTCCAACGCCCAGCGCCTTTTCTAACGCCGCAATGCTATGGCTCACCGTAGACTGACTGACATTGAGGCGTAAAGCGGCCTCGCTAAAGCTGCCAGTTGCCACGACGGCCCCCAAGGCTCTTAGCTGAGAGAGCTTAACTTTTTCGCTGAGCGTTTTTGCTTGCTTTCCAGCCATGACAAACAATCGGGTGTCTTAATCAATTCAAGGCTATCTCGATTGAGCGGCAGCGGCGAATCTATTTTTTGCATAGTGACCCTCTACGCAGCGCTTTGCCGCTAAATCAAACCCTAAAGAGGCGGCCCACTGAGCCATCAGATACTTCCTCGACTATTTTTTAGCGTAAAGTTTGTAGTGCAAAGAAAGCTTTATGATAGGGCCAGTTACAGTATTAACAGGCTACTGGAGAGGCGGCATCATGTTTGGTCTAGGCATCCCCGAAATCGTCATTATCGGCGTGGTGGCCGTTTTGGTGTTTGGCCCCAAGCGTATTCCTGAGCTGGGCAGCGCGTTAGGGAAAAGCTTACGAGGGTTTCAAGAAGGCAGAAATGCCCCTGAAGAAGACGATAATTACATCGAAGAAGCTGAAGATTAGCGGCGCGAAATAGTCCTCACTCCGAAGCGCGATCTTGGAGACGTACGGCTAAAAGCTCTATTTTGTAAGCGTTCGGTGAATGGGTTAGGCGTGTTGAATATTTCAGATAGTTTGCAGAATGCGTTGGCGCAGCCTCTCCATCGGAGAATCGCTCAAAAAATTCAGGCGGCTCCGCGTCAGCGCATCACCTTTGCCGACTATATGGAGCTAGCGCTCTATCATCCGCAGTTTGGCTACTATTCTAGCCGGGCGACTCAGCAAAAAGAGGCCGCGATTGGCCCGCAGGGAGATTTTGTGACGTCGCCGCACATGGGCCACGATTTTGGCGAGCTGTTGGCAGAGCAGTTTGCGAATATGTGGGAGTCGCTGGGTCGGCCTGAGCGATTTACGCTGGTGGAGATGGGGGCCGGACAGGGGCTGGTGGCGGCGGATGTGTTGGAAAGATTGCGATCGCACCATCTGGCCTGTTTCACCGCTTTGCAATACATCATCGTCGAAAAATCAGAGCTGCTCAGAGCCGAACAGCAAAAGCGCCTGAGCCAGTGGCAAAGCGAAGGCTTGTCTTTGAGTTGGCAAACCCTAGAAGAGATTCCGACGAACGCTGTGGTGGGATGCTTTTTCTCTAATGAGCTGGTCGATGCCTTTCCGGTGCATTGGGTAGAGCTGCACGATCAGAAGCTAAAAGAGGTTTGGGTCGCTGTAGAGGATAACCAATTTACGCCTATCGTAGACGAGCTTTCGACGCCGCAGCTTGAGCAATACTTTGAGCGTGTGGGGATCGACTTTGCAGACTATGCGGCGGGTTATCGGACGGAGGTGAATTTGGCGGCGATGGATTGGATCGAGAGGGTGAGCGATCGCCTTAAAAAAGGCTACTTACTCACCATCGACTACGGCTACACCGCCGAGCGTTACTACAGTCCGGCCCGGCGCGACGGCACCTTACAGTGCTACTACCGCCACAGCCATCACAACAATCCCTTCATCCATCTAGGCAATCAAGATATTACGGCGCATGTAGATTTTACGGCGCTGGAGAATCGCGGTGAGGAAGTAGGGTTGCAGAAGTTAGGGTTCACGCAGCAGGGATTATTTTTGATGGCTTTGGGAATGAGCGATCGCCTCTCTGCCCTCTCTAATTTGACCGACCAGATCGCTACCGGCCAAAACATTCAGCAAATCATGATGCGCCGCGATGCTTTGCAGCAGCTCATTAGCCCAATGGGCCTCGGTAACTTTGGCGTTCTCATTCAGGGCAAAGGACTCACCCAAAAAGAAATCGCCAAACCGCTAAAGGGTCTGACGATTCCGCCGATGATATAGCTAACTTTTAGTTACGCCATCCGGCCCGCAAACTTAGAGAGGGCGGAAGATGAACGGATAGCGGTAAGAATGATCGGGGTCTGTCACGCTACTGAGAATCGCGAAGATTGGCATAATGACCTGCACCAACCCCAACAAAGCAACGAAAGGCAGTCCGATCAGCAGTGCCGCAGGGATAATCAACAAAACGCTATACAGCCACATATTGAAGTGAAAGTTTAGTGCTTCTCGCGCGTTGTCCTTACTCACCGGATCGTCAGAAAGCAACAAAATGCCAAATGGAACGCCTGCGGAGAGTACCAACTGACTCAGAAAAATGGAGCCATGAGAAGCAATGGACAGCAGCTTCCGTTTATCAGAATCAAAAGTAGTTTCCATAAAAATCAATCCTCAAAATGCTCTAGTTTTAAGTCAGCTAGAGCATTTCGAAAGCTCTGCTGTTTCTCATGTATTTATAGTACTAGGTAAACCCAGA
Source organism: Phormidesmidales cyanobacterium (assembly GCA_038260205.1). Taxonomy (GTDB): domain Bacteria; phylum Cyanobacteriota; class Cyanobacteriia; order Phormidesmidales; family Phormidesmidaceae; genus Phormidesmis. Next base: position 27,498 of record JBBSOB010000014.1, read on the forward strand.
TAGAGAAATACGGTCAATTTAGTAAAAACCGCCAGCAGAATCTACTTAAGGCCAGAAGGAACCGCCAGCCACCTGCTCTAGAATAAGTAAAGTAATGCAGATTGGCTGATTGAGCCAACGAGAGGAAAGTAACGATGCAAATGAAGCGACTGGGCCATGTAGCCGTATGCGTAGAAGATGTGGCCAAGGCCGCTGAGTTTTACCAAAACCTAGGCATGAAGCTGGTCTGGCAAGACAGCGACTGGGCCTACCTAAAAGCGGGTGAAGATGGCCTAGCGCTGATGAGTCCGGACTACGATCAGGCCGGGCCGCACTTTGGCTTTGTATTTAACGATCGAGCAGACATCGATACGGCTTACGAAAAGCTCAAGGCTGACGGCGTAAAAGTTGGCAAAATCCACGACCACCGAGACGGCACCGCTTCCTTTTATGGCCGCGATCCTTTTGGCAACTGGTTTGAATATCTCTATGAACCAGACGGCTTATTTGATCAAAAAGCAGCGGTAGCTTCAGCTGCTGGTGCATAGTTTGAGAACTCTTAACTAACGCAAATGGCCAACGCAAAAACGGATATGACAAGATCGTCTTTCGGAAGACTTTGAAAGCTTTTTGGAAAGATTCTGTGTAGAGAAGGATGATGGCGCGATCGCATCAAGCGCTGAGCTGAATCAAAATGCGTTTAACCAGATGTTTGAGTGAGAGTCTCTTCCTTCTATCAAAACTCAGATAACAGCTTAAAAACCTTTGCAAGTCCCGTTTTTTCATCGTGATAAAAAAGCATAATCAGCTTTGCCCCAGAAGTAACGCTGATTATGCCTAATTTTTTTGTAGCGAGGGTGAAAACTTGTTATAAAAAACCTTTTCGTCTTTTGGCGGCGCAATTTCTATCTCGCTGCGAGTAACCTCATCCATAGCCGTTCAAAACCATATACAAGCTTTGAACAGGCTTTGAACAGACGGATATCCCAAATGCATTCCTAGCTTCTTTGAACGCGCTCCAATAAATCAAATATGTTGCTGCTTACTCCTCATTCTCTAATCCAATCGGTCTAAAGTTGTTGTCCTCGGATCGATGATCTTCTTACCAATTCCAGGAAAGTGAATCGCCAAGCAAATCTTATTACCCGCGCCGAAGATGTGAGTGACTTTACCCTCGCCAAATGCCTTGTGGATAACGGGTGCGCCCACACTCCAATCGTTTTCATGCGTACCGGGTTTGTTCAAGTTGGGCTGAGGATTCTTCAACTTGGCCTCGCGGTTAGTCGAAGTCCAGCGCTCGGGCAAAGCACTGGGCACCGTTGCCATAATGTAGTCACGCGGCAGCTCGCCCAAGAAAATAGACGGCGTTGAAATTTCGCGCATGGCACCGTAAGTTCGGCGTTCTCGGGCGTGAGAGATAAACAATCGGTCTTGCGCACGGGTGATGCCCACGTAGCAAAGCCGACGTTCTTCCTCAATAGCTGCGGCATCTTCTAGCGAGCGAAAACTAGGGAAAAGTCCCTGCTCTAGACCAACCATAAAGACAACGGGAAACTCTAGCCCTTTGGAAGCGTGAAGCGTCATCAGCGTGACCTGATCGCCATCTTCCTTGTCGTCGCTATCAGAACTTAAAGAAGCGTTAGCTAAAAAAGTCAGCAGCGTGGCGTCTTCATTTTCTTCCTCGAACTGTACAACCGCGTTGTAAAGCTCTTTAATGTTTTCAATTCGTATTTCGTCTTCTTCGGTGCCTTTTGCCTTTAGCGTTTCAATGTAGGCCGTCTGCTCCAGCACATCTTGCACGATGTCTGTAGGGGTTGCGGTTTCCACGCGCGCCTGCCAACCACTGACCATCTGAGCAAATTCGGTCACCTTTTTGCCTGCTCGTCCGGCCAGGGTCTTGACCGAGGTTTCGTCTTTCACGATGTCCCATAGCGGAACGCCCAGTTCGGCAGCGGCTTTGTCCAAATTATCCATCGTCGTCTTACCAATGCCGCGCCGGGGCGTGTTGATAATGCGCTTGAGGCTGACGCTATCGGCTGGGTTTACGGCTAGACGCATGTAGGCCAGAATGTCTTTGATTTCGCGGCGGTCGTAGAAGCGCAGGCCGCCGACAACTCGGTAGGGAATGCTGTAGCGCGTGAGGACTTCCTCCAATGCCCGAGACTGCGCGTTAGTACGGTAGAGCATGGCAAAGTCTTTCCAGCTCAGCTCCGGATTTTTGCCTTCTAGATTGCGAATTTGGCTGACGACATATTCGGCCTCCATGGCCTCGTTGTCGGCGCGGTGGCAGAAGATGGCGTCGCCTTCGCCTCGGGTGGCGCGAAGAACTTTGTCAATGCGCTCGGTGTTGTTCTCAATTAGATGGTTGGCAACGTCCAGGATGTTGGAAGTAGAGCGATAGTTTTCTTCTAGCTTGACCAGAGTTTGGGTATCGTCATCCGAGAGACCATCGCCAAATTCTTCTTGGAAGCCCATCAAAATGGTGAAGTCGGCGGCGCGGAAGGAATAAATACTTTGGTCAGCATCGCCGACGACAAAGACAGAGCGATCTTGCCATTCGTCAAAGTTGTCGCCTTTACCATTGGTGGTGAGTAGCTGAATGAGGTCGTATTGGGTGCGGTTGGTGTCTTGATACTCGTCTACCAGGATGTGGCGGAAGCGGCGATGCCAGTAGTCGAGGACTTTCTCATCTTGACGAAAAAGCTGTACGGGCATCCGAATGAGGTCGTCGAAGTCTAGCGCATTGTTAGCGGATAGCCCTTTCTGGTAGTAGCGGTAGGCTTCGGCAATGTTGCGCCCTTTGAAGTTGGGATTTTCTTCTTCGTACTGATCGGGGGTGAGTCCCTGGTTTTTGGCATTGCTGATGGCAAAGCGAACGGAGCGCGGATTGAATTTGCGATCGTCTAGGTTCATTTGACCGATGACGATGCTTTTTACCAGGCTCTGCGCGTCTGATTCGTCGAAGATGGAGAAGCTGCGCGTCCAGGTAGATCCATCGGGGCTTTTGTATTTTTCGATGTCGTAGCGTAGGATACGCGAACAAAGGGAGTGAAAGGTGCCAATCCACAGCTCTTTGAGAAAATGCTTGTATACATAGGAGCGGAGCTGCGTTTGTTCGGGGGCGGGCAGCATGTGCAGCGGTTTGCCGTGGCGAGCCATCGCCTCTTGCTCTGCAAATAGGCGTTCGATGCGCTCTTTCATTTCGCGAGCGGCTTTGTTGGTAAAGGTAACGGCCAGTATGTTTTCGGGGTCTACCTTTTTATTTAGAATGAGGTTGGCAATGCGATAGGTGAGGGCGCGTGTTTTTCCCGATCCGGCTCCGGCCACGACTAGCAGCGGGCCGCAGAAATGTTCTACGGCTTGACGCTGGGAGGGGTTGAGCTGAGTGAGGAAATCGACGGTGGTCACCATACTGTTTGAAGGGCTTTGTTGCCATATTGCTTATAGTCAGTATGGCACTTGATACAAAACCATAGCGGATGAGATCCGTCATTGTGCAGGGAGATCCCCCTTTTGGGACGAACCTGGTCGATAGAAACAGTATTTTTACGATGGACGAGCGCGATATTTTGCACACCTCAACAGATGGCAGCTTATGGGCTGATATGCCGGGCTCTGACCGTTTGGGGACGGTGATGCAACTGGAAGAATGGCTAGGTATTGGGCCACCGGCGATCGCCAATCCCATCTATTTACAGCATCGGCTTTGGATGATGAGAGCGATCGCCCTTGCCACCACCGCCGCTGCCCAAGGCGAAGTTCCCGTCGCCGCCCTTATTATCAATGCTAAGAATCAACTGATTGCCCACAGTATCAATCGCAAAGAGCAAGACTGTGACCCGACTGCTCATGCAGAAGTGCTGGCTCTACGCGCTGCTGGCAAACAGCTTGATAATTGGCACCTCAACGATTGCACACTCTACGTTACGTTAGAACCTTGTCCAATGTGCGCCGGGGCAATCATTCAATCGCGTTTGGGCTTACTAGTTTATGGAGCCGATGACCCTAAAGCCGGGGCCATTCGCTCTGTTTTAAACCTTCCCGATGGGCCATGCTCAAATCATCGACTCGCAGTAATTAGCGGCATCTTAGAAGAACCCTGTAGGGAGCAATTGCAGCGTTGGTTTAGAAAAAGGCGATCGCCCAAAAAGCCGATAAACTAAACGGTTTAGTCACTCTTCTAAGTTATTCTTAGTTTAAATTCAGCATTAGCTTCGCTCCATTTGTGACCTCGCAGACCAACTTCCAAACTGTCAACTTGTGTCTCAATTTCACTCAGTGATGTCGGTATGTTAAGCGCAGCATTTACACATCAGTATTTACATCAGCTATTTACCGCGCTACCTGCTTCAATCCCACGCTAACTCGCCTATCTAAGAATCCCTCTTCGATCTGAGCGCAGACCTCTACTCGCCACTATAGGCAACCACTACAGGATGCACTTGTCTCTTACCCTATGATTATGAATTCTTCGGATATGGCGTTACCTGCCGACCATGCTTGCCCTGCCATAGAGTCTCGACTATCGCCCTGGCTCGCCCCCATCATGTACGGCATCGGCGAAAAAATAGTCCTTCCCGCTTATTTCAGCCACATAGAAATTATTGGCCAAGACAATATTCCAGAATACGGCCCCGTTATTTTGGCCCCCACTCATAAAGCTAGATGGGATTCCCTTTTAGTCGGCTTATTAGGTAAGCAAGCTGGCCGATATCTCCGTTTTATGGTCACTGCTGACGAGTGCCTGGGCATTCAGGGCTGGTTTATTCGGCGACTGGGCGGCTTCCCGGTTCACGTTCGTCGACCCTCGGTGAAGAGTCTGCGCCACGGCGTACAGCTTCTGCAAGAAAAAGAAATGATGGTGATTTATCCAGAAGGCAATATCTACAAAGATGGTATTCATCCGCTAAAGCCTGGCCTAGCTCGTATTGCCTTAAGAGCTGAGCGCAGCCGCCCAAATCTGGACGTGAAAATTGTGCCGATTAGCTTGGAATACAGTGAGCCTTGTCCTAAATGGCGAGGCACGGCAAAGATCACTATTGGTAAGCCTATTTGCGTCTCTAACTACAAAGCGGGCGAACCAAAAGTGCGCTCCCAAGAACTGACGAAAGATTTACAGTTGGCGCTGGAGAGTTTGGTTTATTAGAACAGTTGATCTAAACTCTCATCTTGAAAAAATCCTTACCGAAATTAAGAGAGTCTGAGAGAAAGAAGCAAAGCCCCGATCCTTTAGGACGGGGATGTAGTCTCGCGTCTCTCGGGTGAGTGTTGACGAACAATCAATGTTTATGCAGTTAGGCATAACCTTTGTATATCAGCACT
>JBBSOB010000015.1:0-31985 GCA_038260205.1 Phormidesmidales cyanobacterium
AACGCATGCGCGACATAGAAATACTGCTAGAAAGCTTATTTCTACGAGAAGAAATTACCGTGCGGCTAATCGTAGACTGCCTTTATGATGTCGGCTCAGTCAACTTAGTCAATCAGCGCGTGCCGTCTAGACCGCTAAATCGATTAATAAAGATGATTGCGCGCCAATCCAAACCGGTCTTTCGGATATTCATGGTTCGATGGACGAAGCGAAATTGTCCGCATATGATTGCCAATTGGCTCCATTCTCAGGTGCGGTTCAACACGGGCGATTCAATCATTGCAGAGGTTGTGAATCCGCAAGTAGAAACGCCTTACATGAAATAGCGATCCGTTGGCAAGGGCTGTTAACTTATGTGGCATCGTGAGGGGCTAACGCTTTATTTTGGGTGTCATTATCTAAAATCTCTGCATCAGGACAAAGCTTCGCACCCATAATCCGCGAATGCCGTGCCTCCCTTTATCGAGAAGGATGGCTAATCTGATCTTGTTCTATTCAATAAAGTAGCGCCTTATGTTCCATAGTCTGGCTGATCTTCTGGGAAATAGAGCTGTTAGCGATCGCCCTAAAACGGTGTGGGGTCTACTCTGGCTATCTGTCACTCTAGCCGCCGCTTTAGGCCCAGGCCAGCCAGTCTGGGCAAATCCGCATAACGCGGCGCGATCGCTACTACCTTTAGAAGATGGAAAAATGCCAGATCATCGCCCCCCTACAGAGCTAAGCGAAGCCGCAGAAAGCATCAACTCAGAATTTGCCAGTGCTAAAAACCCTGGTGCGAAGTCTGACGAATTAGATTTAACAGGAGTGCCGATTGTCGGCGAGATGCTAGACGAGAATGGAAAATTCGACTGGGGCATGGATATCCCAGTCTCGTTTGACTTTGGTAATTTAATTGGCAACCCCGTTCTCATCGTCGGCACTGATTTTCCGACGGACTAAGAAAGCAGGGGCTTGGGAAGAAGGTAAAATCAGGGTTTGACACCAGTGTTTGACACCAGTGTTTAATACCAGTGTTTGACATTAAGGTTTAACACCAGAGTTTGACAGCAGCCCGATTCTCCCAACCATAAATCATGAGCGAAGACACCCTTTTCAGCAAGATTATCCGGCGCGAAATTCCAGCCGATATCGTTTACGAAGACGAGCTTTGCTTGGCCTTTCGAGATATTACGCCGCAGGCTCCTACCCATATTTTGGTGATTCCTAAAAAGCCCATTCCAAAACTAGCAGATGCGCAGCCGGAAGACAAAGCCGTTCTAGGCCACTTGCTTTTTACCGTGAGTGAAATTGCCAGAAAGGAAAACCTAGACAACGGCTATCGAGTCGTCATTAATACGGGTGAGGAGGGCGGTCAGACGGTCTTCCATCTGCACCTACATTTATTGGGCGGTCGGGCGTTGGGATGGCCGCCAGGATAGGCGCAAAACTAAAATCGACTCGTACATTCAAGGTTGAGGTCTGACTCTACTCGTCGATGCGCTCTAGCTGCCATAGAATTTGATTACCTTCTCTACGAATGCGCGAGACCGTCCAATTTCGCCAGGCCCAATAGTCGCCTCGACTAGTTACAGCGCTGGCATTTACATCCATGAGGTCGGCAAGCTCGGCGCTGGTGATGAGATATCCCTGCTTGGCTAGTTCATCGGTGACTTGCAGCGTTTTTAGCGCGTTTTCGAGCCGATTTATCCTGGATGTTTCATTTTCGCTGAGTTTAGAATCAGGTGAGGGCATAGTCTGAGAATTTGAGTCAAGGGCTTGCTCGTAGGATTTTAACGCTGCTTCCTCAAATGATCCCTCCGTATTGGCCGTGTTTATTTTTGGGGTGGATATAGAGTAATTTCTATGATCGCTCTCTTTTTCATTGATTTTCACCTGGGTCGCTGATTCTACATAGTTTTTTGAGAGTTCTTCAGAATTGTTGTCCGTTTTTTTCTGGGTAGATTTTTTCTTCGCAGTGGTTTTGTACTGGCTCAGCGAAATTGACTGGGCATGGGAATAGGCTCTGGCGATTTCGTCGCAGCGCTCGTTGCCCGGATTGCCCATGTGCCCGCGCACGTATCGCCAATCGACCTTAAGATCTTTTTCGGCCAGCATTTGGCTGAGCTGATCGAGCTGCTGCCAGAGATCTTTATTGAGAACAGGTTTTCCGGCTGATGTTTTCCAACCTTTGTTCTTCCAGCCTTTGATCCATTTGGTGATGCCGTTTTTGACGTACTCGCTGTCGGTATGGAGAAGGACGACTTTGCTATCGGCGGCGGCGTTGTCTTGGCTCAAAAAGTCTAGTGCGGCGATCGCTGCCTGCATTTCCATTCGATTATTAGTCGTAGCGGCATCGCGCCCGCCCAGCTCATGCACCTGACCATCGCTAAATTCGATGCGGGTGCCCCAGCCGCCGGGGCCGGGGTTTCCGGAGCAAGCGCCGTCGGTGTAGATTTCTTGAACGGTGGACATAAAGCGGTTCCAGTTGAGAAGGATTAGAAGGGGAGGTGGGCGCGGATGTATTCTCGGCGCATTTGGGCGATCGCATCAATCGAAATACCCTTAGGGCACACCGACTGACATTCCCCGTGATTTGAGCAGTCGCCAAAGCCTTCCTGGGTCATTTGCTGAGTCATCTTGACAACTCGCTGTTTCCGCTCCGGGCGACCTTGAGGCAGCAGCGCTAAGTGGGCAATTTTGGCCGCCGTAAATAGAGAAGCTGACGCATTAGGACAAGCTGCAACACAAGCGCCGCAAGCAATACAGGTTGCGTAGTCGAAGGCCGTATCAGCATTGGGCTTATTGACCAGAATCGCATTGGCATCTGGTGCGGCTCCTGTCTTTACAGAGATATAGCCGCCCGCTACGGCAATGCGATCTAGCGATGAGCGGTCAACCACCAGATCTTTTACTACCGGAAAGGCTTTGGCTCGCCAGGGCTCGATGGTAATCGTGTCGCCATCTTGAAAATTACGCATATAGAGCTGGCAAACTGAGGTGCGCTGCTGGGGGCCGTGCGCCTGACCGTTGACCATCATGCCGCAGGAGCCGCAGATGCCTTCTCTACAATCGTGATCGAATTCGACAGGAATCGCGCCCGCTTCGGTGAGCTGCTCGTTGAGCTTGTCGAGCACTTCGAGAAAAGAGAGATCGGGCGCGATCGCATCAACCGTATATTGAGCAAACTTGCCAGCGTAAGCGGGACTAGATTGTCGCCAAATTTTCAGATGAACTTGCATGGTTGAAAGGGAAAGGAAACTATTTATAAGAACGCTGAGTGAGTTCTATATTCTCAAATTTGAGAGATTCGCTGACGAGCGTCGCGGGCTGTTCGTCACCCTGATATTGCCAGGCGGCGGCGGTAGAGAATTGGTCGTCTCGGCGGCGGGCTTCACCGTCTGCCGTCTGAAACTCTTCTCGAAAATGACTGCCACACGACTCCTCTCGGGCGAGGGCATCTCTGGCCATTACCTCGCCTAGCTCCATAAAGTCGGCAACGCGGCCCGCGAACTCCAGATTTTGGTTGAGGGTGGTGGCCTCGCCCGGAACGCGCAGGTTTTGCCAAAACTCGCTGCGCAGCGATCGCACTTTTTCAATCGTCGCTTCCAACTCACCTCGACTACGCGTCATGCCCACGCCCTGCCAAACGAGCTGACCGAGCGAACGGTGAAAGTCTAATACAGTGCGATCGCCCTGAATACTCAGCAGTTTCAAAGTTCGCGCGCTAGCCGACGCCTCCGCCTCACCAAAAACATCGTCATCGGTCGTCACTTCAGGCAAATCGGTCGTCGCGATGTAATTACCTAGCGTATACGGAATAATGAAATAGCCGTCGGCTAGTCCCTGCATCAGAGCGCTCGCCCCTAACCGATTCGCGCCGTGATCGGAGAAATTCGCCTCGCCTAATACAAACAGCCCAGGCACCGTACTCATCAGGTGATAGTCCACCCAAAGCCCGCCCATTGTGTAGTGGACGGCGGGATAAATTCGCATTGGTTCAGCGTAAGGATCTTCACCCGTGATGCGCTGATACATTTCAAACAGGTTGCCGTAGCGCGATTCGATGGCGGCTTTGCCTTGTTGGGCGATCGCATCTCGAAAATCTAGATAAACCGCCAGCCCCGTACTGCCCACCCCGCGCCCTTCATCAATCACCTGCTTGGCATTGCGAGAAGCCACGTCGCGAGGGACGAGGTTGCCGAAAGTGGGATAGCGGGTTTCCAGGTAATAGTCGCGATCGCTCTCTGGGATATGTTGGGGCGATCGCGTCTCACCCACATTTTTGGGCACCCACACCCGGCCATCATTGCGCAAACTCTCGCTCATCAGCGTCAGCTTAGACTGAAACTCGCTCGCCACCGGAATGCAGGTAGGGTGGATCTGCGTAAAGCAAGGATTCGCAAACAGCGCCCCCCGCTTATGGGCGCGCCAAGCCGCCGTGACGTTAGAGTTTTTGCCATTGGTAGACAGATAGTAAACGTTGCTATAGCCACCCGTCGCCAGAATCACCGCATCGCCTGCGTAGCGCTCAAACTCGCCCGTCAGCAGATTGCGCACCACAATCCCTCTGGCCTGACCATTTACAACCACCAAATCCAGCATCTCTCGCCGGGGAAACTGCTCCACGCGCCCCGCTGCCACTTGCCGCATCAACGCGCCATATGCGCCTAGCAATAGCTGCTGTCCGGTTTGTCCCTTTGCATAAAACGTACGAGACACCTGCGCCCCGCCAAACGAGCGATTCGCCAGCAGTCCCCCATATTCGCGAGCAAACGGAACGCCCTGAGCCACGCACTGATCGATAATTTGATTGCTAATTTGGGCCAGCCGATAGACGTTGGCCTCTCTAGCGCGATAGTCACCGCCTTTAATCGTGTCGTAGAACAGCCGCCAAACGCTATCGCCGTCATTCGGGTAGTTTTTAGCCGCGTTAATACCGCCTTGGGCCGCAATGCTGTGAGCGCGGCGCGGCGAATCTTGAATGCAAAAACTTTTGACCTGATAACCCTGCTCGGCTAAAGTTGCCGATGCTGCTGCCCCCGCAAGCCCGGTGCCCACCACCAGAACGGTGTGCTTAGGCTTATTGCTAGGGTTTACCAGTTTGCAGCGATCTTTGAAGGTTTTCCATTTTTCGCTGAGCGGGCCATCCGGGACACGAGCATTCAGTTGCATATCAAACTCAACCAATCCAGCCAAAATAGATAGACAGCGGCAAACCGATAAATCCGAGAGCGATCGCACTTCCCAAAACAGCACTCGCCGCATAAGTTGCGGGCTTAGTTGCAATCCCCATAGACTGCAAAGCGCTCCAAAGGCCATGACGCAAATGCAAGCCTAGCAAGCTCATCACCACCACATAGCCTGCGGTATAGGTCGGCTGATGAAATGTTTCAAACACTAACCGAGACAAATCTCGATGGGTCGTGCCTGGGGCTGTCTCTGGCAGAGCGTAGTAAGTCCCAAATTTGAAGGTGGCCAGATGAACGACTAAAAAGACGCCTATCAGCAGCCCCGAAAAAATCATCGTGCGCGAACTGAGATTCTGACGACTTGGCTCACCGGCTGATTCGTATTCGGCGTAGTTGACCGGGCGAGCTTGGCGTTTGCCGAGATAGATCTGGGTGCCGATATGGATATGTAGCAGAGCGATCGCGCCCAAGATCAGCTCAATTAAATAGATAAGCGGGCCGAGCTGCTCCGCACTGTAGGCAATTCGGTTATAGGCCGAAGCACTGAAAAACAGCGTCAGGTTTCCCAGCAAATGCACGATAACGAATGCAGCTAAACCCAACCCCGTGATGCCCGTGAGCAGTTTTTTTCCGATGGGCGATCGCGCTAACGCCCAGCCACTAGCTGATCCTAAATCTGTAGGTTTAGTGCCTGCTATAGAGGCGTCTAGAGGGGCCTCTAGCGCTTTTTGAGAAATTCGAGTGGGTTGGGGATTAGAGATCATCTAGGTGCGATCGCGCGACTACTCATAAAACTCAGGCTCAACCATCTAAACCATTTAATGGCGTTAATGGCGCTTTGATTTAAACCAAAATTGCCCAAGAAAATTGCCCAAGAACAGGGGGCAGTATCGTTCTCAGGCAGATGTAAATCCTTACTCAGACGGTAAATCTAAGCTTCAATCTTGACCGATTCGATGGTGTCGCCTTTCTCAATTTTGTTTACCACATCCATATCTTCGGTTTTACCAAAGACCGTATGCACACCGTCCAAATGAGACTGAGGCTCGTGGCAAATAAAGAACTGACTGCCGCCGGTATCTTTACCCGCATGGGCCATCGAAATGCTGCCAGCTTGATGCTTGTTGTCGTTGATTTCACACTTGATTTTGTAGCCAGGGCCACCTGTCCCCGTTCCCTGAGGGCAGCCGCCTTGAATCATAAAGTTAGGGATGACCCGGTGAAAGTTCAGGCCATCGTAAAAGCCGTCTTTAGAAAGCTTTACAAAGTTTTCAACGGTCTTGGGAGCATCTTTGTCGAACAAGTCTAGGTTGATGGTGCCTTTGCTTGTTTCCATAATTGCGCGAGTCATACGGTAGTCCTTAAGTCCTATGTTTTCGTTTAGACAGTTGCCATTCTATAGCCTGTGAAGGGTGATAGCCCGCAAAAATTGAGCCGTCATCGAACTCTTTCTACCGCGATTGATGACCCTGCCTCGAAAGCGCTAGCTCTTTATTGTAGGCATGTTCAACCACCTCAAGCCGCGTTTCAAACTCCATTTCTTTGAGCTTAGACTGAGTCATTTGATCGTCTTGGTAATACTCAATTTTCTCGGCTAACCGGCGTTCGTAGTCCGACTGAAGTTGATCGGTGGCCGTACGCAGCCGAGTTTTGTGCTCGTTTTCTAGCTGCTGGAGACGGCGCTGGTTGTTTTGCAAGATGCTCGTTAACTTTTTGATGCGTTGCTGCATTAGCCAGTAAACGATAGTGGCGGCTAGCACGCCTATCATGAGGCCGATAAAAAGACCGATAATCAAAGCAGGCAACTCCACTTATCTACAGGATCGATCCAAAATGTAGCATCCAAAATGCCGGACGAGGTCTGCGGCCCTCTCTTTTATGAGGAAATATTACGGACGGTTTTGGTTAAATCAAAGCGGTAATGCAATATCTACGCAGGGGTGCGCCTTCGGTAAACTAATTTTCGGTAGACTAAGAAGAACACCTTATTAATCTATGCTTTTTAATTTCGCTTTTTAATTGCATAGTTCTCGCTAACCAGGAATTGGGCTTTTGAGCAATCTCGACAAAGTAACGGCTGAAAAAACGATGGGTAATATTTCTGCTTTTGAAGATGACGGTCACCAGGCTGAACCCTACGGCGCTAACGAGGCGTCGGTCGAAGCCTGGGAAGATAATCGTCCTAGTGCGATTTCACTGGATGACGTAGATGAACCCTATCTTGTGGATGAATCGGCAAAAGCGCTGGCACTGGCGATCGCCGAGGCCGCTGATGACCGTAAGGCAGGCGATATTACAATTTTAGAAACCGGTAATGTTTCGTACCTAGCCGAATACTTTGTGATTGTGACGGGCTTTTCTCAGGTGCAGGTACGGGCGATCGCCAACTCTATAGAGGACTCGATCGAAACGCAGCTAGATCGGCAAGCTCTGCGCACAGAAGGCATGAGTGAAGGCCGCTGGGTGCTAAAGGACTATGGCGATGTGATTGTCCATATTTTTATGCCGAGCGATCGCGAATTTTACGATTTGGAAGCCTTTTGGGGCCATGCCACCCAAATTGAATTTACGCCACAAAACCTTTCACCCGCAGCTAACGGCGGGCAGTCTGGCCAGTCCTATAACGGTCAGATCAGCTACTAACGAGTGCAATTACAGATGAACGGCGAGATGAACGGCGATACGAAAAAAAGCTCTATTCCGGCGCGGTGCCCAGTGCCGCGAGAGCAAATTCCGATTAAAGAATACGAAGGCATGAGCGAGTCCTGGTTTTATAGCTGGGGCGCTCGTAGCCTGAAGGGTTATTTAATTCCCATCGTGTCGCTGTGGCTGTTGAGCTGGATAGTCGTTGGCCCGATGGCGGCGGTCAGCTTTTCGCCCAATCAGGCGACGCTTCAGTTTTTGCTTTGCGGTACCCTAGGCGCACTGTTGCTGCCGACGCTGGTACTGATTCAGCTTTATATTGGTTGGCGACATGTGTGCGATCGCCTCGGACAAAAGTCGGTATTCTACGAAGAGTCTGGCTGGTACGACGGACAAATGTGGGAAAAGCCTGAAGACCTATACAATCGCGATCGCCTGATTGCCGACTACCAAGTAAAGCCTTCAATGCTGCGGATGCAAAAAACTTTTGCTGTGATCATGGGCATCGTTTCTTTTTGCTTGGTGACCTGGCAGTTCGTATAGTGCAGTTTTCTTGCACTCATCGTTTTTTTCACTTACAGATTTTTCACTTACAGATTTTTTCACTTACAGATTTTTCACTCACAGAGTAATTTTATGAATAGGGTGAGCCGTCAGAGTTCGTCGCTGCTAAACGTTCAACTGCTCAGAGAAGGCATTGTTGAATCAACCCACAAAGTCCACGCGGTCGCCTGCGACAGTCGAGGACGAACTTTGGCAAACGCGGGCGATCCGGAGTTTGGCACCTTTATTCGCTCGGCGCTAAAGCCCTTTCAAGCCTTGGCCGTGCTGACCACAGGCACCCTAGACCACTTTCATCTCACCGACAAAGACTTAGCTATTATCTGTAGCTCGCATCAGGGCAACATCGAGCAGGTTCGGCAGGCATTCAATATTCTGTGGCGCTGCGATGTGGAACCAGGCGCACTAAAATGCCCCACGCCAGATGGCAAAAGTACGCCGCTAGCTCATAACTGCTCGGGTAAACATGCCGGAATGCTGGCCGTTTGTAAGCAGCAGGGCTGGTCTTTAGATGGATATGTGGGGCGATCGCACCCCTTACAAAAGCTAATCATCAAGCAAATTGCCGAACTGCTTGGCATGCCCGCCGATGAATTTATCTGCGCCCACGACGATTGCAGCGCCCCCACCTATCTAATGCAGCTCAGCCAGATGGCCACCCTATATGCCAAGCTGGCCTCCGGCGATAACCTACAGCTAGAGCGGATCATTCGAGCGATGACCCACTATCCCATGCTCATTTCGGGGCCAACCGGATTCGACAGTCAGCTAATGCAGCTTAGCCAAGGAGACTTAGTGAGCAAATCCGGCGCAGAAGGCATTCAGTGCATCGGTCGCGTCGGCGACGGCATGGGAATTGCCATCAAGGCAGTAGATGGCTCTAAGCGAGCTAAGTACGCCGCCGCCGTCTATTTGCTAAAGCAGCTCGGCTGGATAGCACCCGATGTATCAGAGGCGCTAGAAGAACAATTTATGATGATCGGCAAGTACAGTCGGTTAGAAGTCGTCGGCGACCTTTCCACCCTCTAAAAAACTATTTAAAAGAAAATTCCCCAATGGAGCCGCGACCGGCTATACTTGTTAAGCGCGAACGTTCTGGGAAGGACATCTTCGCCAATACATCGCGGGGTAGAGCAGTCTGGTAGCTCGTCGGGCTCATAACCCGAAGGTCCACGGTTCAAATCCGTGCCCCGCCACCAAACAGACCGCTAAAATTAAATGTAATTTATTTTACCCAGTGCTTCTTTTACGAGTGCTGGGATTTTTTTGCGATTTTAACCCTGGGAGGGATGGCTATGATTGTGCTTTGCGAAGAGAGTTAGGAGCGGTTTGTCCAGTATTCTTCTCGGCATTCTTCCTTGCATTCTCCAATGAGCTATGCAAGGGTAGCCGCTCTGCTTCACGCCTTCCTAACCGTTATTTCACGTATTGATAATTGTTTATGTATAAATCGAGAATACCCTGCCATAAGCCCTGATTAGGCTGCATTTTAGACTAAGGAGTGATGCAGATAAATTCCTACTTGGCTAAATATCTTACTGATACTTCATGATAAGGGAGTAAAAGTTTATAGACGAGGAGCAGGGTGCATGAGGGCATTTCGCGATTCGTTGCCGCAAAAGAGAGTGTTCTTAATGGGGGAACACTGATTTCTGTATAACCTCACAGGCAATATGCCAAACCTACATCCAGGTGTATTTAGCGCGATATATCTGGATGTAGGCGACCTCTACCATCACTTATAAAGTTGCACCATTGCATGGCTTTCACCGTAGACATCTTGACTATTACCAAAGCGGCGACTGACAAAGCGGTTGATTCTAGTGCTCGAGCTATCGAGTCTGTTCAAACTGCCGCTGCTGAAGACCCCGTTATTTTAGATTTTGACGAAACGTTATTTCTGCGAAATTCTACTGCAGAGTACCTGAACGCGATTACTCCGCGTCCGCTTGGCGCAGCTTACCTATTAGCGGCTACCGCGATTCAGCCCTGGCGGTGGTTACCTGCTCGCTGGGCCGATAAAGATATTTCGATGGAGTGGGTTTTGGCTGCTCTGGCAACCCTCTTGTTTCCTTGGACGCCGCTGGTTTGGCGGGCTAAGGCTAAGCACCTGGCGCAGGCCAATTGGAATGAGCAATTGATGGCCGCGATCGCGCAAAATCCCGAAGCCAAAGTCGTTGTCGCCACTAGCGGCTTCAGTTGGATTGTCAATCCGCTGCTTCGACATTTGCCCAGTGAGGTTGCCCCAAAAGTATCAGCCGAGGCGATCGCCTGTCGCTTTTGGCAGGGGTTGGCCGATTGTGCCAACGGCAGTTTAGCTCGGGTGACCAGGGCCTTGGGCCAGCAGGAAGTCGCTCGCGCTGTTTTGGTAACGGCTAACGACAAGCAAAACGCAGCGCTATTATCCGCGGTGAAGACGCCTTGTTCGGTTCAGTGGCCAGCGGCCGAGTATGTCCCGGCAATGGTCGATGTCTATGTGCCGCTGGTTTATTCTGAGCGGGTTAAAAACCCTGACAAGTCACACATCATGAAGCGGGTGATCGCCGGTCACTGGGTCTTTTTGGTCATTGCCTTCAGCTTTTTAAGCGACCACTTTTTGCTAAACGCAATCGGGCTGCTTTTACTGACGCTCAGCTACTGGTGCGTCTATGAGGTCGGCTACTGGGAAAACGACGTTATCGGTGAGAAATACGAGAGCAAGCCGATTCTGTCTAAAACATTTGATCGATATAAGGACAAGCTCAGGCTCGATACCCCTGCCCCCTGGTGTTGGGCCGTTGGGCTAGCCCTGCCTGCACTGGTGCTCCTAAAAGCCAGCAACCTTGAGCAAACCGCCTTAGCCGCTATCCAAACCGCCGCCTCTCACTGGCAAACGCTCGCTTTTGACGGCGCGATTTGGATTTGCTTTTTGATCGCGGTTCGGGCCACGTTCTGGATGTACAACCAGTTTAATGAAGAAGCCCGCATCTGGATTTATCCGTTTTTACAGACGCAAAAGCTGTTTGGCTTTGCCATGTTGGTGAGCACTAACGCGATAGGCGTAGTGCTTCTACTTTCTCTGGTGGTTTCTAGATGGCTGCATTACACCATCTATCGCTGTGGGGGCGATCGCGATCGCTTCCCTCTTAACGCTTGCTGCTTGGTACTGTACGTTTTGGGCTTCTCGGCCACTCTGTTGAGCGGTCTAAATCCGATGGAGCTAATCACCTGGCAATCGGGCGCAGCGTTCCTCTACTGTCTGATTAGAGGCATCAAAGGATTCCGCAGCGTTCCTAGCTCCATTAGTCTAGTTAATCAGCAGTCTATTCCTCCCACCGCACTAGGGGAGCAGGAACCCAGCCAGACTACTAAATAACGGCCCCAGCGCTAATGCAGGTAGAAAAGAAGCGACTCGAATGGCTTTTATTTCTAATAAATTAAAGCCCAGTCCCAAAATCATGATGCCGCCGGTTCCCGTGACTAACATAACGCCAGTACTGGTTGCCGGATCTGGAATCGATTGCGCTAGCGCACTTGCTAACAACGAAAGTCCGCCCTGATAAATGGCGATAGGCAGTACCGAAAACGCAACGCCAATACCGTAAGACCCGGTAAGGACAATAGAGACCAGCCCATCCATCGTACTTTTCACGATCAAAATGGTGCCGTCATTTAGCAAACCATTGTTAAGGCTGCCTAAGATGGCCATCGGCCCAATGCAAAACAGCAGGCTCGCGGCAACAAAGCCCTCAGTAAATTGACTGCCTCCTTTAAAGCGTGTCTTTAGCCAATTTCCTGTCCTGTTTAGGCGCTCCTCTATTTGCAGCCATTCACCCAGCAATCCGCCGACTACCAAGGATAATAAAGCCAAAATAATCCCGTCTACTCGGCCAGCGCTAGCGTTTGCCAGCGACTGAGACATCAGCAACCCGATGACGATAGTGGTCAGTCCGACCGCTTGCGTAATTACCATCTGCATTTTTTTGGAGAGTCGATTGCGCAAAAGCAGTCCGCCGCCGCTACCTAGCAGAACTAAAGCAATATTGATCCAGGTGCCGCTAGTTTTGGCCCAAAAGTCGAACATACAAAATAACCGTATTGGAATTGACTGATCTCGTCGCGATATAACCAACCGCAAGAGGCGGACAGCAAGAGGCAGACAGCAAGAAGCGGACAGTCTATCATGCAGGTATGCGAGCCATGTTTTTGGCCAAAATGACTGACGATGACGCAGCCGTACAGGGAATTTTTCTAGATGCCAGAACAAATGCAAAAGCAGACGCGGCCTATTGTTAGCCTGCTCAAGGCAGGTACTTACGAAGTAGCGGTTTTGCAGCAGCGTTTGATCGCGTTGCTGGAGCCGATGGGCGGTATGGCTCAGTTTGTAAAACCGGGCGATCGCGTTTTACTCAAACCTAATTTATTAACGCGATCGCGCCCTACCAAAGGCTGTACCACTCGCCCTGAAATCGTTTATTGCGTGGCAAAAATGGTTCAGGCAGCAGGCGGCGAACCCTTTTTGGGCGATAGTCCGGCATTCGGCAGTGCCAAAGGGGTCGCCGAGGCGAATGGGCTGATGGCCTGGGCGAATAAAGCCGGTGTGCCGGTAGTCGAAATGCACGGCCAGCGCTATCCGATTGCGGGCGATGAGTTTGACAGCTTTTTGCTATCTAAAGAAGCGATGGAAGCCGATGTGGTGATTAATTTACCCAAGCTAAAGTCTCATGTGCAGCTAACGATGAGCATGGGCGTAAAAAATCTGTTTGGCTGTGTGCCTGGAAAAATGAAAGCCTGGTGGCACATGGAAGCAGGCAAAGATGCTCAGCGCTTTGGCACCATGCTGGTAGAGACGGCTAGAGCGATTTCGCCAGAGCTGACAATTATTGATGGGATTGTGGGCCAAGAGGGAAACGGCCCAGTTAACGGCGAGCCTAGAGAGTTAGGGATTTTGGGCGCTTCGGATAATGTGTTTGCGCTAGATCGGGCGATCGCCGAAATTCTAGGCATCGATCCTCAAACAGTGCCTACCCTCGCGCAGTCCATCCGGTTAGGTCTGTGTCCAGAAATCGTTGAAATGACCTTTCCGCTGCACCCTCCGAGTGAACTGGCGTTTGCCGACTGGAAGCTACCCGAAAAAATGATGCCGATTGATTTTGGCGCGCCTAGGGTGCTGCGCTCTACCTTCAAGCATTTGTATATTCGCTTTATAAAAGAGCCGATGGCAGCTTATGCAACTCGGTAGTCTTCGATAGAGATTGACCGACCATAAGCAAGTCAAGAACCGCTGCGATTTACTCACAGGCGGTTCTTTTTGGTAGCCTTCTATTTTTCGCCTAATAGACTAGCTCTTTAGCCGAGGATTGGTATCTCTAGCCATATTTTTGTAGTCGGCAAAGCTAGGGCCTGGGCGGCGACGGCCTCGGTTGCCCAATGGCATCAGGTAGTCGGTAGAGAAGGTGTCAGCCGATTCTGGATCGACGGGTTTGCCGTCTGGAGTCTTGGCCGTAGTAGCGATCGCCTCTCGAATGATATCTTCTGGATCGCGGCTAGCCTGGGGCGTAGAACTCTTGGGTGCCTCGTTCGAGATCACCTGCTGAGCGCTCTTATTAGCAGGCTTGCTGCCTTTATCTGTTTCGATTGCGGTCGCTTCTATCTGGCCCGTCTCTTCGTTCGCCTCGACTTTCACCTTGGCGTCGCCGTCCTTAATCAGCTTGTTAGCTTTTTTGTTGAACTTAGCGGCCTGCTCATCTACTTTCCTCGCGGCATCAGCTTTGCTTACCGTTTTATCAGCCTTGTTGGCAGTCTTATCCGCCTTTGCCACTGTCTTTTTAACGCCTGCCTTTGCCTTATTCGCCGCGCTCTCAGCATCATTAGATTGAGACTGAATCGTCTCAGCCACGTCGCTAGATACATCTTTAGCAGTCTCTACCGCCGATGCCGCGGCTTTTTTGACCTTGCTAGCCACTTCTTCGGCAGCGTCATCGAGTTCTAGAAAATACTTCTCTTTGCCGATACCCAGCGTTTTTCCAATCGTCTCGAATATTCCACCAATCATGGCAACACCAAACTAGTTCTTATCAGTTAATTATTGAGTTTCATTGCTTAACAAAGCAAGTGGGCGTTACGTCTATTTACAAAACTTCTCGCCTTTATCGGTTGGGCCTTGTAGCGGTGTGTGGGATCAAAATGAAATGTTTCATACGATCAGTAGATAGCGATCACCATCCTGTTTATGAGAAATGGCCACAGATGAGAAATGACCGGCCTGGGTGGATGCCGAACAAAAAGCGCCCCAAGACCTAAATCTTAGAGCGCCCTTGTTAGTTTGAACGTTTCAAACGCAGTGCTTTAGCGCAAATGAGCGCCCATCACACCATTTCACCCTTTAGTCAGCAGCTTAGTCAGCAGCAGAAACCAATTCGCGATTCTCAGACTTGGCTGAGGTCACCACGATCTTGTTGTCTTCACCCACATCCACGGTAGCGGTATCGCCGTCCTTAATGCGCCCCGACAGGATTTCCTCAGCCAAACTGTCTTCTAGCAGACGCATAATCGCTCTGCGTAACGGCCTTGCGCCGTAGCTGGGGTTGTAGCCTTCCTCCACCAGTCGGTCTTTGAACTTCTCGCTAACATTGAGCGTAATGCCCTGTTCCTCCAAGCGGCCAAAGACTTCCTTAAGCAAGATGACCGAGATCTCTTTGACCTCCTCTTTAGTGAGCTGACGGAAGACGATAATTTCGTCTAGACGGTTGAGAAACTCAGGGCGGAAGTACTGCTTGAGTTCTTCGTTAACCAAAGAGCGAATGCGGTTGTACTGCGATTCTGCTTGGTCTGCTTCGAGTTCAAATCCGAGACCGCCGCCGCCTTTTTCGATGACTTTAGAACCAATGTTCGAGGTCAAAATCAGCAGCGTGTTCTTAAAGTCTACGGTGCGGCCTTTGGCATCGGTCAAACGACCATCTTCCAAAATTTGCAGCAGCATATTGAACACGTCGGGATGCGCCTTTTCAATCTCGTCGAAGAGAACGACAGTATAAGGACGACGACGAACCGCTTCGGTAAGCTGACCGCCCTCGTTATAGCCGACGTAGCCGGGTGGCGAACCGATTAACTTGGAGACGGTATGACGCTCCATATACTCGGACATATCCAGGCGAATCATCGCTTCTTCGGCGCCGAAGAAGTAGGTGGCCAGAGACTTGGCTAGCTCGGTCTTACCAACACCGGTAGGGCCGGAGAAGACAAAGCTGGCAATCGGACGGTTGGGGTTTTTGAGGCCCACTCTGGCTCGACGAATGGCTCTAGAGATAGCGCGAACGGCTTCATCTTGACCAATCAGGCGCTGGTGGAGAACGTCCTCCATGTGCAGCAGCTTCTCGGATTCGCTCTCGGTGAGCTTGTTCACCGGAACGCCCGTCCAGGACGCGACAATGTGCGCGATGTCCTCTTCAGTTACCTTAGGCGAGTCTTCCTTGGTGGTTTCGTCGTCTTCGGCTTTTTTGGTCTGGGCGATAGAGCGGATTTCAGTTTTGATTTCCATCTCTCGATCGCGCAGCTCGCCAGCTTTGTCGAAGTCTTGAGAGCGAACGGCGTTGTCCTTGTCCTTCAGAACCTGACGCAACTCTTTGTCTAGCTCTTTAGCCGCCGGTGGAAGCTGAGAGTTTAGCAAACGCACTCTAGAACCTGCTTCGTCAATTAGGTCAATCGCTTTGTCTGGCAGAAATCTGTCAGCAATATAGCGATCGGACAGCTTGGCGGCAGCGTCTAAGGCTTCGTCTAGAATTTGTAGCTTGTGGTGCTGCTCATAGCGATCGCGCAATCCATGCAAAATCTCAATCGTTTCATCCACGCTAGGCTCGCCCACCATCACGGGCTGGAAACGACGCTCTAGGGCCGCATCGCGCTCGATGTGTTTGCGATACTCATCTAGTGTGGTTGCACCGATGCACTGAAGCTCACCGCGAGCGAGGGCAGGCTTAAGAATGTTCGCGGCGTCAATGGCACCTTCTGCGGCACCCGCCCCAATGAGCGTATGCACCTCGTCGATGACCAGAATGACGTTCCCAGCGGTGCGAAT
The DNA here is from genome assembly GCA_038260205.1 of Phormidesmidales cyanobacterium. Taxonomy (GTDB): domain Bacteria; phylum Cyanobacteriota; class Cyanobacteriia; order Phormidesmidales; family Phormidesmidaceae; genus Phormidesmis. Next base: position 16,429 of record JBBSOB010000015.1, read on the forward strand.
CTCATCCATGATCTTCTTCAATCGCTCTTCAAACTCACCGCGATACTTAGTACCGGCAACGAGTAGACCGATATCCAAGGTCACCACGCGTTTGTCTTCGAGAATGTCGGGGATGTCGCCATTGCCAATGCGCTGAGCGAGTCCTTCGGCGATCGCGGTTTTACCCACGCCAGGCTCACCAATCAGCACCGGATTGTTTTTCGTCCGCCGACCCAGAATCTGAATCACGCGCTCAATTTCTTTTTGACGACCGACCACGGGGTCGAGCTTGCCATCCGCTGCCATCTGAGTCAGGTTAGCCCCAAACTCATCTAGCGTCGGAGTCTTGGTTCGGCTAGCGCTGCCGCCAGATCCAGAGACCTCAGCGGTTTCGCCCAGCATTCTAATCACTTGAGTGCGAACCTTGGAAAGATCCACGCCTAAGTTTTCTAGAACGCGAGCGGCCACGCCTTCGCCTTCGCGAATCAGGCCCAAGAGCAGGTGCTCTGTACCAATGTAGTTGTGTCCAAGCTGACGGGCTTCTTCGAGCGATAGCTCTAGAACACGCTTTGCTCTGGGCGTAAACGGGATTTCTACGGCCACGAAGCCGGAGCCTCGACCGATGATTTTTTCAACTTCAATACGAGCGTCTTTGAGGTTGACGCCCATTGATTTCAATACTTTAGCGGCGACTCCGGTGCCTTCGCCAATGAGTCCTAGTAAAATTTGCTCTGTGCCAACGAAGTTATGGCCAAGACGGCGGGCCTCTTCCTGAGCGAGCATGATGACCTTGATGGCCTTTTCTGTGAAGCGTTCAAACATGGCGGTATTCCATCACCTTGCTGCGGGCTGGTTACGGTGATTCTAACACAGCGAAATTTCGGAAGCGGTGGGCGGTATTCACTACAAGCCAAGGAATTTGGCAAGAAACCCAATCTAATTGTCTCTTGTGACAGATGGATCTTTGTGCCGTAGAAAAAATTAAATGTTCTTTTGTCAGCAAACGATGACGCAATTATCGGGTCTGATCAGGGCTTGTACGGATGAATACTTGCTGGTGCTGGCCGTGTAGATGCGCGATCGCCCGATCTTTTTGCTGATCAATTTGGGTTTGCATTGCCTGACCTTCTAGGCCGCTGCACCAGAGAATACAGGCATTTTCCCCATCTGAGTAATAGCGTTTGCGAATGCCCGCTTCCTTAAAGCCAAATGATTGATAAAGGCTCAGCGCCTTTTGATTAGACGCTCGAACCTCAAGCGTAGCGCGCGTCAGCCCTCGAGCATAGCCCGATTGCAGCAGATGGCAAAGCAGCAGCCGCCCTAGCTTTCGACCCTGCCACGAGGGTTCAACCGCCAATGTGGTGATGTGAGCTTCTTCGAGAATGGCCCACAGACAGCCCACGCCTAGCAGCGTAATATCTGCCGAGGTTGAATCGGCCATATCTTTGGCAGCCAGGCTGTTGGGATAAGTCTGGTTGGACGACAAAGGGGTAATTTGCTGCCTTTGGTGAATCAGCTCGGGCGTAGCGGCCCCGACTAAAACCAAAAGGTCGCTACAGTCGCTGTCTAGTTCGCGCTGATAGCCTGAGCTTGTCCAGAGTCCGCCCAAGGATCTTTCGTCTAGCGAGAGCACGGCGGGAATATCGGCAGCGATGAGGGGAACGCAAGCTAAGAAATTCAGCAAAAATTTTCAGCAATGAAAATAAAGGTGAGACCACCGGAAGCAGCGGCCAATTGTACACTGATAGTCAGAGTCTATATTGTTTTGCCTCATGGTTTCCACTGCTCCAGTCGCATCCAGTTCAGCAAATCGTTCAGAAAGTAGTTCAAAAAAAAGTTCAACAAACAGCTCAGCCGCGGCCACGGCTGTCGCCTCTAGCCTTCAGTATCTATCTCCAGCAGCGGCTGATGATTCGCCTAACCAGCGGCTGCTACCGCTTACGGCCGACGTGAATGAGAAAGACCATCTGGTCGTCGGTGGCTGTGACGTGGTGGACTTGGTTGAAGAGTTTGGGTCACCGCTCTATATATTGGATGAGCAAACGCTGCGAACTGCTTGCCGTCAGTACAAAGCAGCTTTCGAGCGGCATTATCCGGGCGAATCGCTAATTGTGTATGCCTCGAAGGCTTGGAACTGTTTGGCCGTATGTGCGATCGCAGCCCAAGAAGGCGTCACTATTGACGTGGTTTCTGGCGGCGAGCTACGAACAGCCGTAGACGCAGGCGCTGATCCGGCCAACCTCTATTTTCACGGCAACAACAAGTCACTTGATGAGCTGAAACTAGGACTAGAACACAACGTCCATATCGTGGTAGACAACTGGCACGAGCTGAAGACGCTGAACGCCTTGGCCGGTGAAGCGGGGAAAAAAGCCACCATTTTGCTGCGCCTGACGCCGGGCATTGAGTGCCATACGCATGAATATATTCAGACGGGCCACATTGACAGTAAGTTTGGCTTTGATCCCGAGCAGTTAGAAGAAGTCTTTGCGTTTATCTCTCAGCAGGGGCAAAACTTAACCTGCGTTGGGCTGCACGCACATATTGGCTCGCAGATTTTTGAACTTCAGCCGCACCACGATTTGGCCGAGGTGATGGTGCGCTGGTTCCAGGTGGCAAACCAATATGGATTGCCCATTCAGCAGCTAGATATCGGTGGCGGCTTAGGCATTCGCTATACGGAGTCGGACGATCCCCCAAGCATTGATGAATGGTCGAAGACGGTTTGTGAAAGCTTGGCGGCAGCTTGCAAAAAGCATGATTTGCCTTTGCCTAAGCTGTTGTGTGAACCTGGGCGATCGCTCGTCGGATCTGCCTGCGTCACGGCTTACACCGTAGGCGGCCAAAAAACCGTGCCGGGCATTCGCAAATACGTGTCGGTCGATGGCGGCATGTCGGATAATCCTCGCCCTATTACCTACCAATCGGAGTATCGGGTGCTAGCCGCAGATAAAATGTCTGTGCCGCTAAGTGAGACTATGAGACTTGCCGGTAAGCACTGCGAATCGGGCGATGTGGTAATTCAGTCGGCGAGCTTGCCACCGCTAGAAGCTGGCGAAATTTTGGTTGTGCCAGCAACCGGAGCCTATAACTACAGCATGTCCTCTAACTACAACCGGGTGCCTCGGCCTGCGGCGGTGTTGGTCAACCAGGGGCAAGCCGATTTAATTTTGCAGCGAGAGACCTATGAGGATTTGGTTCGGCATGACCGCCTCCCCGAATCCTTGAAGTCTCAGAAGTAGACAACCCAGAAAGCTGGATCGCTCAATTTGACGCTGAAAGTAGTCAACACTAACGTTGGAGTAGTAGGGTACGGTCATAGGCGTCTAATTGAGTCGATCTTCGCGGCAGTAAAGGTAAAACAGGTTGAAATCTGTAGCCCCCATTTTTATTCATATTATCGATATTTTGCTGGTGTTCGCGCTGGTTTATATGGTGCTGCTGGTCGTGCGCGATCGCCGTACGATGTGGATGGTGCAAGGGCTAATGATGCTATTGGGCATCTCCCTCCTGAGCCAGGCGATGGGGCTAACGGTTTTTTCTATCGTGATGGAAAAGCTGGTGCTAGGCGCTTCGGTGGCGCTAGCGATGATGCTGATCCCGGAGTTTCGCCGCCTGCTAGAGCAGCTCGGGCGCGGCGAAATTGTTCAGCTTTTTTTGGCTAGCGAAAGTCATCTTTCGACCGCAAACAACGTAATTGACGAGCTAGTAGAAGCCGTGAAGGGTCTCTCTCAGAACCGCACCGGGGCGCTGATGATTTTGGAAACCGACGCGCCGATTGAAGAAAGTGATTTTTCGGTGCCGGGCGTGAAGCTCAATGCCGAACTGAGCCGAGAGCTTTTGCAGACGATTTTTCAGACCACGACGCTGTTGCACGATGGCGCAGTGCTGATTCGAGGCTCGCGGATTCTAGCGGCAGGCGTGATTTTGCCAATATCAGAAAAGGACGCGTCTCGGCAGCTAGGAACCAGGCACCGAGCGGCGATGGGCATTACCGAACGAGTAGAGAACTGCATTTGCGTGGTGGTTTCGGAAGAGACCGGTTCTATCTCGGTGGCTGAACATGGGATGTTAAACCGTCCCCTAACGAGCAGTAAACTGAGGGAGCTTCTGCTTGATAAGTTTTCGCCCGAGACGGATGGTGATACGGTAGCTCCGCAGCTTCGCAGCTTGGGACGACGGCTCAGCATTAAGGGGATTAATTTTTTGAATACTTTCAAGCGTAGAGCAAGGCGCAAATTGCCTCGTCCTACCTCTCAGGAAAAGAAATGACCGCTAATTTTGTTTCTAGCCTCCCCAATGCACTTCCCCCAGATTTGGAGCGGGGCCGAATGCCTGCCCATGTCGCGGTGATTATGGACGGGAATGGGCGCTGGGCAAAGCAGCGCGGCCTGCCGAGAATTATGGGTCATCGCAAGGGCGTAGACACGTTAAAAAAGCTGCTGCGCTGCTGCCGGGACTGGGGGGTGGAGGCGCTAACGGCCTATGCCTTTTCGACGGAGAATTGGGGTCGGCCCACGCGAGAAGTCGATTTTTTGATGACGCTGTTTGAGCGGGTGCTGCGCAAAGAGCTGCGAGAAATGATGGCGGAGGATGTGCGGATTCAGTTTGTGGGTGACTTAACGGCGCTGCCAGAAACTTTACAGCAGGAAATTGATCGCGCTGTGAAGGAAACTCAGCACAATCAGGGTATTTGCTTTTCGGTGGCGACGAACTACGGCGGACGGCAGGAGATTTTGCAGGCTTGTCGGGCGATCGCACAGCAAGCCAAAGCAGGCCAGCTTCAGCCCGAAGACATCACCGAGGAGCTATTTAGCCGCCATCTCTACACTTCTAATATCAGCGATCCTGACTTACTCATTCGCACCAGCGGCGAAATGCGCATCAGCAATTTTCTGCTCTGGCAGCTCGCCTACTCCGAGTTTTATATCACCGACACGCTGTGGCCCGACTTTGACACCGATGAATTTCATCAGGCAATGCAGGCTTTTCAGTCGCGCGATCGCCGCTTTGGGAAAGTAGATGAACCTGAAGGTGAGTAGGCTTATTAGCTAAGATACAAAATCTGAATACCTACTATCTCTTCTCAATATCATGCAAGAATTTTATGAGATTGTCAGTTCAGCTACAGAAGAACAGCGTCAAAATTTAGCTGAGCTGATTGATTCTGGATTTGGGAGTTCTCCTGAAACTCTTTGTGGCCACATTCGGTACTTACGAAGTGGGGGTATTGGTCAATTTTTCTGTCACAATTCCTGGAAGCAGATGGTGACAGATGTTGCTGACCGGGTTGGCATCAATTGGTCGGAAGTTTTAAACGGTCGTGCTTGGCATGAGCTGCAAACTTACGAGATTGAAGATGCTGTAGTTATGAAGCAGTTTCAAAACATGTGGGAGCAGTTAATGCCAGAACAGCGACAACAAGTTTTGACGGCGCTAAAGCAAGAAATTGATGCTCCACATCTTGAAGGTTTTTTGATGGGCGGTGGTGCAATGCTGGCAGCAAAGATGAGCGGTTTCGGCGTGTATTTGCTAGCTAGTACGGTATTAGGCGGTTTTACAGGTGCGTTAGGAATCACGCTGCCTTTTGTGGTTTATATGGGTGTAAGCCGAATGATCGCATTGATTTTAGGCCCGATAGGATGGGCAGCCCTAGCTGGAGGCGTTTTATTTTCCCTCAACCAGCCAAATTGGAATCATCTAGGCTTGGCAGTTCTATATGTTTCAATGATTCGGCATTCCGCAGACCAACCACTGCCCGCAGCGAACGGACTGATTTGATTTTTAGAAAAAGAAAAGCAGAACGAAAATCAGCTTTAGAGACTCTTCTAGAAGCGCTTTTTCAGGATGTGCAATATTCGTTTTCTGGTTGGTCATACGAAATACTAGAATCGCTACAAAAGGAATCGCTACAAAAGCTTAAGCAAAAGATGGTTGCGGGTAGTCGCTTCAATCTTGGCTGTAGTTATCTCGTCTATTGCCGATGGGGAGAAAATTTTCTTGATGTCTTTCTCGTAGCTAGAACCCTTTTGAGGAAACTGATAGCTGACAATGGAGAAAGAATCGTTTTGCGCCTGTAGCTCAATTCTGATAGGCAACGGAAACAAGTTATTAAATTGTTCGATCCTTTTGCTTCGAGGATAGCTGGCCATGCAAACAACCTTTGCATAGACGATTATTGAGGAAACTCCTTTGCTGCGATCGCTGCCTTGATGGGTCTGTTGATGAACGCAAGCAGTCCTAAGATCGCCATAATCGCCGCTATCCATCCTAGCAGTTGGGCCAGTGGTTGAAAAAGATTCGCGATAGTATTCGTCTAAGATCGCGATCTTAATCTCTTCATCAAGTGCGCTATCTATTTCGCGATCCAAAGCTGTTTGGTCGTAAACTAGCTGTCCATTTAAATCTTCTTTCCCTCCGTTCATAGCGCTTGGGCCATACATCCACTCGTATGTGTAGTTTCCATTTGGAATTGCATACTCGCCCACAAAATCTGTCACGCCTATTCTTACTCGATTGCCCTCGACGATTGCTTCCATAGGTGCATAGCGAAACGAGCCGTTTATTGAGTGGTATTTACTCACCTCTGTTGGTGCAAGATTGCCATAGACCTCTGTTTGTTCTGTAGCGTTTTTGCCTTTCGTATCAACAGAAGAAAAATGGATAATGATATTGCCTAACGGCTGGTCACCAACATTTGCAGCTCGAATCATTAGCTCGTCTGCCTGTTGAATCTGCGTTGATCTGTCGGTACGCTCCACATCATCAGTTTGGCTTGTGCTAGTAGTGCCACAGCTACACAGAGTTAAGAGGAAAGCGGCTGATAACCCGATGTAGCTTTTCAACATTTTGAGCGAGTCAAAGGAACTATCTACAAGATAGAGCTAGCTGGAACCCGATTGCGAACTGTTGCCGATTTTGAAACAGCGCGAATGATTAAGTGAGAGTATATACTGTATACACATCTGTATGAGACGTTTATATGCGTACGCGCGTTTTTAAGAGTGGTAATTCGCAGGCTGTGAGGATTCCGAAAGAGTTGCAGTTCGATCAGTTAGATGTTGAATATGAAATTGAGCGGCAGGGCGATCGCCTCATCATCACACCAGTAGGAACATCTCTTACTGATGCGCTAGATCTGTTTGCCGCTTTCTCTGATGATTTTATGGCTGAGGGAAGACCCGCGCAGGGGACTCAGACAAGGGAAACGTTGTGAAGGAACGCTATGAAGTACATGCTCGACACCAACATCTGCATCTACATTATGAAGCGACAACCTCTAGCCATCGCCCAGCGGTTTGCTAAATGCCGTCAGGGAGATGTCGTTATTTCAATGATTACGCTAGCTGAGTTAGAGTACGGCGTTTGTAGCACCAGCGAAGCCACCCGGTCTCAAAATCGTCAGGCTCTAGATGCTCTGACTCAGCGAATTTTGCCAGTTCCTTTTGAGCAAGGGGCGGCCAGGGCTTATGCAGCAGTGAGGGCGGCAGTACCAGAACGCCGAAGAGATGCGTTAGATAAGCTCATTGCAAGCCACGCCAAAAGCCTAAAGCTAACGCTAGTAACTAACAACCTTAGCGATTTTCGCATTTATCCTGGAATCGCGCTCGAAAATTGGGTTGAGGAAAGTATTTAAATCAAGAAACTACCTACAGTTCTAGACAATGTTGTTGGAGTTTGTGAATGAATCCTGCTGCATCACTACAGTTTCGGGTTGCATCTATTACCCAGCCGCCGCGCTCAGGATCGGCGGCATACGCTTGCGCTGCTCGCACAAAAAAGTGAGTTATTGTGGTTTCTAGATCTTTGTTTGCTGATAGGGCATTCGGTAGCCAGCCGCTGTTGGTTTGTACATAGTGCTTTAAGACCTGCTCATGGCCGCGCTGATGGAAGAGATCTAAGGCCCTGGCGATCGCATCATCCCAATCAAATCCTCGCGGTCTTCCTCTTCTTTGTATTTCTTTAGCGGTCACCAGCTTATTCTCAAGTCTTCTGCTATGTTTTTGTAGTACTTGATACAGACATGGAGAGAGCTGCAATGGCGACACTTTCAGGCAAAAAAGCATTGGTTCTAGGAGGAAGTCGCGGAATTGGGGCGGCGATTGTTGAGCGGTTGGCCAAAGAAGGCGCTAAAACAACGTTTACGTACCAGACTGCTGTAGACGCGGCTAAAACACTTGAGAATAAAACAGGGGCGATCGCGGTTCAGGCCGATAGCGCCGATCGAATCGCGGTAGGTAAAGTCATCGCCGACCAGGGTGCTTTAGATATTTTGGTGGTGAATGCAGGCATTGGGGTGTTAGGCCATTCGCTAGAGCTAGATCCTGAAGACGTAGATCGGATGATCGATATTAATGTGCGTGGCCCTTATCATGCGGCGGTGGATGCAGCGCGGCAGATGAATGATGGCGGGCGAATTGTAATCATTGGCTCGGTGAATGGCGCTCGGATGCCGTTTGCGGGCGGGGCGGCTTATGGCATGACTAAGGCTGCGGTGCAGGGAATGGTGCGCGGGCTAGCGAGAGATTTTGGCGATCGCCACATCACCGTCAACAACGTACAGCCAGGGCCGGTTAATACAGATCTCAATCCAGAAGACGGGCCAATGAAAGACATGATGCATTCGTTTATGGCGATTAAACGCTACGCGCAGCCGGATGAAATTGCTGGAATGGTGGCTTATTTGGTGGGGCCAGAGGCTTCGATGGTGACCGGGGCGCAGCATACTATTGACGGTGGCTTTGGTGCGTAGGCAAATGAACAGACTGTGCCAAAATAATGCCCGTTGTACGATACTAAAGGCAACTTTTTAAGGGCAGACTGTTTTGGCGCTATCCGTTTTTGAGCTGCCTGTTTTAGCAGGAACTGCGATCGCACCCGCTGGGATGATTGCAGATATGCCCTCTTTTCGACTGGGAAATCAGGTGATTGCTTTGAGTGCGATCGCTCAATTTCTGTTCATTCTCCTGATCGCGATCCTTGCTTCTTGGGGGCTGAGGCGGCTACTCTCCTTTCAAGTGCTAACGCGATTGGGCCTAGCGCAGGGCAGTCGTGAGTCGATTGCCGTCATTACCAGCTACCTTTCGGGTACGCTGCTGTTTATTTTGCTGTTGCCGCTAGCGGGCATTAATCTGGCATCTTTAGCCGTAATAGCCGGTAGTTTGGGCATCGGGATTGGCTTTGGCCTGCAAGAAATTACTAAAAACTTTACGAGTGGAATAACGCTGCTCGTTGAGCGCAAGCTAAAAGTAGGAGATTTTGTTGAACTCAACGACCTGAGTGGCTATATTGCTGAAATTTCGCTGCGCTCTACGGTGATTCGGACGCTAACTCAAAAACACATTGTGGTGCCCAACAGCGATCTGGTCAGCAATCAGGTGATCAACTGGACATATTCTAATACCAAGGGCTGGGTTTCAGTCGTCATTAGCGTCACTCACGAGAGCGATCCTATTTTAGTGATTGAGGTGCTGATGGACTCGGCCTACATTGAGGAGACGGTGTCGCTAGAATATGCGCCGGAGGTTTATTTCACCGGCATTACAGATAAGTCTTTAGACTTTAAGCTCTGGGTTTGGTCGGAACAAATTGATCGCAAGTTCATTACCGAAAGCTCGCTCAACTTTATTATTCTCCAAAACCTGAAGCAGCATGGCATTCGTCTGGCCTCGCCTCGGCTAGATGTGTGGAATCGAAATCCCAATGTGGTGATTGCCTCGAACCCGGATAATTATTCGCAAGCGTCGGTTTTGCAGCGATCGCAAAGCACCAATCTAGAAACCTTCTCTGGCCCAGTCGCCATCAGAGACCTGCTCAGACGAATTCCCTACTTTCAAAAATGCACAGAGCTAGAGCTGCGTAAGCTGATTGAAATTGGCCATCGCAAACGATTAAAGCCTTCGGAAGTGCTTTACGAAGTAGGCGATCCAGGCGATGCTTTTTATATTATTCTCTCTGGATCAGTGGGCTATACGCTCGAAAAGGGCGAACAAACAACTACGATGAGTGCTGGAGATTTTGTAGGAGAATTCTCTTTAATGCTGGGAGTGCCTCGCACCGTGACCGTTAGAGCAATGGAGGATACAACCGTATTTGTGCTAAGTCCTCAAGGCTTTAAAAAGCTGCTGCGCGATCAGCCTCACTTATATGATGTCATCGTGGAGGAAATGGCTCGCCATGAAGAAGAATTTTCGCAGCAGGGCCGTCAGCTACGAGACTTAGGACTGATTAATTCAGCAGACTACAATCGCAATCCGGTTGATTGGATGCGCAAAAAACTAGAAAAGCTGTTTGGGCTGTAAACACGTTTTATCGTCTTGACGCCGCGCAAAAAAACGCTTGGTCGTCGATCACTCAGGCCGTAATGCCTATCACAGCCATGTACTCAAGACTCGATTGACTAAGCGTATCGGCAAGTGCGACTAACACCCACCGACAGCTAACTTCCAAACTGCACTAGCCAGTTTACGAGCTAAGGTCAATGTACCTCAGTGATTCCGAACTGCCCTATATTTTGCGGTGTGGCTAAGGTTTTCGAGACACCCTTATTGGAGACCAGATCTTATGTTTACTCTTTCGTTAGAAGGCGCTGCGGCGTTTGCTGTCTTGGCTACTGATTCTGCTACGGTATCGGCGGGAATTCCTTTTGAACTGAACGGGGGTGGGAGATGCGATCGCAAGCAGATACGCCATCTGCTATCGACCGTGCCATCATAGCTAGAGAAGTTAGTTATGATATTGAAATCGAATTAAACCTCAGTAAGCAGTGTTTTTGATGTCGCGGTCGTTTTGCGGAGTTAGTTATGCTAATTGAACAGCAAATTCTTGAAACTATTCGGGTCTTAGCTCCTGATCAACAACAGGCCGTATTACAGTTCGCTGAGTCTCTGCAAGGTGAACAGGGTTCGAGCTTATCGGCTGCGGAGAGTTCGGTGAATTTGGCAAGTAGAGGAATAGGAGAAGCGCAAGCTGCTGAGTTACAGTCACGACTGCAAACCTTTGCTGAAGACTGGAACAGACCAGAGATGGCAGCTTGTGATGAGCTATAGGCGCGGCGATATCGTATTAGTACTTTTCCCCAACTCTGATTTACGCACTGCCAAACGTAGACCTGCTTTGGTCATTCAGTCAGATCATCTGAAAACGGGTATTGCTCAAACTATTGTTGCAATGGTTACTAGCAATCTGGCGCGGGCGAAGCATCTCAGTAGAGTTGTTATCAGCTTACAAACTCCTGAGGGGAAGCAAAGTGGACTATTAACGGACTCCGTTGTGATGACGGACAACCTGGGGACTATTCGTAGTTCTGAGATTGATCGATCGGACTATTGGCAGCTTGCCAAGTATGAGAGCAGTGGAAGCTGCTTTACGCCATACTCTAGGAATGTGAAATTAGGCGTTTTATAGCCTTGCTAGCGCTTGCTTAAGTTCACCGATGACTTCGATGGCGTCTTTGACTTCGCTTTTGTAAATGCTGACGACGCGAGAATGGCTGAGTGGGTTCATGATGAGCGATCGCGCGGTTCTGAAGGAATCAAGGGTTGAATATAGGCCAAGAGCTGGGGAAGGTTTTGTTGGACGACGAGCCACACTTCGTCTAAATCTACTTCGTCGTAATCGTGAGAGAGTACATCTCGCATTCCGGCAATTTGTTTCCAAGGAATGGTAGGGTGCTGGCTTCTGAATTCTTTAGAGAGGCGTTTGGTGGCTTCTCCAATGATAGTGATGCGGCGGAAAATGGCATCTTGCTTCTCAACGTTCTCTGACAGGTTGTATTGGTCAACGCCTTCGATGTACTGCTGTATGAGCTGAATGGCGTCAACAATATCTACTAAGGCCGCTAAGTCACGCGACATAAATAACCTCGAATGAGTTGAGAATGTTTTGGCGGCGAATCCAGTTGCGGCTGTTTTTGATGGCTTTTTTACTTACCAAATCAACTTTACGATTGATCAGGTTTTCTAGCTCTTCTTTCATCACTACTTTTTCGAGCAAGCCGCGTTGAGCTTGCGGTTGATAAGTTACCAAAATATCAATGTCGCTATCGGGGTGAAAGTCGTCGCGGAGGATGGAGCCAAAAAGGGCGAGTTCGGCGACTTGGTGACGGTTGCAAAAGGCCGTGAGCTGTTCTGAGGTGAGTCCTAAGCGTTGATAGACTGTCGTTTTTAAGTGTGCTGCGGTCATGCTGCTATCCCCAGATAGTTTTAGTGAGTGGCGGTGCTTTATTTTTGCATAGTCGGCTTTGCTGTGTTTAGGCTTTTCCTTCTACGATGCGAATGCTGAGAATGGTGTCGAGCGCGAAGAGGTTTTGACGGATGGGATGATCTGTGGCGTGGAGTGTCTGAAATTGTTAGCGGATCGTCGATAAATTGTTTGATTGCGATGTTGGTATCAATGACACATTGAAATGGTGCAGTCATCGGTCGCGATCTTCCCAGATTATCTGTGTGCTGTCTAGTAGGCCAGCGTTGAGCGGATTGATGAGAGGGCGATCGCGAATCCGAGCCAATGCGGCGGCTGTTTCATCGAGCTGCGCTTGCTGCTTAACGGTGATTTGAGCTTGTGGCACTGCCTGCGAAAGCATCTGAATGACGGCTTCGCTGGGGCTAACGTTTGCACGGTTAGCTATCCTTTGGATGGATTGGTAGAAGTCTTCGAGTAGGTTTTTTATTAGAAGAGTCGCCATGGGATTCGGTCTCATCTTTGAGCAGGGATTGATTTTGTTCTATCAGTAGGAAAAACTGCGCAAATATAATTGAGCCATCTCCGGCAGGTAGCTCGCGGGCTGTGGGACGCTTCATCGGCGCAATATGGACAATATCTTGACAAATTGCAAAAGTTATATAGAATTTATATAACTAGTATATAGATAACTCAAGATTTTACGGAGGTCATTGATGAGTAAAAAAACGTTGATCTCATTACAGCTTTCGGAGGCGGAACTGGAATTGCTGAATCGGTTGAGCGAGGCGAAGGGCATGAGTAAGTCGGCGGTGGTTCGGCAAGCTATCCGGCTAACGGGACTGATTGAGAGCCGGATAGATTCGGGTGAGAAGTTTTACTTTGAATCAGAGGATAAGGAAAAGTCTGAGCTGGTGCTGATGTGATGCCAGATGGTTGGAGGTTGAGTTGATGCTTAGGTTTCCTGTTTTGGACTGTGCTACTCAGAAGCCAATCAGTGCAGTGCTTACAAGCATGTCTGAGAATCATCTGGCTGATTACGACACGTACTGGAAGGAGCGTTTAAAGCAGAGTGAGGAAGATACACACTGGGATTGGGGTAAGAAGTATGAGCTTTTCAGGCTTCAGCCAAGTTACGAAAAGTACGCAGTTGAGGTTAAAGATATCACTCAGGGGCTGATGTTTATTGAATTAGATATGCATCGTTCTAGATTGGATAAGGGTAAAAATGCCGTGTACGTGGAGTATCTATCAACAGCGCCTTGGAACCGGGGTTCATCTTCTAATCGAGCTTATCGAGGGGTTGGATCGGCACTGATGGCATATGCCATACATCGTAGTGTAGAGCTGGAATACAAAGGACGAATTGGTTTACATGCGCTGCCTCGGGCGGAGCCTTTCTATGAGCGGTTTGGGATGGATAAGTTTGAACGCGATGCCGATAAGTACGATCTTAGATATTTTGAGATCGCTAGTGATAAGGCTCTAGAAATCAGAGAGCGGTTTATGAGTAAGGTGAGTGAGGAGTAGCTAGTTTTTTTGTTACTGGAGGGAGAGAAAGCGGAATGACTGAGAAGAGTTGGTTGGAATGGGCAGTCGAGGTTGAAGAAGGCGCTGACTGCGACGTAGAAGCGGGGCCGGATGTTGGATCGCGCCTAGTTGAGTATATAGAGTCTTTAGAAGGTGGAGTTACTTACGATAAGCTATTGGACTTTTTGAAGAGAGAGTTGGAAAACGTTTTGCCTGTGGAAGAGATTGAGACAATTGCTGATAGCACTTTGAAAGATGTGTCTAAGCGGGTGAGAGATAGACGGTCAAACTTAAAAACTGCATAGATTGAGATGCCTTTAGATTCAAATCCTGAAAAAGTCACTAAGTTAAGTAGCGCCAGATCTGTTAGAAGAGATGGCGCTGTGGAAGATAGACCGATCACCGAGAGTAAGATGCTAGAACTCTTCTCTCAGTTTATTGGGCCTCTAAGCAGCGAAATTAGGGCTTTGAGGGATGAGTCTGCTTTGCTTAAGAACAGTATTGGCATGATGCAAAAGCAGTTTGAGGCAGTCAAAAATGGTGAAGCTGCGGACGCTGCGCTACATGTTACTGCTGATAAAAAGGCGGCTGTTGATATAGCCTCTATGCGAGCCGAAATTTACAAGGAAGATTGGTACATATATACGACTGGTCACTTAGCAGAGAAGCTAGAGATCAGTCCTCATCAAACCGTGAGCCTAATTAAGCAGTGTTGTCTGAAGGGTAATTCTAAATATCATACCGAAATTGCGACAGGTAGAAGCGATAAGAGTAAGGTTCAGAAGTACTCTGAGGATGCTTTATCGCAATTGAGGCGGGAGCTGAATAAATAAGGATGGTTTATAGGTGCGCTAGCGCCTGCTTGAGTTCGCTGATGACTGCGATGGCGTCTTTGACTTCGCCTTTGTAAATGCTGACGACGCGAGAATGGCTGAGCGGGTTCATGATGAGCGATCGCGCCTCCTCCACTTTTTTGACCAAATCCGGAGACAAATTCCCCTTCACGGTACTCCAAAAGTCGTTACTGCTAAGCTCTTTCGCTTTTTCTTTGTACACGACGGCAACGCCTTTTCTATTGCAGTGGCTTTTCAGAATCTGCTCAAAGGCCGTTCGTAGATAGATGGCAGAGGCTTTGTAATCGTTTTGAGTAAGATAGTCCTGTGCCTTTGCAAGGTAATCTTTTCGCTCGGCGATGACTGGCATTTCGTATTCAACGCTGTCGCCTCTGTGCAAGGGCTTGGTGCAAAAGAGGTTCATGAGCTTCCAATTGTCATCCTCGGTGAAGCGCTGGCTGAGGATGGCGAACCATTCTAAGTCGTGAGTGAGCAGGAATATTTGGTAGTCGCGAAAGTATTCTTCTAAAATTTTGATAATGGGTAGGCGGTTGGACATGTCTAAGCCGATGAGTACATCGTCTAGCACCAGAATTCTAAATCTGTCTGCTCTTCTAGATGGGTTGAGTAGTAGGGCGGATAGGTAAATGGATAGGCCAATAGCGGAGAGTTTGGCTTCGTTGAGAAACTGATAGTGAGAGGGGATGTCTTGCTCGTAAAACTGTACCTTGAGCAGAACTTCTTGGCGATCTAGGCTGCGGCTGTGCGGGCTGTAGGCAACGCCACGGAATTCAAAATCAAGGTTGACGTCGTAGTATCCGAAGTGGTTGAAAACATCTACGACTTTGGCTTTTAGCTCTTGTAGTTTGGGAATGAGTCCTTCATTGAACTTGTCTACAAGGCTGGTAAGGCGATTGACTTGTGCTTGGGTTTTCTTTTTGGAGAGGTTGTCTTGAATTTCTTGCCAGTCTTCTGAGAATGTTTTGCGGGTGATTTCGTTGCGGATGTCGGCAAGTAGCGTATTTACCAGAAGCG
>JBBSOB010000016.1:0-31101 GCA_038260205.1 Phormidesmidales cyanobacterium
AGCGGTTTGTCCCAAATCACGCCGTACTTAATCACTTCGGCAACGCCTGCGCGAAACTCACGAACCGGCAGCGTTTTTAGCACATGCGGATCGATCAAGACGAGCTTGGGCTGATGAAACGCCCCAATTAGATTTTTGCCTTTGGGATGGTTCACGCCCGTTTTTCCGCCCATGGAAGCATCGACCATCGCCAGCAAAGAGGTCGGCACTTGAACGACAGCAATTCCCCTGAGCCAGGTAGCCGCCGCAAAACCAGTCATATCGCCAATGACGCCGCCACCGAGCGCCACCATCGCAGAGCTGCGTTCCAGCCGATTTTCGTAGGCCGCATCGTGAATTCTTTCGATGGAGGCCAGCGTTTTGTACTGTTCGCCCGCGGGCAAAATGCAGTGGTAAACGAGGTAGCCTGCTTTTTTTAAGGAAGCGATCGCCCGCAGCCCATACCGCTCATACACCACCGGATTTGAAACTAGAAGTACCTTCTGACCCGGCTTGATCAGTGGATTATGGGGATTATCACCTAAAATCCAAGCTCCTAGCTGATCCAACCCATCCGAGGCGATCCGAACGTCGTAGGCTTCTTGCGGCAGGTTTACGCGAATGGTCGTTTCAGTCAGAGTAGCCATGAGGGGTGCAAATTGCGAGGAATAATCGCGTGTACTTGGATAAGTGGGTAATTCAGTGGGAAGATATAGAACACAACTGTAAAACAATAGTAGGAGAAAACTATGGGCGGCGCATTAATTTATGTGGTTGAGCTAGGCGTTTGGTTTGGCGTGGCAGCGGGTCTGTTCTTCGTTCTGCGCGGAGCTAAGGTGATTTAGTCGCTAACGGCTACCGAAAAGTCCGGAAAAACCGAAAAGTCTGAAAAAGGGGATGATTAGAGGCTAAATAACGCCCTCGGTCATTCCCTTTTTGGGTTGGGCCGTTTTATCGCTCAGACTTGCTCAGACTTGCTCAGGCGTTGGTAAGGTTTTGGAAGGCGTTGGTAAGGCGCTGCGAGAGAGCATGTAAATGGCTGACACTAGGCCCCAGTTGAACAGATTTATCCGAGCGTCAAATATGGCGACATCGAAGAGGCCAAATAGCATGCAGCTAGCAAAGGCAAGTAGGTAGCCTAAAAGAATCGCGCGATCGCCCTCTTTCAAAGCCCCCCAGCCGCCACCTAAATAGGCTTTGACTCCATCAAAATAAATGGTGCCAATCACCGCGCAAAAAGCCACCATAACCGGCAACCCCGCTTCAGACGCTAAAAATAGCCAGAAGTTATGCGCGTGAAAAATCACGTCGTAATCTGGGATGCTGCCCGGAACATAAATCCGTCTGAGACCCGAAAAGCCCCATCCCACCCACGGACGCTGCTGAATCATCTCTATCGCCAGCCGCCAAACGCTCAAGCGCGGATCTTGAGTGACCAGTGCTAAAGAGAGCGATCGCCCGCCAATCCCAAACGCAAATGCCGCCGATACCAAAAAAGCTCCTATCGACAGCCCGCCTAGCAGCACCCACCGATGCCGCCGAGCCGCATAAAGCGCGATCGCGATTAAAATGCCCGCAATCAGCAGCCCATTGCGAGATCCGGCGCAAAAAATAGCCACCACGCCCAGCAGCAAAGCCGCTCCCTGGATTCGCGTTGCCGCATCGTTACGCCTGATATTCAACGCTTTGAGCATCAGGCCCAGCCCCAGGCCCAGCACAATTGCCAGGTAGGCGCTGAGCATATTGGGATGGCCAAAAAAACTGTGCGCTCGGTGGCCAAAATCAGGCTCGTAAATAGAGTCCAATAGCCAGCTTGGGAGCGGGGAGGCTTTGGCGCTAGGGGCAATTGACTCGAACTTGATGATGAATTCGGCGATCGCGCCCAAACTCATCGGCATACTCGAAACCACCAGCCAATGAGCCAAAAATTCTAGCTGCTCAAACGGCCTTGCCACCACAGAAGGCACCGTCGCCATCACGCCAAACATCACAAAAAAAGGCAAAAAATTCGTCAGCTGTAAAAAGCCGTCACCCTTATTAAGCGCAAAGCAAGCACTCAACAACATCCCCGCTGCTAGCCAGCCAAAACCGCGCTGAGCGCACAGCCCCATCACCTGCCCACCGCGACGCACCAGCGCCAGGATGAACAGTCCTAGCATCACCACCAGCGCTATATAGCTCAGATAAGGTAGGGCAACTAGACTGCCAATCCAAAGGCGATCGCGCCCCAAAAACCTCGATTTACCCACTCTGCCACCCTCCGACAAAGTCCCTTCGTAAGCCTGTTCGCCCGCCATTCGTTCGCCCGTCATATCAGTACGCGCCATCCCCAGCCAGCACCACCTTAACCGTCCGCATCAAAATATAAATATCCAGCCAAACCGACCAGTTACGAACATAGTAAGCATCAAAATTTACCCGCTCTTCATAAGTCACGTCATTGCGCCCCGAAACCTGCCAAAGCCCAGTCAAACCCGGCAACACCTGCAAATAGAGATCGTACATATCGCCGTACCGCCAAACCTCCTCATGCACAATCGGCCTTGGCCCCACCAAACTCATCTCACCAATAAAAATATTCCAAAGCTGAGGCAGCTCGTCCAAACTGGTGCGACGTAAAAAACGCCCCACCCGAGTAATTCTCGGATCGTCCTTCAGCTTGTGGTCTTCTTCCCAGCAAGATTTCAGCTCGGGATGCGCTTGCAAATATTGCGCTAGTGCAACATCGGCATCAACCACCATAGAGCGAAACTTCCAAGCCTTAAAAAGCTTGCCCTCGCGCCCAATTCGAACCTGGCGATAGAAAATAGGCCCCCGAGAATCCATCCGAATCAGCAGGCTAATCAGCGCAATCAGCGGCAGCGCCAACAAGCTAATTAAAATCACCAAGCCTTTATCTAAACAGGCTTTGATAAACCGAGGCCCTGGCAAAAAGAGCTGCTGCCGCGCCTCTAGCCCCAAAACGCCGCCCAAATCTTTCGCCGCCACCCACAAACTCGCCATGCCAAACAAATCTGGAATAATCATCAGATGCGCAAACGTCCGCCCATACCGGCTTAATAGCTGCATCAACCGGCTGCGCGAAACCCCCGGCATCGCCACAATCGCATAGGGAATCTTAAAATCTTTGGCCAGCATTGGAGCTATCGAAAGACCGCCTACTACCGGCACCCCGGCCAAACTGCCGTGCGTTCTTGGATCATCATCCAAAATAGCAATTGGCTTTAGGCCCAAACTTGGCTGGCGCTGAAGCGTACGCACCACCATTTCGCCCGTCTTCCCCGCGCCCATCACCACCACCGGGTGGCCCCACCAGGGCTGACGCGCGCACAGCGACCGAATCCCATAGCGCCCGACAATCACAAACACCATCGAAAACAACCAGGCCATCAAAAAAGCGGCCCTAGAATAAAGCGCGACTTCTCTAAACAGAAATATAGAAGACCCCATCAGCAGATAAAGCAGCGTATTTGTCAGCGTCAGTCGGCGCAGCTCCTCCACCGGACTCATCGCAATGCCTGGGTACAGCCCCGCCAGCGCATAGCCCAACACAAAAACACCGGTAATTGGCCACAGTCGCCAATAAATCGAAGGATGAAACTGGCCGTCGCAGATCAGCCTTACCCAAACGCTAAAAATACCTGCCAGGCTAAGACACAATAGGTCAATACTGACCAGCGTTAGCAGCGTTAGCCGAGGGCGCGTTGGGACGCGAGCGATCGCCCGTCGCAAATGGCCTGTTCCATCTGACGATAAAGGAGATTGGTAAATAGTCACAGCGCCCTGTCTTACTCCCTGTCAGCAATATCATCAACCCTGTCATCAGCCCCGCCATTCGAACTTGAGGGCGAAGCGGGGTCTAGCTGCTCGCGCTCAAACCTCGACCAGGCTGCTTCTACAAACGCTTGAAAGGTCGAACGAAACTGCGTAGATGAAAACCGCTCAGCGTTCTGTCTCAATGCACCTGCCTCAAATTGACCCACACTCGCTTCTAGCCATTTGACAGACTGTACCAGACTTTCAACTGTCTGATAGGGAAAAAGGTATCCTGTCTGCTGGTGTATTACCGTTTCGGCCTGTCCGCCCTTTGCGTAAGCAACTACGGGCGCGCCTGCTGCCTGCGCCTCCACTGGCGTAATGCCAAAATCTTCCTCCGGTGGAAAAATAAAGCCCCGACAGCGCTGCATATAGTCCTCTACAACGTGGTCAGGCTGTCTTCCCAGAAACTGAATATTCCGCTGGGCATTCTTCTGGTCGCTCGCGGCTACCATCTGCCTGAGCGCCTTTGCCTCCGGGCCATCGCCAATGACCACCAGCGGCAGCCCAAGCTGAATAAACGCTTGAACCGTCAAATCGACTCGTTTGTAGGGCACAAACCTGGAAACCGTCAGGTAAAAGTTTTCGCGCGGCCTGTAGGCATCAAATCGGTGAACCGAAACCGGCGGATAAATCACGCTGGCTGGGCGTCGGTAGGTTTTCTCAATTCGGCGGGCGACATAGCGAGAATTGGCAATATATGCGTCTACGCGGTTGACGCTAGCGATATCCCACAGCCGCATGTAGTGCAAAATAGCGCGGGTCAGCCAGCTTTTGGGGCCTTGGGTCAAGTTCGCCTGGCGCAGGTACTGATGCTGCAGCTCCCAGCCATAGCGCAACGGCGTATGAACGTAGCTAATATGTAGCTGATCGGGCCGGGTGAGGACGCCTTTGGCTACCGCATGGTGGCTAGAAATAATCAGGTCGTAGCGAGATAAATCGAACTGTTCGATGGCCAGCGGCATCAGTGGCAAGTAGTTGCGAAAATGCTTTTGGGCAAACGGCAAAGATTGAATAAACGAAGTTGTAACCGACTTATGCTGAATAAAATCGCGCTGCGGCTGGGGTAGAAAATCAACCAGGCTGTACAAATCCGCATTAGGATATACCCTAAGAATTTGCTCAACAACTTTTTCCGATCCAGCATGGCTTGTAAACCATTCATGCACAATCGCAATTTTTCTCATTGTCTTTAATGCCACTCTCATGCTGATTTGGAAAACTCAAACATTAAACGCAAACGTGGCTAGCCTGCGCTACCGATGTCTGCTGCCTCTTAAGTATTTGGCTAATCAAGGCATGGCCCAGACGATCTACGGTGGCGCAGATTTAGTTGAGCTAACGCGCCAAGCAGAGGCGATTATATTCGTTAAAAGTTTCAGAGATAAAGATGTTGCGACCTGCGAGCAAGCCGCCGAGTTGGGCGTGCCCATTATCTTAGACCTGTGCGACAACATTTTTATTGAGGACTATGCTGCCGATAGCAGCTACGTACCGGCTGACAACTTTCGGCTGATGGCTCGGCGGGCTAGCGCAATTGTCGCTACGGGTGAGGCACTAAAGGCAGAAATTGAGAGAGCGTTGGCAGCGCCTTTTTCTGGGCAGATCGCACCGCTCAATATTCCCATTGTCGTTATCCCAGATGGTTGCGAGACTCAATTGGATCTTGACGATGCCTTTCGTACCACTCAGCGGCGATGGCTCAAGGCCCAAGTTAATAGCAGATCGGTTCTTAAGCGATCGCGATCTCTCTATCAGAAAGTCAAAGGCCGAGTCAGCACTCTGGGAGAGCGACTGAAAAATAAAACTAAGCAAACTAAGCAGCCTAAGCAAACCAGGGACGATCAGGCGATCGCTCAACCGCCGCTTAAGCCGCTAGCTGCCAATTCAGTGGCCGCTACGCGAACAGTCGAAAAACACTCGTTGACTCAGGCGGCTCAATCTAACTACTCACCTGCCAAACTATCGGATAACCCCGCCAATAGACCCGCCAACAAACCACCCGACAAATTATTAGTCCAACCTACGCCGCTTTTCCCTCAGCGGTGGCCCAAGGCTAAACCAGGCATCAAAACAGTCCTGTGGTTTGGCAATCATGGGGCTAAGTACGGTAGCTTTGGCATGTCGAGCATTTTGCAGGTTGGGGCCGCCCTCGAACAGCTCAGCGGCGAACTCCCGCTGCGCCTAGTTGTCGTCAGCAATAGCCAGGCTAAATACGAGCGCTACATTCAGCCTTTGCCTTTTGAGACGGTCTATTTGCGCTGGCATCCGCGCAAAATTTATGACTACATCCAAGCTAGCGATGTGACCATTATTCCAAATTCGCAGTCTATTTTCAGTATTTGCAAATCGGCTAATCGCGCCGTGCTTTCTCTCTCTCAGGGCACGCCGGTTGTCGCGAGTCGTACGCCAGCGCTGAAGCTGTTTGAGGACTGTGTGGTGTTTGACGATTGGCAGCTAGGACTGCGGCAGTACTTGCTTAATCCCGCAGTCGGTGAGCAGCATGTGGCCCTAGCTCAAAGGGCGATCGCCCAAAATCTCAGCGGAGAAAAAATCGCCCAAAAGTGGCTCGCCCTGCTTAAACAAATCAGCCAAATCAGCCAACAGGAGAACCGCGCCCGGTGAAATCGCTCGCGACCAAACTAAAAGCTCGACTGAATCGGTTCCTCCGAGGAATAGCCTTGAGTGGCAAGTCCAAGATTTTGCTGTTTGTGAATCTACCCCAAGACTTAGACATGCTGCTGCCTCTGGCCGAGCGACTAAAGCAAGTTGCAGACCATCGTTTGGAAGTGGCCGTTAGCGACAAATCCTGGCAGCAGTCTCCCCGCATCGGCAACCTGCTAAAAGCCGCAGGCATTCAGCCCAAAATACTCAGCCATAAGGCCGTTGTCACCGGGCTGCAACCTAGCCTGCGAGGCGTAAAGGCGCTAGTTACCGCTTCTGAAAGCACCGCCAACGCCCACAAAGGCCCCTACCGGTTAACCCAAAGGGCCAACCAAGCAGGCATCCCTACCTACACCATGCAGCACGGCTTCGACAATGTTGGCCTTACTTACTTTGACGCAGAATATCCGGTCGGTAACATTATGTTCGCCTCCCAGACCTTTTTTACTTGGGGGAAGGTCAGCGAACTTCCTCTCGAAACCCCTGCCGCCACCAGGGCCAAATGCGTTGCCGTAGGCTGTCCTAAATTTATCGACGCTCCTTTTGTTAACGTCAACGCCAGTCAGCAAATTCCTGGCCACAAAGCAGGCAACCCGCTGCTAGTGGTCTTTGAAAATCTGCATTGGAGCCGCTATAGCGACGACTACCGGCAGCAGTTTCTGCAAGATTTAGAGCAAACCGCGATCGCGCATCCCCATCTCACTGTTTTAGTCAAGCCACACCACACCGGGCTATGGCTGACCCAGCGCTATCAGGGCCGTCTGCCCGCTGCCGAGAATCTGCTCATTGCCGATCCTAAAGATCCGCAGTGGGAGGCTTTTACGGCCCCCGCACTGATCCAAATTGCCGATGCGGTGATTACAACGCCTTCGACCGTGGCCGTTGATGCCGCGCGATCGCATACCCCCGTCGCCGTGGTGGCCTACGATCTAGACCTGCCAAACTACGAACCCCTACCGCTGTTGCGCCATCAAAAAGACTGGCAAGCTGTGGTCGCAAAAATGAGCGATCGCCACCCTCAATTAGAAGCGGTAGAAGGCTTCTTGCGCGATCGCCTCATTCCCGGCGATGCCGTCGGCAAGGTCGTAGCCCATATCACCGCCCATATCCACGACAAAATATCTCACTGAACCAGTCGTAGCCAATTACTAGCTGTCACAGCCTCCAGCGACTTGGCGTACGTCCGTCCAGTAGAATTGATGAGCTTTTCTAGATAGACACCAATGGCGTCTCCCCCTTTTCGCGAAATTATCTACACCCCCACGAGTCGTATCCGTTCTCCCAGGCGGCTGCTCGTCGAAATGTGGGACGATCTTTGGCATTCCAAAGACCTGGCCTGGCGGCTCTTTACCCGAGATCTTCAATCTCAGTATCGCAGCTCTTTTCTGGGCACCGCCTGGGCGATTGTGCCGGCCGCAATTACCGCAGGTGGACTTGCCTTTGCCAGCAATGCCGGGGTAATTAACGTGGGTGAAACCGATATTCCCTATCCTGCGTTTGTCATGCTGGGCACGATTCTCTGGCAGACGTTTTTAGAAGCCTTTCAAAGCCCAGAGCAGGCGATCAAAGCCTCGCGCACCGTCCTTTCGCGCGTAAAGTTTCCCCATGAGGCGATTATTCTCTCTCAGCTGGGACAGGTGCTCTTTAACCTGCTGCTCAAGCTCGTGCTCTTAGTCGTTATTTTTGTTGTTTTCAAAGTTTCTGTGGGCTGGACGGTGCTGCTAGCCCCCTTTGCCTTCATCAGCCTGATTGTGTTGGGTACGGGCATTGGCCTATTTTTGGTGCCGATTAATCATCTGGTGCAAGATGTTTCCCGTTCGATGGATGTGCTTTTGTTGGTATGGTTCTTTTTGACCCCAGTCATCTATCCTGTACCCGATAACGCTTTGATTGCTTTTTTAGTCAAGCTAAATCCGGTCACCCCGCTGCTGGTTACTGCTCGAGAGCTGACAACCACAGGCGTTGTCTCTAGTCCGATTGGGTTTGGGGTGATGAGTTTAATTGCGATCGCCACGCTGTTTTTTGGCTGGCTGGTCTTTCGTTTGTCTATTCCCTTTCTAGTCGAGAGGATCAGCTAATGGGATCTTCATCTATGGGGTCAGCCGTCGGCGATCGCTTGTCGGCTAACGACTCAATTTTATCGGTGCAAAACGTCTCAAAAAAGTTTTGCCGCAATCTTAAACGCTCCTACCTGTATGGGCTACGAGATATTTTTTCCGAAGTCACTGGTCTGGAAAGACAGAGCGATCGCCTGCGCGATCAGGAATTTTGGGCTGTCCAAAACATTAGCTTGGAGGTCAAACGCGGCGAATCCATTGGGCTAGTCGGCGTTAACGGTAGCGGTAAATCGACGTTGCTGCGCATGATCAGCGGTCTGATGAAACCCGACACCGGACGCATCGTGGTGCGCGGACGCATTGCCGCCCTAATTGCCCTAGGCGCAGGCTTTGATCCCCTGCTAAGCGGACGCGAAAATGTATTTATCAATATGGCTATTCTAGGCGTCTCTAGAAAAGACGTTAGCGATCGCTTCGACGATGTCGTCGACTTCTCCGAAATTTGGGAAGCCATCGACGCCCCCGTGCGCACCTACAGCTCCGGAATGCGCGCCCGGCTCGGCTTTGCATGCGCTATCTATACGCAGCCTGATGTCCTGCTGCTCGACGAAGTTTTGGCGGTGGGCGACGCTATGTTTCGCGCCAAATGCTATCGCCGCCTGGCTGAAATGCGAGAGCAGGGCACCTCGTTCTTTCTGGTTTCGCACAACTCAAACGCAGTCCTCAACTTGTGCAACACCGCCGTCTTTTTGCAAAAGGGCAAAATGGTTCTGCACGACACTGCCGAACAGGTGATTAGCCGCTACGAAGAAGCCCTTCTAGACTACAAAGCAGACGCTAACAAAGGTGCAGTTGCGGCTGTTTCCGCCCAAGGTAATAGTACGGTCGCGACCGAACTTACTATTGACAAAGTATTTTTTATCGACGCAGCCGGCGACCCGATTGCCGCGCTTAAAAGTGGGGCGAGCGCCAGCGTCTGTATTCGCTGCAGCGTACATGAACCAATAGACGAGGCCATCGTCATTGTTATGGTTCGAGAACTTAACTCGGGTACAGATTGCGTTCTCAATATCAGCAGTGAGCGAGACAAGCAACCGCTGCCGCTGAATCCAGGTTTCGCCGAAATTAGACTCAACTTGCCCTACTGTGGCCTCAGTCCCAATCTCTACGTGATGAAAATAACCGTTGCCAAACGCCCTTTCTACGTTTTTGATATGGTTGAGTCGTTTCGATTTGAGGTCAGCAAAAGTAAAAATATGAACCAGTGTCAGTTCTACCAGCCCAGAGAATGGCAGCTTCATACCGCCGAGCCATCTTCCGAGCCGACGGTCGGCGCAGATAGTTTGCGGGGCAATTCTCAGTCGGTCAGTCTCTAGCTAGTTGCCTCAAGTAAGCTAGTTTCCGGTCGGTCATAAGCCCCGCAGATACATTCTGAAACGCCAGCGTCGGTCGTCAGCATTGGCCGTCAGTGTCGGTCGTCAGCTATCACAACGTAACTCGAAGGAATAGAGGAAATATCATGACAGAGGACAGCAGTTTGAGTCCGACACCGCCAGAGGCGTCGCCGTTAGCAGAACAGCCAGATTCTCTGTTAGAAGCCGGTGCGACTTCCCATCAAACTTCCGATCAAGCTTCCAGTCAAATTGCCAATCAAATTGCCAGTCAAAAAAAGCCTAAGCCTATCAAATTTAGCTCTCGTACGCCCTTACCCTTCGACCTTCCCTACCGGCAGTACTACGCGAAGGCCATCCCGGTCATGCAGATTTTTAGATCGGCGCTGCTGCAGCACTACGCGACCGATTCTGCCCAGCACCATCCGCTAAAAAGAGGACTCCGGCGCTTCGCAGATCTGCTGCGTAACGGTCACTCTCACATTGCCGCAGAATGTGGCGTTTACCAAGGCTCTAGCCTAGTCGCCTGTGCCGAAATTGTTCGACAGTATGGGCTAAATGCCCACATCTACGGCCTGGACTCTTTTCAAGGGTTTCCCGAATTCAGCAATATGGACGAACAGATGGCTGCTGATTTGGTCATTGACCTTGTGAAAGAAAAAGGCACGATCTTTGACGATACTTCTCAAGGTCAGGTGCAAGCCGCCATTGATGAAAGAGATCTGAGCAGCTACGTTACGCTGGTGCCCGGCTTTTTCTCAGAGACGCTCCCGACTCTTCCAACCGGGCCTTACTTCTTTGTCAATATAGACTGCGATCTATACGAGGGGCATTTGGAATGCCTGGAATTTTTCTATCCTAAAGTAGAAAAAGGCGGCATTATCTTCCTCGACGACTATTATTCTGTTCACTATCCTATGGCGAAGACAGCCGTTGATAGCTTTATGAAGGATCGCCCTGAGGACTTATTTCACATTCGCTATGGCCCTAAAGTTGCTAACTACACCAAGACGTTTTTTGTGAAGCACTAGCTACGGCGTGGGTGACTTGTCCGTTCAATTCGCGGATGTCAAATAGAAACTGCCATGATAGGCATGAATACGCCTGAAGACCTTACTAGGTCTCAAACACTCATTACTTAAGGAGAATCGTCCTATGGTTGCCACCCCAGTTAAACCTGCCGCAACGCTCGCCACCAGTCAGACGCCCACGATCCGAACTCAAATTGCTGATAAGTTTGCCATCGGTGACGGTCAGCCGCTGGCACTGCTCGCTGGCCCCTGCGTGATTGAGTCTGAGGACTTTACGCTGAAGATGGCTGAAGGCATTTTGAAGGTGTGCGATCGCCTTAACATCAATCTCATTTTCAAATCCTCCTTCGACAAAGCTAACCGCACCTCTATCAGCTCCTTTCGCGGCCAGTCGATGGAAGAAGGACTGGCCATCCTCAGCAGAGTCAAGCAAGAATTCGGCGTTCCCATCGTTACTGACATCCACGAGAGCTATCAGGCCGCGACCGTCGCCGAAGTTGCCGATCTGCTGCAAATTCCCGCCTTTCTTTGCCGCCAAACCGACCTGCTGCTCGCCGCTGCCGCCACTGGCAAAGCTATCAACGTTAAAAAAGGCCAGTTCCTCGCCCCTTGGGACATGAAAAACGTGGTTAAAAAGCTCGAAGACGGCGGCGCTCAAAACCTGCTGCTCACCGAACGCGGCACCAGCTTTGGCTATAATGCCCTAGTCGTAGACTTTCGCGGCCTGCCCCAAATGCGCGAATTTGGCCATCCGGTTGTCTTCGACGCCACCCACAGCGTTCAAATGCCCGGCGGCCAGGGCAACACTTCCGGCGGCCAGCGCGAATTTGTTCCCTATATGGCCAGGGCCGCTGCTGCCATCGGCATTGATGCCCTATTCATGGAAGTTCACGAAAACCCAGACGTAGCCCTTAGCGACGGCCCCAACATGATTCCGCTGGATAAGTTAGAGGATGTTCTCACTCAAATAGTGCGCATCAGAGAAGCCCTTAGCGCTGCGCCGACCGTAAACCTAAAGAGTGTTTA
Organism: Phormidesmidales cyanobacterium; assembly: GCA_038260205.1. Classification (GTDB taxonomy): domain Bacteria; phylum Cyanobacteriota; class Cyanobacteriia; order Phormidesmidales; family Phormidesmidaceae; genus Phormidesmis. Next base: position 11,965 of record JBBSOB010000016.1, read on the forward strand.
GTGGATGGCGGCTTGATACAATCACAGGGTTTGTCAATGATTGTCAATGATTGTCAAGGGCTACATCCCTGGGCCAAAGGAGACTTGCTGTGAATGAGCCGGTAAGAGTTTATGTTGGAGCGGATCGTTCGCAGCTTTTGGCCGTGAAGGTTTTAGAGCATTCTATCCAGCGCCATACTAAGCTGCCAGTAACGGTGCATGCGATGGTAGATTTGCCCGTTCGCGTCCCTCAAGATCCTTTGAACTGGCAGCGAACCGGATTTTCGTTCAGCCGGTTTTGCATTCCTGAGCTAGCGAACTATCAAGGGAAAGCGCTCTATTTGGATGCTGATATGTTGGTATTTGCCGATATTGCCGACCTTTGGAATATCCCGTTTGAGGGAGCAAAGGTGATCATTCAATCAGACCTAGCGGCGGCGCAGCAGCAGACGAACCAAAAAAAGGGCGCACCGGAAAAACGAGTAAAGCAATGTGCGGTGATGCTGTTGGACTGCGATCGCCTCACCTGGAAAATAACCGACATCATCGACAGCCTCGACCAAGGCGACTATGACTACGAAAAGCTGATGTACGATTTGTGCATCCTAGAAGAGTCAGAGATTCGCTACGCCATTCCTTTTCGCTGGAATAGCCTGGAATATTATCAGCCCAGCGAGACAGCCCTACTGCATTACACCGATATGGCAACCCAGCCTTGGGTATATGCTCAAAACGAATATGGCGATCTGTGGCTAGAAGAAGTGCGCCTGATGCTGAAAACAGGCAAGCTCACTCAGGCGGAGCTAAAAACGGAGATCGATCTCGGTCACTTTCGACCTTCTTTGCTGAGCGCGCTTCGCTGGGAACATCGAGTGCCCCTGGTATTCAAGCCACAGTTTCAAAAACTGCTGCGGATGATGGATCGACCCTACAAGCCGCACAAAGAAGTCTACCGCCAGAAAAAAGTTCGGAAAATGGCTATCAAAGAACGCGAATTAGCCAGTGCAGAGCGCTAATTGCCCAAACCTATGCGACCTGCCGCGATCAAAAACCAGCAAAATGCCGATAAGATGACGGCATTCTGTTTTCCTGGAGGGTCGCTGAACGCTTGTATGAAGACGGTCATCAAGGCCGCTAGAAACTATTGCCGTAAGGAGTGCAAAGTGCTGTCATGCCAATGAACCCGCTCAAATCCCTATTCTCTAGAAAATCAACGGGTGATGGAGCCAACGAAAAGCTGTCTGCTACCTCCCCGCGCTACGCCTACGCCTTTCCGTCGCCGTACAAGCAGCCCAGAATTTTGATTCTGGTAGACAATGTGCGGGCGACCTACTTTCTGTTTTTTCACTATGTGCTGCTGCGGCTACACAACACCGAAAGCCTAGCTTTTTTCGTGCTAGACAGCGCTGAAATTGGCCAGTGGACAAAAGGAAAAACGCCCGCAGCTTTCGTCGATCAAGTCATTGCGGACACGCAGCCTACGCTGGTGATATTTAGCCGGTACGGGGTGCCCTATGGGGATGTGTTGCCCGCTCTGTTTAAGGCTAAAAAGGTGGGAACCGTCTGCCACATTGACGATGATTTACTCAATATAAATCCGGCGCTAGGAGCAGAGATTCAGCAGCGGCAGGGCGATCCAGTGGTGCTCAGCGCGCGCAAAATTTTGCTAGAGCAAACCGATTTAATCTACGCATCGACCGCTGCTTTGGGCGATCGCCTAGCCAGCCAATTTCCTCAACAAACCGTCTTCAGCGCTCGCTGTACGCCCTACCTCGACTTCCTTATTTCTAGCGAACCAGATCGCACCAAGGCGCTCACATTTGGCTATATGGGATCGAAAGGCCATCAGGAAGACTTGAATGCGATCGCTCCCCAAATCGCTCACATTCTCACAGACTATCCTCAAGTGCGCTTTGAAACCTTTGGCACCATCGAAATGCCAGCAGCACTTAAAGCCTTTGCTAAGCAAACCAAAGCTTACGGCACCGAAACCGACTACGCCAAATTTCTCAATCAGCTACGGCAGCTAAACTGGGCCATCGGGCTAGCCCCCTTGCAAAATACCGAGTTTAATCAGTGCAAGACAGCTAGCAAATACGTAGAGTACACCGCCTGCGGCATTGCCACCATCGCTAGCGAAGGCCCTGTCTATGCTCAGTTTTCGCCAGAGGCACAGATTTTAATCGCCGCCCCCGATCAGTGGTTTCACAAAATTCAGCAGTTGATAGAGAATGAGCCTCTGCGCAATACTCTAGTCACCAACAGTCAGGCCCATTGCGCAGCAACTTTTAGCTTAGAAGCTGTCGAAGTACAGATCAAAGAACTGCTAGCGTTGGTATAGCAAGTCGCCTCTACTGCGCTTCAAGCATCACTTGTCGCCTTCACCTCAAACTTCGACCAGTAAGACCAATCCCAGCTCCCGTCTTTCTTGGGGCCTCTTAACGTTTCTAGCGCAATCTGCGTAGCACCAACCGGCAACGCAATCTCAACCGTCTGTTCCTGTTTATCGTCCTCGTTTGCCAGCGGAACAACCCTTTGCTCGAACAAGACCTTTTCCGGCGCATTCGGATAAATCGCTAAAACGCGAAAGTCTACGCCATCAGGCAAATCGCCCGCCCTTTGAGCTTCTTTCCAGGATTTTTCGAGAATGCCAAATCCTAGCGAAAGCCGACCACCCGCTAGATTTAAAACATTTTTAGGCAAATCAACTTCAACTCTAGTATCAGCGTGAGCTAGTAGAACAGTTTTTCCATTTGGCCCTACTCTCGCCACTAATTTTCTATAATCTTCACTCACAACGCGACCGCTCTTAAGCAGTGCCAGATCTTCAAACGTAGACCAGCCCTTAATAGAAGATTCTTTAGCCGAAAAGTCTTGACGAGCAAACGATAAAACGCTGAGTTTGAGACGGCAAGCGCGGGGATAGGCCAAATGGCCCCAACCGTCGGCCACTAACCGAAATCGTTTGATCGCTGAGTATTTCAGCGTATCGCGCCAGAGTGGTGAGGCCATGTAAGCAAAATTTCCGCGATCGCCGATCAAAGGAGACAGCAAATGTCCGCGATTAGCCACATCGGTGAGCACCTGATAGCGCTCTACTGAACCATCTGCTAAATCCGCTTCTATAGAGAGCGGCGGTGGCTTAAGAAGCGCGCTCATCAGCTTCCCCAAGACATTAGGCCGAGCGTCCAACTCCATCCAAATCGCCGTCAGTTCGTCCTGGTCAGGGAGCGCCACCCACTCATCTAAGCCAATTACAGTCTCTTCAATCGGCGTTAAAGCGTACTCGCGCGGTTCAGCGCTGCGTTCTAGCACCAAATACTCGCCCGTCACATCAGTTAAATCGTAAAGCGTTAGCAGCTCAGGCCACGACAGCCCATCATCAGAACCCGGCAGCCGGTTATCGTCAGGAAGCGCATCGAACAAAATTGTCTCAGGCGCATTACCATCCCGCAGATGTGCGGCATTTAGCTCAGCGAGATCTCCGGTATAGGCCGTAAAGCTTTGAGTTGTAGGTCGAGGCCGATAAGGCAGCCCATAAGCAAATAGCACCGCCGTATTATTAGGGTACAAATCGACAGCAGAACTCTCTATAGGAGGCAGCGGATTGTCGGCTCGAATCTGCTCAACAGAACCGTCATAAACCGACTGCAAATTCGCTTGCCCAGTCATGACCGATAGCGCTTCTTTCAGCGTGCTACCCACTTTGCCGATAGCAGCCGTGTAATAGTAGGGATAGGGATAATTTGAATTCCCGGTATTGAACATATACGAGTAGCTATTGAAAATAACTTGCGCATTTATCAGCAGCAAAGCCCAAGCTACTAGCAGCAGAGAAATCTTCGTCTTGCCTATTGGGAGCCGGAAGGAAAGCCGACTAATATCCGGCCAAAGCAACGCACTGTAGAGGCAGGCCGTTGGAATCGTCGTCATCGCTGCCTGCAAAGCGTGGCTATCGTGGCGAACAAACGACGCCTTAAAGGTCAAAAAGAAAATGAGCAGCAGTCCTAATATCGGTAGAAAATCGAGCGTCACCCGATATTTCCAGGTAGCCACAGCCGTTAGCGCAATAAAACAAGCGGCGCTAATCACATAGACAATAATCTCCGACAGCGGCCCCGACCGACCCATTGCTTCTGGAAACCCTTTCACAATCTGCGCGGCGTTAACTAAATAGTCTCCAAAGTTAGCCGGGTTCTGACCGGCCAGCAGCCAAAAACCGAGAATGCTCAGCCCATAGATCGCTAAAGCCGTCGGAAAACGTCGCCGACGCAAAATTTGATCGACACTGATAAAAAGCACCAAAGCAAACCCTAACGTCAGCGTGGTCTGCTTAATCAAGCTAGCGAAAGCCGCGCCTGCGATGAGTAAGATTAGCAAAAGCGATAGCTTTCCCCGGCTCGCGTGGCTATTCATCCCACTGTTCGATCCGCTATCCACATAAAAGTAAACTACCAGAGGCAGCGTTACCACGATGATATAAAAGCTGTCTGTAGAGATACCTGAATTTGGAAAAAAGCAGAGGAAAGGCAGTAAGAAGAGAACCGTGCGCGGATTGCGTTTCCAACAATGAACAAATATCTTTAGCAGCCCAGCGCCCACAACTAGGCCAGCAAAGGCGCGGTATAGAAAGAGACTGCTATAGGTCTCTGGTACATACACCGCGTTTTGCACAAAGCCGTAAGGCCCATAGGTATAAACAAAATCTTTGCCAAATTGAATGTTCTCGGCAAAGGCTTTATTAAGCCCTGCCATAAAAGAATCATCCAGGTTGGCAACAAATCCTCTAGGCTGCCAGGCAACCGTCATCAAAACCGCATAGCCTATAAAAAGCAGGCTCAAAACAACCTTCCAGATTGTAGGTTGTTTATTTAGATGAGAAAGCTTCATTCCAAAGTCTCCTGCGCTTTGTCGGCTTGGTGAATTTACAAACCAGACCAGTAAGACTAGTCCCCACTATCGTTTTGAGCTAGGCCGCTCAAGGTTTCTAGCACGATAGTTTTATTCTTGACGGTTTGCAATAGAATATCAGCCTTCTGCTCTGGGCGATCGCCTACCACCCGACTCACTGCCCGATTTGACTGATCGCTATTTAGCTCAAACATCGACCAGTAGGCCCAGTCCCATGGGTTGTTTTGCGCTGGCCCCGAGAGCGTATCTAGGGCCAGCTTTACTCACGTCTTGAGCTAGAGCATGGCCCAGGACTGAAATTGCTAAGAACCCCTGTCTGGATAGAAACAACGCAAGAGTTTAATCATCTGCCGAAGTTATGTCAGACTAGGCAAAGATTTTAAGGCAATAGATCTAGAGGAACACCTGTGAGAACAGCAAGCAGCTCAAGAGGCGTCCGGTTTTTAATTGGAGGAGGTGTTGCAGCACTTTTAAACCTTCTGCTCATCGCTGTTCTGATTGAGTATTTAGGCTTTGATACGCCTTGGTTGCGCAGCGTCGCCAACGTTATTGCCATCGAGATTTCGCTGCTGTTTAGCTTTGTCATCTATCGCATTTGGGTTTGGCCAGGCGGTAGCTGGTCGCTCAAAAACTTACTGCTGCGGCAGCTACCGCTCTACCATGTGGCGGCAGGTCTAGCTGTTCTTTCTAGATCGCTCATTGTCTTTCCCCTGCTCGACCGATTAGGCGTTAGCTATGGGGTTAATACGCTGCTAGGCGCACTGCTAAGCGCTGGCATTAACTACGCATTGAGCGATCGCCTCGTCTTTAAACATCAAAGCGACGACCGACTGGCGCTTTCAAAATACCGCACCGATCTCTATCCACCAGAAGGGCTTTCAGTTGCCAACTCAGATTTAGAAACCGCCACCCATCAAGACCATTCCAGCTATCCTCCCACCGTCGAAAATGCTGATAGTGCAGACAAAGCCCGATTCCAGCTCTCTATCGTCATTCCGGCCTACAACGAAGAAGACGGCATTGCCGCCACGCTAGAAAGCATCTGCACTTACTTAAATTGTCGCCCCATTCACTACAACATTCTGGTCATCAACGACAACAGCAAAGACGGCACCGAAAATATCCTCAGACAGATTAGCCAACAAAATCCGCGAGTTCGCTACCTCAACAACTACTATCCCAACGGCTTTGGCTTCGCCGTTCGCTGCGGCCTCGAAAACTTTCAAGGCGACGCCGTTACCGTCGTTATGGCCGATGCCTCCGATCCGCCAGAATGCATCGTCGAGTACTACCAAAAGCTATGCGAAGGCTTCGACTGCGTGTTTGGATCTCGTTTCATTCGAGGTGGCAAAGTCTACGACTATCCTGTCCACAAACTGTTTATTAACCGTCTAGCCAATCTATTTGTAAAAGTCCTCTTTAATCTGAAATACAACGATACGACCAATGCCTTCAAAGCCTACCGCAGAGAAGTTATTGAAGATATTTCACCGCTGATTTCTCATCACTTTAATCTAACGGTAGAAATGCCGCTAAAAGCAATGATTCGCGGCTATTCTCCTGCGGTTGTACCTATTAGCTGGCACAACCGTCAAACCGGCGTCTCAAAGCTCAAAATTAAAGAAATGGGCAGCCGCTATCTCTTCATTGTGCTGTATCTATTTTCAGAAAAAATGCTCTCTAGAGGAGACTACGTTAGGAAAAATCGCGTAGAAGCCGCCCGTCTGCCAGAAAGGCTATCAGGCAATGCAGTCAGGTAGCGCAGTTTCAGGAGCGCAGTTCAGGAGTGCAGTTCAGTAGCACAGTTTAGATATTGTAAAAAGATCGGGCTAAATTATGGGGTATCAACAGATTTTGGTGACAGGCGGAGCGGGCTTCGTCGGTAGCGCAATGGCTTTGGGCCTAAAAGAACAGTATCCCGAAAGCACCGTCATCGCGCTCGATAATCTTAAGCGGCGCGGATCGGAGCTAAACCTTCCCCGGTTCAAACGCGCTCAAATTGAGTTTGTCCACGGCGACATCCGCTCGCCCGAAGACTTAGACCCCAACGTATTGCGACCCGATCTCATCGTCGAGTGCTCCGCCGAGCCGTCTGTTCTTGCAGGCTATAGCTCTCCGGGCTACGTGCTGCAAACCAATCTTGTCGGCACCATCCACTGCTTAGAGCTAGCTCGCCAAACGCAGGCCGATTTTATCTTCTTTTCTACTAGCCGGGTCTATCCCATCGCGCCGATTAAGCAGCTTGCCTATCAAGAAACAGACAGCCGCTTTGAACTCACGGATCAAACCGTCGTAGGCGCTTCGAGTGAAGGGATTGCTGAAGACTTTAATTTGGCTGGGGCGCGATCGCTCTATGGAGCCACCAAGCTAGCCTCCGAGCTACTCATTACCGAATACGCCGAAGCCTACGGGCTAAAAACCATCATCAACCGCTGCGGCGTCCTGACTGGCCCCTGGCAAATGGGCAAAGTCGATCAGGGTGTATTTGCCCTTTGGATGATGGCTCACTACTTTCAGCGCCGCCTCAAATATATCGGCTTTGAAGGCAGCGGCAAACAGGTTCGAGACTTTCTACATATCGCCGATTTGGTCGATTTGGTGAGGCTACAGCTCAGCCAGCTAGATCATATCAAGGGCGAAATTTTTAACGTCGGCGGCGGCGTTCAAAACTCGCTATCGCTTTTAGAAACTACCCGCCTATGCGAGCAAATTACCGGCCACAAAATTCCCATTGAAGCTTCTAAAGAAGAGCGCTTGGGCGACATTCCTATTTTCATTACCGACAGCCGCAAGGTTCATCGCCTGGGCTGGCAACCCAAACGCAACGCGCATCAAACGCTGGCCGACATTCACCGCTGGATTGAGCAGCAGTCTGATGTTTTAGCCAACCTTTGATCGTGGATTTTTTGGCTGCTTGGACGAGTTAGCGCTTATTATCAGCTTCAGCTCATCTGCCTGTATTTTTTGGAGATTTTTTAATGACCGTCGCAATCATCAGTGGTTCTGCTGGCCTGATCGGGTCGGAAGCGGCCCTTTACTTTGGCCAGTTGGGCTTCGATATCGTGGGTGTTGACAACAATATGCGCGAGACGTTTTTTGGCGAAGAAGCCTCCACCGCCTGGAACCTCAAGCGATTGCAGACGCAGCTAGGCAAACAGTATCAGCACCACAGCTTAGATATTCGCGATCGCCCCGCCATCCTCAACCTGTTCAAACAATACGGCAGCGACATCGGCCTGATTATCCACACCGCCGCCCAACCGTCTCACGACTGGGCCGCCAAAGAACCCTTTACCGACTTCGACATCAACGCCGGTGGCACGCTCAACTTTTTAGAAGCCACCCGGCAGCACTGCCCCGAAGCCCCTTTCATCTTCACCTCTACCAACAAAGTCTACGGCGATACCCCCAACCGTCTCCCCCTGGTCGAACAGGCGCTGCGCTACGAAATCGAAGACGACCATACCTACGCCAGCGGCATTCGCGAAGATATGTCCATCGACCACTGCCTGCACAGTATCTTTGGCGCGTCCAAAGTAGCCGCCGATGTGATGGTGCAAGAATATGGCCGCTACTTCCAAATGCCCACCGCCTGCTTTCGCGGAGGCACTCTCACCGGCCCAAATCACTCCGCCGCCAAGCTCCACGGCTTTTTGGCCTACGTCATGCGCTGCGCCATGACCCGCACCCCCTACACTATTTTCGGCTATAAGGGCAAACAGGTTCGCGACGCTATTCACAGCAATGACCTGATCCGCGCTTTCCACGAAGTTTATAAGCAGCCTCGAATCGCCGAGGTGTACAACATTGGCGGCGGTCGATTTAGCAATGTTTCGGTACTAGAAGCTATTGAAAAATGTCAGGAAATTGCGGGTCAAAAAATGAACTACGACTATTCTGATCAAAACAGAGTCGGCGATCATCTGTGGTGGATTGGCGATAATGGCCGCTTCGAGTCGCACTATCCTACCTGGAAGATGGAATACAACGTCGATAAAATTTTGCAAGAAATCTACGATGCTAATCGAGAGCGTTGGTTGGTGGCTTAAGGGCCGTGCGCTCAAATAATGGCGTTTAATGGCGTTGACATCAACCGCTTTTTATCAACCGCTTTTGATCATCAACGTAGGGCTTGGCATGCTAAGCCCCTACTTTCTCAACTTCCTAAACAGCTTGTGACTAATCTTTGGCTTGGGCAGATCAAAAATGACGTTAAAAATACGCCGATAGGTTTCTGGCGGACAGTTGATGGTGTCGGCCGCGTGCCAGGCTTCCGGCTGGTTCTTGAACAGAAAGCTGCGGTTGTCCATCACTTGCACTGCCTCAACTTTGCCAAAGTCAGAAATCTCAGGATTTAAGCCCTCATAGTTTTTGTCTGACAAAACCAGCGTAGCCCCGCCCCACGCGCTCTTCCAGTCTTGCGCGGTATTGAAGTAAAAAATGTGGGTGCCCGCTTTGTCTGAAGAATCGACGTGCGGTGAAACCGAGCGGCCAGCGGTTGCTATATGCCATGCATAGCGAGCCGTAAAGCGATCTACGCCAAGCACCGGTGAATAAAATCAAGATAGCCAGGATCGGTTTGTAGCCTTGTGATAAAAGCCTGCCAGGCGGGTGAAAGTTGGGCATGGTGGATGATGCCCTTTTGGTCTCGCTCTAGGTCTTTGTAAATGGTTTTCTCGTAGGCTAAATAGTAGCGATCGTGCGATCGCTGACCATAATCACGCGACAAACCCTCATGCTTTTCAAAAAAATCTAGCGATGGAAACTCATCGTATAGCTGTGCAAACGCATCCTCTGTTAGCAAAGACTGAAAGTTGTACCAGGGGAAAGGCGATCGCTGCGTAAACGCGGCCGAATCAAAATCTTTAATCACCTGCTAATTAAAGCAGGGAGCCGGTGCAATCTGCGTAATCTGCTCGAAGGACTTGGGCCTGCTCTGAAGCGCGTTCTTGAAGGGGCTAAGAATATTCATCAAATTAAGATTCTAATGTCAAACTTGAAAAAGTACCCGGCTATCAGCCACGGAGCGATCGCTTCCCAGCCTTATAAATCTCAATCAACGGCTTAGGCAACCTCTTTTTCAGCGTTTTCTTCACCGTCTGCTGAAGTGTCTTAGCTTTGCGACGGGGCGCTGATATCGGAGCCGCAACAGACCCGTTACCAGATCTTTCGTTAGATTTTTGCGGCGGCAAAAAGATTTCACCCGGCCGCTCTTTGTAGTTCGTACCCGCGCTCTGAAAAAACTGCACCTCCTCCTGCGGGCGACCGTTGCTGTAGTAATACAAAGCCAGCGATCGCCGACTTACCTCCTCTGGACATTCCAACGGATTGGGATGCCCGTGATAAGAATGATCGGTCGTCGAGAAAATAACGGTCTTATTAAAAACCGGCGGAATTTTGACAAACTGGCTCTGCATCTCGCTATCCCAAAGCTCTAGATGGCCCCCCCAGATCTCCTCCCAGCCCTGATTCAAATAAATCAGCATATTCAGCCGCCGATCTAGCTGCAGCCGCTTATTCCAATTAAAGTCGGTGTGCATCTTCAAAAAGCCGCCGCGCGAAATTTCATGCACGCCGCCACCCTCAAAATGAGGATCAGGAATCACCCCTTCAATTCCCGTTAGCGCCTCCAAAAACTGACAAAATCTAGCCGAGCAAAGATCGAGTAAAAACCGCTGCGCCGTTGGCCCCATCGCCTGCGGGTCGGGCGTGGCATATTTTTTTACAGAGCCGTAAAAGTTCTTGGCAATCGGATGCTCTAGCGTTTGCACATCGTGTAAAACATCGATCAGCAGTTCCTCTGGAAAAAGGTTATCAATGACTAGATGAGGAAACGGCACATTACTCATATAGCGCTGACGCTGCCCTTCGCCATAGGCAACTAGGCGAGCCATTCCTGCTTCTGAAAGATCGAGCCTTTTGATTGCAGGGGCTTCGGCATATTGAGTTAGAGCAGAGGCTGGTGAAAGAGTCATAGCGCAGCAGCAATAAACAAACTAAAGGACGCGAATCAGAAAGAGCAGACCCGTCAGACCTAAGCTACCAGTTTAACGAGGTTACACACAGCGACAAAAGTCTGCCACTACATCCTTTAAGCTAGAAGATGTCTACGCGCATATTAAGAGCCCGGTTTTTTGAACCCAGGCGGGATGCATAGACCCTCATAGACTATCGTTTCTTTCTGCTATTTCTCCTGCGACTTTTCTGGTTATTTTTCTGACTATTTTCTGGCTGACTCCCTTCTATCATTCAGCTATCCATCAAATTTTTTTATCTAGCTTAGCTATATGATTCTCTCTTCAGACGCGCTTACGGCTCAGTTCACCCGCATTAAGCTACTGGTGCTAGATGTGGACGGCATCCTGACCGATGGCGGACTGTACTACACAGAGACGGGAGAAATTATCAAAAAGTTTAATGTCAAAGATGGTCTAGGCATCAAGCGACTGATCAATGCTGGCGTAGAAGTCGCTATTATTTCTGCCAACTCCTCCGAAGCCACCTTACACAGAGCCGAGCGTCTAAATGTTCGGCATGTGTTTATCAATGCCAAAAACAAGCTGGACATCTTAAAAAGCCTGTGCGACCAGCTCAACATCAATTTCAGCGAAGTGGCTAGCATGGGCGACGATCTCAGCGATTTGCCCGTAATGCAGGCGGTCGGATGCCCGATGACCGTTGCCGATGCCATGCCCGAAAATATCGCCTGTGCGCAATACGTAACGAGCAAAGGTGGCGGCGAGGGTGCAGTTCGAGAAGTGTGCGATCGCATCATTCAAGCTCAGGCCCAACCCCAGTAAATGTCTTTTAAACTAATCTATCCGCCAGGATCATGGCTCCCCTCAAAATCTATTTAGGAACCCAAATCGAGCAAAGTTTAGCCGTAGACGTTCTCAGCTACTCCATCCGAGCGCACACCCGCTCAGCCGTAGAAATTACTCCGCTCTACGAAGCGGTTGCCGCTGCGGATATTTACATCCCCACGCCTCGCGCCCCCCGGCTTAGACCGCGCACCCCGTTCACTTTCCAAAGATTTGCCATCCCAGCTCTTTGTCATTATCGAGGCCGCGCCCTCTATTTAGACTCAGACATGCTGGTTTTTAAAGACATTAACGAACTTTGGCAGCAGCCTTTCACCTCATCTGCTAATCGAGAGGTCGCCGACTTACTCTCGGTGCCAGAGCCTGCCTATTCCAATCGCCCGCCCCAATACAGCGTCATGCTCCTCAACTGCGAGCAGCTTTCTTGGGACGCTCCCCAACTGGTAAGGCAGCTAGAAGCGGGTCAATGGAGCTACGAGCAGTTTGTGTTAGAAATGGCTCCCGCCGCCCAAAAAATGGCTACTCTTCCTGTCGGATGGAATGATCTAGAACGCTATACGTCTGGTCAAACGGCGCTCATTCACTACACAGATATGCCCCGTCAGCCCTGGCTATCTACCGCAAATCCGCTTTGTGAGCTGTGGTGTGATGTGTTGCTTCAGGCGATCGCAGCTAACGCCATCAGCCGAGAAACCGTCTGCGACTCTATACAGCGCGGCTGGGTGCGGCCCTCTCTGCTTGAGCAAATTGACAGCGGCATTGCCAACCCCCTAGATTTGCCGCTTCAGGTGCTTGCACGCGATCATCAAACCTTTACCCCGCCTCATATCTGGCAGCGATATCTGCGGTATCCAGCGCTACAGGGGCCGCGATCGCGCCGATGGTTCAGCCGAGCCTACGCTACTTACAAAGCGATCACCCAAACCCATCAGCTGCCAGATTCTGTTTCTGGACGGGAGCGCACCCATGCTTGAAAATCACTCGACCGGGTCATTTAGCGATCTCAACCTTCAAGAGGCCAACGCCCTCAGCTCAGCCAACTGCCCAAAACCCGTTACGCCCACCCCAAACGCCTCAGGACTCCACACCGTCCAACCTAGTACGCCCCATCCAGAAAATCTGCTCAGCAGCACAAGACCGCTCTACTTTCTATGCGTGAACTACCACAGCGCGGCGCTCGTCAGCGACTTGATGCACACCCTAGAAGATAATCAGGGCATTGTCATCGTCAACAACTCGCCCGCCGACAGGGCCATTCACGGGCTACAGTCGAGTACCTTTGGCGGCGGCGAGGTGACCGTGATCGACGCGCCTAGCAATGGCGGCTTTGGCGCAGGCTGCAATTTGGGCTTGCGGTGGATATATGCGCGATCGCCCCAGGCTATTGTTTGGGTGATTAATCCAGATGCCTCGATTGTTGCGGGCGCGATCGCTCAAGTTCGCCGCTGCCTGTTCAACGATCCTAGCATCGCCATCTTAGGCACTCCCGTTCTAGATAGCGCTGGCGATTTGTGGTTTGGCTCAGGCCGCTTTAACCGCTGGACAGGCTCGGTGACCTCTCATATCGCCGCGCAGCCACCCCACCGGGCCAAACGCACCCAAGCCGCCGGACAGGTCATTCCCACTCGCTGGGTTACCGGCTGCAGCATTATTTTCAACTTAGCGCTGCTAGAACACTGCCCCCAGTTCGACGAAACCTACTTTTTGTACTACGAAGACTGCGACCTGTGCGAACGCTACTTTCAGCGGGGCTACGCGATCGCCCTTTTACCCATGCCTTTGGTCGTTCACGCTGTCTCTAGCATCACCGGTCGATATCTTCAGGCCAAATTTGTTCATGGCACCTTCAGCAAGCTAACCTTTTTACGGCGACATGCTACCCCTCTGGCGCTAGGTCTAAATCTCATTTACCTATCTGCTCAAGCTATGAGCGAAACCTTTCGTTATCCGCTCGCTGCTAAAGGCCGGTGGCAGGGCATCTGGCAGTTTTTGCGCAATCCCAACCGCAGTCCCTACGTCTTCGCTCTCGATTCCAAATACTGCCCTACAGAAAACAGAACAGACGCTTCTGCCTAACGCTCATGCAGGTTAACCTGGCCTATTTGCTCAATCGTCCTACCGGCACCACTCAATATGCTCTAAACCTGCTGCCCTATCTGGAGGCACTCTCGCCCCACTATTTGGCTACTACTGCCAGCCAGCTGCCGCGCGATCGCTACCGAGCCGTTCCCGCCAATATGACCGCCGCCCAAGGAACCGCTGGACATTTGCGCCGCCTCGCCTGGACACAGCTCAAGCTCCCAGCCCTGTGCCAGCAGGCAGACCCAAAAAGTGGCTCTTCCCTGCTGTTTTCTCCTATTCCCGAAGCGCCTCTATTTAGCTCAACCCGATTTGTCGTCACTTTTCACGACTTAATTCCGCTGCGGTTTCCTCAGTTTTTCGGCGCTATTAAGCTTTTTTATAAATATTACGTACCCCAAGTCCTTCATCAGTCCGAGCAGATCATTTGCAACAGCGAAGCCACCGCCCGCGACATCATCGACTTCTACGGCCTCTCTGCTAACAAACTGGTGCCGATTCCACTGGCTTACGATGCTCAGCACTTTCGCCCCGTTCCGGCAACGCCTGGCATCTGGCCAGATCAGCCAATGTCCCAACCCTACTTTTTGATGCTGGGCAGACAGGCTCCCTACAAAAATATTGGCCGCGTCATTGAAGCGTTAGCGCAAACCAAAGAGACCTGTATGCTGGTAATGGCTGGGCCAACAGACAAGCGCTATACGCCCGAACTGATTGCTAAAGCCGAAGCGCTAGGGGTGCGATCGCGCCTAAAATTTCTCAGCTACGTCTCTTACGATCAGCTTCCCGGTTTGCTCAGTCAGGCGATCGCGCTAATATTTCCCAGTCTGTGGGAGGGCTTTGGGCTACCTGTGCTAGAAGCGATGGCCTGCGGCACGCCCGTCATTTGCGCCAACGTGGCCTCTCTTCCAGAAGTCGCAGGCGACGCAGCGCTAATGATCGATCCTGTAAAGGTGAGCGCGATCGCCAGCGCCATGAATCAAATACTCCTAGACTCTGCGCTACGCCTACAGCTAAGAACTGCCGGACTTCAAAGAGTGCAGCAGTTTAGCTGGGAAAAAACCGGTCAGGCAACGGTTGAGGTACTGCGCCAGCATCTGTAAAAGCGATATCAGATTCTGAATATAGCCGTACTGCGGAAAACGTCGTAGCAAAATAATCTCCAGTATTTTTCCAGTATTTTTAAAGAGCTAGCTTCTTCGGAGGTTCATTTTTAAGTGATTTCTGTGAGCGTTTGTGCCCAATAGTGATCCTGAAGCGACATGAGGGACAGAAGATAGTGTAAGTATGGATAAATTCCGCTGATATTCGCTAATAGCTGATATTCGCTGATGTTCTAAGTGCGCAAATATAAGGTGTGCAAATAAGGTATGCAGATTACGCCAACTAAGATTTCTGAGGTGCTGTTGATAGAACCTCGGGTGTTTCAAGACAAACGCGGGTTCTTTTTAGAGAGCTTCAACCAGAAAGCCTTTGACGAAGCAACCGGCACCCGCTACGCCTTCGTTCAAGACAATCATTCCTCGTCCTCGGCGGGTATTCTAAGAGGGCTGCATTACCAGATCCAGAATGCGCAGGGCAAACTAGTGCGAGCCGTGGTCGGCAGCATTTACGACGTGGCCGTCGATATCCGCCGAGGGTCACCCACATTTGGCAAAGCCGTCGGCAAAATCCTCAGCGCCGAAAACAAAAAGCAGCTTTGGATTCCGCCTGGATTTGCTCACGGTTTCTATGTTCTTTCAGAAACAGCAGATGTTCTCTACAAAGCCACAGACTTCTATAGTCCCGAGTACGAACGCAGCATTATCTGGAACGACCGAGATCTAAACATTCAGTGGCCAACAGCCGATAAAACACCCATTCTCTCAAGCAAAGATGCAGAGGGAAACAGCCTTAAAGAGGCCGATCTGTTTGACTACGCAGACTTCACCGCGAACGCAAACTAGACCAAATGGGCCAAGTAGGCCAGAAGCCGCAGCCAGTGATTATTCTATGAGGCTAATTTATCTAAGCTAATGACTATTTTATTAATAGGTGCGCAGGGACAAGTGGGGCAAGAACTCACCCAAACGCTCGCCCCACTTGGAGAGATAAAGGCTGTGGGTAGAGCGCAGCTAGACCTGACTGATTTAGATGCGATCGCCCATACCATCCGCACCGTCCAACCTCAATTTGTCGTCAACGCCGCCGCCTACACCGCTGTAGACAAAGCCGAAAGCGAGCCAGAACTCGCGCAAAGAATCAATGCAGAAGCGCCCGCAGCCATGGCCAAAGCCGCCGCAGACTGCGACGCGACGCTGATTCATATCTCTACGGACTACGTATTTTCTGGCCAGGCCGGATCGCCTCGCAAAGAAACTGATGAAACCGGGCCGCTCGGGGTGTATGGCCAAACTAAACTGGCAGGAGAAGAGGCTATTCGAGCCGCTACGGGCCAGCATATTATTTTGCGCACTGCCTGGGTGTACGGCACGCAGGGCCAAGGCAACTTTCTCAAAACTATGCTGAGATTGGGCAAAGAGCGCGAAATGCTGAGTGTGGTGAGCGATCAGATAGGATCGCCTACTTGGGCCAAAGATATTGCTGAGGCGATCGCCCAGCTCGCCCAAAAAACCGCAGCCTCATCGAAAGATATCCCTGAGCAAACCCCGATATTTGGCACCTATCACTTTACCAACAGCGGCGTTGCTAGCTGGTACGATTTTGCGATCGCCATTTTCGAAGAAGCCGAAGCGCTCGGCTACCCGCTCAAACTTCAGTCGGTAAAGCCCATTGCCACTGCCGACTATCCCACCCCAGCCCAACGGCCAGCCTACTCCGTCCTCAATGGCCAAAAAATAGCCACTTTACTCAACCGAGACGCGCCCTACTGGCGAGCTAGCCTCAGAAAGATGCTCCAAGAAATGCTCCAAGAAATGCTCAAAAACCATGTGCTAACGTCTTAACTATTCTTTGCTTTAGTCCTTACTCCTTATAGCTACTTCTACCGCACAGCCACCTATTTCTACCGCACAGCTACCTATGAAAGCACTCATTTTATCTGGAGGTAAAGGCACCCGCCTGCGCCCGCTCACCTACACCGGAGCCAAACAGCTCGTTCCGGTTGCCAACAAACCCATCCTCTGGTACGGCATCGAAAGCCTAGTTGCCGCCGGAATCACCGATATCGGCATCATTGTTAGCCCCGAAACCGGCCCCGAAATTGAAGCCAAAACCGGGAAAGGCGATCGCTTTGGCGCAAATATCACCTACATTCCCCAACCTAGCCCAGACGGACTGGCCCACGCGGTTAAAATTGCCCAGCCTTTTCTCGGCGACTCGCCCTTCGTCATGTACCTGGGCGATAACCTCATTCAAGATAGTCTTAATGACTTCGTGGCAGACTTCAAAAAGAAGCCGCTAGGGGCCATCATCATGCTAAAGCAGGTCGCTAATCCTACTGCCTTTGGCGTGGCCCAAATTGCCGCTGATGGGAGCGTCCTTAAGCTGGTCGAAAAACCTAAAGATCCACCTTCTAACCTGGCGCTGGTTGGCGTTTATCTATTCTCACCCGCAATTCATCAGGCGATCGCCCAAATCCAACCCTCAGCTAGAGGCGAGCTAGAAATTACCGACGCCATCCAGCAGCTCATCACGACCCATCAAAGCGTAGAAGCCAAAGAGCTATCCGGCTGGTGGCTAGATACCGGCAAAAAAGACGACCTGCTAGAAGCCAACCGCATCATCCTAGACGAGTACATCACTCAGCCCGACATTTCAGGAGACGTAGACGAGCGCAGTAAAATTAGCGGTCGCGTCGTCATTGGCAAAGGTTCTAAACTAACCAACTGCACCGTACGCGGCCCCGTTATCATTGGCGAAAACTGCGTATTAGACAACTGCTTCGTTGGCTCTTACACCAGCATTGCTAGCGGCGTCAGCATGAGCGACATCGAAATAGACCATAGCGTCGTCCTCGCGGGAGCCACTATTTCTGGCATCCATCGGCGCATCGTCGATAGTCTCATTGGCGAACGGGCCAAACTCACCGTTACCGAACATCGGCCTAAAGCGCTCAGATTCATGGTCGGCGACGATTCTAGCATTGAGCTAGCCTAGTCTCTTAAATTTATCTCGCGCTCACTTGTCAACTTCCTTTTACTCAAACTCCTCTATCAAATAACCATGTCTAAACAGGTTCTAATTACCGGCGGCGCTGGATTTATCGGCTCGAACTTCGTCCATCACTGGTGTCAAAATCACGACGGGCGAGTGGTGGTGCTCGACATTTTGGGCTATGCCGGAAACAAAGCCAACGTGTCAGATCTGATGGGGCAGGAACGATTTCGCTTGGTAGAAGGAGATATCTGCGATCGCGAATTAGTTGCCACCCTGCTAGCAGAAGAAGAGATTGATACTGTCATCCACTTTGCCGCCGAGACGCATGTAGATCGATCTATTCTTGGCCCTGCCGCTTTTATCCAAACCAACTTTGTCGGCACCTTTACGCTACTAGAGGCCTTTCGAGATCGCTGGCAGACCCAAGATAAGCCCGCCGATTTTCGCTTTCTGCATGTCTCTACAGATGAGGTCTACGGCAGCCTAGAAGCCGACGATCCCGCCTTTAAAGAGACCACCCCTTATGCGCCCAACAGCCCCTACTCCGCCTCCAAAGCCGGTAGCGACCACCTAGCGCGAGCCTATTTCCACACCTACGGGATGCCTACGCTCATTACCAACTGCTCCAACAATTACGGCCCCTACCAGTTTCCCGAAAAGCTGATTCCGCTCATGTGCTTGAACATTCTGCTCGGCAAACCGCTGCCCGTATACGGCGATGGGCAAAACGTCCGCGACTGGCTGCACGTTAGCGATCATTGCTCAGCTATAGATACCGTTCTACACAAGGCTAATCCTGGCGAGGTTTATAACATTGGCGGCAACAATCAGGTCAAAAACCTGGACATCGTTCATCAGCTTTGCGACCTCATGGGCGAACTCGCCGCAGACTTACCCCAGCCGCCCCGCGAACTTATTACCTTTGTGACCGACCGGCCCGGCCACGATCGCCGATACGCCATGGACATCACCAAAATTGAAAAAGATTTGGGATGGACGCCCGCCTACAACTTTGAAACTGGACTTCGCCAAACCGTCGCCTGGTACTTAGAAAATCGCGACTGGTGGCAGCCGCTGCTCTCCGAAGAATACAAAGGTTACTACGATAGTCTGTATGGCGATCGCTAATCTGTCATCAGGCGTTATTTAGTCACTAAAGCGCAGCCGCTAAAGCACAGCCACTAAAGCCGCTTATCTTTGGGCAGCGGCTCCAAACCGATAGCCTTTGCTATACACCGTGTGAATCAAA
>JBBSOB010000017.1:0-31071 GCA_038260205.1 Phormidesmidales cyanobacterium
GAGGGCCTGTAGCTCAGTGGACTAGAGCACGTGGCTACGGACTACGGTGTCGGGAGTTCGAATCTCTCCAGGCTCGCTTCAGGAATAAGGCGTTGGGTAGCAGTACTCAGCGCCTTATTTTTTTTGAGCCTTATTTTTTGGGTCTTTTTTTTGGCTTCACTTTTTTGAGTCTTGTTTCACCGCGTCTATTATCCTAACGCTATCCACTGGCTTGCCGACTCGCCGACAACTGTTCTGAGAACCCAATTACGTAAGAGTGCGTCTACTTCTGCGGGTGCGTCGTCATGAGGGCAGTGACCGGCATTAATATGATGCTCCTCCAGCATGCTGTAGTGCTGCTGAAACAGTTCGCCGCGAGAATAGGTGTTCATCCAGGGGTCGGCGTCGCCCCAAATGAGCAGTAGCGGGCAGGTCATTTTGTCTAGCAGTACGTCTACGTATTCGCCCCGTTCGGCTTTGAACAGAGCGGCAAAAGCAGCGGGCGCTTCTGGATCGGTGGCCGGGCGGTAAACATCTTCGACGAGCTGATCGGTTACTTCGGATTTGTTGACGTAGACCTGCTCTAGCGTTTTGCGAATGTACGATTTTTTTCGGACGAACTGGAAAATAACCCAGCTTGGCACAGGAGAGAGCACCACGGTTTTGACTAGGTTGCTGATGGTCTGCTGAAAGGGATTTGGCGCGGCGGTGGTTTGCTGTTCGCTGAAGGATCCGACGCCGTTGAGCATGCAAACGCCTGCGATCGCATCAGGCCGAGTGGCCCCCGTAAAGAGGCTGCTATAACCGCCAATAGAATTGCCCGCAACGACGGCAGGCCGACCAATAATGCTGGTGATAAAGTCTGCAATTTGGTCGCGCCATAGCTCGGGACTGTAGCCGCTGCTGGGCTTAGAAGAACGGCCAAAGCCGATCAGATCTAGCGCGTAGACCTCAAAATCAGATTGGAGTTCGGCAACATTTTTACGCCAGTGATCGGTAGATGCGCCGAAACCGTGAATGAGAACGAGCGGGGGCCTTTCAGGATGGGCCGTGGCCTGGTGCGCGCCCGCTTTGGTGTAGTGAATGCGGTAGTCTCGCCATTGCCAGTAGGCTCCGTCTTGAGCGGGGGGAATGGGAGCAATGGGCGCAACGGCGATCATATCGTGAAGAAAAGTAAAGAACTTTTTTAGTTTAGCGCGGACAAGATGAGAGCTGAGGATTTTCCTGTCTTTAGGCGGATTGGCCGGTTTGGCGATCGCACTTTACATGGCTCTATGTGATGAGAGGATGGGACGAAGAAGAGAGGATGCTGAGAAAAATTCAGTGGGAAAAAGGAGCAGATTATCGTGCTATCTCGTTATCGGCAAAGCGTGAGAACAAATCGGAAGGCGACTTGGTTTGAGCAGGTTATGGCGGCGATCGCCCTCACCAACTTCGTCCTAGTCCTTTTCAATCTCAGCTACATTTCCTATCGCGATCTGTACCTGCGCACCTTTCCCCATTTCACCGCATGGTATGGCGAAAAATTCAAAGGCATTGAACCTGATCGCACCACGGTGGCCTATCTAAAGCTAGTAGATAGGTTGGAGAGTCAGAATATTGATGACAGTGAATTTTTGCTAGCTCAGCTAAGAGCGCAGAGCAAAGTCATTGTGGATGAAAATCCGTTTGCGGTGGCCGGTAAATCTGGCACGTTGGAGCGGATTAAGAATTTGATGCGCGATCGCTTCCAAGAAAATTCCTCCAAAGTCGCCTTCGATCAGTTCTGGAGCGCAGACTACCTACAAACAAACACCGCCGAAAAACTGGCCTTTTTCGACCGTGAAATTCGCCCTTTGATGAACACCAACTATTTTCGAGGCATTAACGAACGAGGCAATCCAATTGATTTGTTCTGGCGAATAGACCTATGGTTTATGGCTTTATTTGCGGCTGAGTTTTTGATTCGTACCTACGTGCTAAGTCGGCGCCATGCCAATGCTAGCTGGACAGATGCGATGCTTTGGCGGATTTACGACTTGCCCTTACTCATCGGGTTTTGGCGCTGGCTGCGAATTATTCCGGTAACCTTACGTCTACATCAATCGGGCTGGGTGAACCTAGAACCCATCCGTAATCGAGTGAGCCGAGCCATTGTGAGTCAGTTTGCGGTGGAGCTGACGGAGATTGTGCTGCTGCGCGCCATCGATCAGACTCAGCGGCTGATTCAAGAAGGCGATATGACCCGGTGGCTATTGGCCGCGAGCGATCGCGACGAATATGTCGATCTCAACGGCATTGATGAAGTTCAAACCCTGACCAAGCGGCTGTCCGACGTGATGGTGTACAAAGTTTTGCCCAAAGTAAAGCCCGACTTAGACGCGCTGATAGAACACAGCGTCCTCGGCGCATTGCAGCAAGCACCCGCCTATCAGGGACTCAAATTTATGCCCGGATTCGACAATATTTCCGCACAGATTTCCCATCAGGTCGTAGCCGAGCTGTCTAAGACCATGACGCAGACTATGCAAGCAGCCTTTGCTGACCCAAAAACTGCTGCGCTGACCGGTCGGCTCATTGACCGGCTAGGCGAAACGATCCGTTACGAGCTGCAAAACGCGGAGACAGCGGCGGAAATCCGTCAGCTCATTAGCGATTTGCTAGAAGAGCTGAAAATTAACTATGTAGAACGCATTGCCGAAGAAGAAGAAGAGCAAATACGGGCTTCGCGCTACAGAATTTATGGCGCGGCCAGTCGAACCCGATAGATAAAGAATTGGACGGGTTTGGGATTTCATACGCTAGACTATTTAACGCAGTCGGGCTTAAGTGACCTTTTTAGACGTTGCGTTAGCAGCGCTAAGTTATCAGCTCGCTGTTCCAGATTCTATCTGGCCTAAATTCGTCTGGCTCAACAGGGCCACCGCGAAAAGTGGGAGCTTGTAAAAGGCCCGCTTTTTTTATTGGTTGGTTTTCGATCGCTAGTTCTTAATGGCTAGTTCTCAACGGCTAGCTTTTGGTGGCCAGTTCTGGATGGCCAGTTCTGGATGGCCAGCTTTCGACCACCCTTGCTATGACTCATCCTTTAATCCCTCAAGTGATTGAACTCGCCGCTCCCATTGCCAGCAGTATTGGGCTGGAAATTGTTGATGCGGTTTTTCAAACGAATCAAAGCCCACCCGTAATGCGGATCGATGTTCGCAATCCGGAGCAGGAGGATACCAGTCTGGATGACTGTGCTCGGCTCAGTGAAGCACTCACGGAGGCGCTAGACGAGTCAAATTTGATTCCAGATGCGTATGTGCTGGAGGTGTCTAGCCCTGGCTTGTCGGATGTGCTGACGCGCGATCGCGATTTTGAGGTGTTCAAAGGCTTCCCCGTAGAAGTTCAGCTCAGTGAACCCCATAAAAACAAACAAACTTGGCGCGGCAGCTTAGTCGGACGAGGAGATGGCAACTTGAGCCTAAACCTAAAAGGACGCCCGGTAAAAATCCCGCTAGAACTGGTGCAAACCGTTCAGCTCAGTACAGAAGAGGATTAGCGAAGGGCTGTCTTTCAACTATTCAAACCATTCCAATTATTTTTTAGGAGGTAGTGCCGATGTCGATGGTGAGCTTGCCCGGTCTACAGACCATGATCGATAGCATTAGTCTAGAGCGCAATTTACCCAAATCTGCGGTGCAGTTGGCGTTACAAGAAGCGCTGTTAAAAGGCTACGAGCGCTATAGAAGAACTCAGCGCATAGACGCGAGCCAGTTTGACGAAGAGTATTTTGAGAACTTTTACGTCGAGCTAGACATTGAAGACGAGGGCTTCCGCGTACTCGCCGAAAAAACTATTGTCGAAACCGTCGAAAACTCAGACCACCAAATTGGCCTGCAAGAGGTGCAGCAAGTGGCCCCAGAAGCGCTAGCTGGCGACACCGTAGTGCTAGACGTAACGCCCGAGCAAAACGACTTTGGCCGCATGGCCGCGATTCAAACCAAGCAAGTTCTCGCCCAAAAGCTTCGCGACCAGCAGCGCCGCCTGATTCAAGAAGAATTCCAGGATCTTGAAGGATCTATTTTGAACGCCAGGGTGCTCAGATTTGAGCGACAGTCGGTCATTATGGCCGTCAGCAGCGGCTTGGGCCAGCCCGATACCGAAGCAGAACTCCTCAAGCGCGACCAGCTACCCAACGACAACTACCGGGCAAATGCGACCTTCCGCGTCGCCCTAAAGCGGGTGTCCGAGGGATCGCATCGCGGCCCTCAGCTCTTGGTTTCCAGATCGGATGCCAGCCTGGTGGTCGAGCTGTTTTCTAACGAAGTTCCAGAAATTGAAGATGAAGTCGTGCGGATTGTCGCCGTGGCCCGTGAAGCCAATCCGCCTTCTCGCTCGGTTGGCCCGCGTACCAAAATTGCGGTTGATACTGCCGAAAGTGACGTTGATCCGGTAGGAGCCTGTATTGGTGCGAGAGGATCGCGAATTCAGGTGGTCGTCAACGAACTGCGCGGTGAGAAAATTGACGTAATTCGCTGGTCGCCCGACCCGTCTACCTACATCTCGAACGGTCTGAGTCCAGCAAGAGTTGATGAAGTTCGCCTGATGGATCCTGAGGGTCGCCAGGCCCATGTGCTGGTTCCCGAAGATCAGCTCAGCCTAGCTATTGGTAAAGAAGGCCAAAACGTTCGATTAGCCGCAAGACTAACCGGTTGGAAAATCGACATCAAGGACTCGGCAAAGTATGACTACGAAACCGAAAACGAGAAAGCGGCCACAATTTTGGAGGAGCGCAGGCTGAAGGCGGAGGAGTCCGAACGGCTGAAAGCTGAGGAAGCGGCTGAGATTGCTGAGGCGGAAGAATGGCGGAGAAAAGCGCGCGTGGCCGCTGAGGAAAAAGCTAGAGCTGAGGCGATCGCCCGCGGCGAAACTTATCTAGAGCCTGAAGATCTAGAACCCGAAGATCTAGAACCCGAAGATCTAGAACCTGAAGATGAAGTTACCGAAGATGAGCTATTAGAATCGGAGGCGCATAATCTAGGCGAAACGCCCGCGACAGATGACTACACCGAAAGCAACTACTTAGAAACCACCGACCTAGTAGAAGACAGTAAAGAAGCTGCTGCTGAGAACGTGAGCACCGGGAATGAAACCGCTCAAGAAGTTAACGAAGCCGCCATGGGTGAAGTGATTGACGCTGAAGACGAGCTAAAAACAGTTGAGGGATCAACTGAAGAAGTGGGCATCGAGATGGAAGAGGAGTAAAAAGCCAAACCCTATGGCCGAGAAGAACCATCGTTTATGCATTAGCTGTCGGCAAACGGCTCATCGCGATACGCTGTGGCGGATTGTTCGTACCTTTCCTGATCGCACCGTATCGTTAAACGATGGCATGGGCCGCTCGGCCTATCTTTGCCGCAATCTGCCATGTTTGGAGAGCGCGCAAAAGAAAAATCGATTGGGAAAAGCTTTGCGATCGCCCATTCCGCCCAATATCTACAAAGAACTACACAATCTGTTAGATCGGTTATGATCCGAGCCAACTGGCCTTTCCCCAATCAGCGCAGAATAGGCCCGGCCAGCAATGAGCGGGGAGATCCCCTCACCGGACGACATCACCACAGATCAAGCGGTTTTGACTACAATGTTTGGATTACGGTTGTTGGCTGCTGGCAAATTTAGCCCTGATTTTGGAGCCGCGTACAGGGCGATCATTGAGCCACTTTCAATCGCTTTGTGCTCAATAACTGTCACAACGTCTTTATAGATTGGACGTGAGACTAGAAAATAACTGCCAAATTACTCTATTGTTGAGAGTCAAGCGTGTTGATTCGATAAGGGCAAAACGTCTTATGTAACTACACATAGTTAAGTCAGGTTTAAGAGGAAAAGGATGAACAACGGCAAAGTAAGGATTTATGAGCTATCGAAGGAGCTGGAGCTAGAAAATAAAGATATTTTGAACATCTGCGAAGAGCTGAATATAGCAGTGAAAAGTCACAGCAGTACGATTTCAGAAGACGATTCGAAGCGGATTGAAGCCGTTGCAAAAGCCAGCGACTACAAGCCCAGCAGCCAAATCGCTAAAAAGCCTGAGCGGCCAAATCCACCTGCTCGCAGCAGCTCACCAGGGACTGTGATTAAGCCTCAGCGCCCTCGCCAACAGCAAATCCTAGAAATCCGCCGTTATCCGACTAAGCCCAAAGCTCCTGAGACAGCCCCTGCAGTCACCGCTGCAAAAGCTGAGCCACCGACCGCTGCGGTTAATACCGCGGTTAGTCCACCAACTGCGAATAAACCCGTCTCTAGACCTAGCCTTTCGGGGCCACCTAGTCGGCCCGGTTCGCCGGATCGAGGCAGTGAAAACTCTAGGGAAAGCAATCCTAGAGAGAGCAGTCCTAAAGAAAATAGTCCTAGAGAAAGTGCAGACAGCGCCGCGTCTGAGGTTACCTTAAACGCACCGCCATCACCTGTAAAACCAGCTCGGATGCCCGAAAAGATAGTGACCACCTCTACGGCCACTCCCGATCAGCTCCGCCCCAAACTGGTAGAACCCCCCTCTAGACCGTCTCGATCTGCCCCGAGAGAGAGCGACAGTGGCAGCAGTGACGATAACCGAGTCGCTAAGCCTGTTCTAAAGCGCGATCGCTCTGATGACGATGCCTCTTCCAGTGTTCGCCCTAGCAGACCCTCTCCTGGCGGTCGTTCCGGTGGTAGCCGCCCAGAACCTGTGGCCCCGGCAAAGCCCGCTACCGAACTGCGACGTCCGCCCGATAGAAGCGAAGCCTTAGAAAGCAGCAGCGGCGACAGCGATGGCGACGATGGGGATGATTTCCTCGATCCGACATTAGAGTTGCGCCGACCCACGCCGCCCCGTCCGCCCAAGCGCCGCGACAGAGAGGAAGGTGAAGAGGACGAGCAGGAAATCAAGCCTAAGAAAGTCGCTAAAACCAAGCGTCAGCGCGTCATTATTGACGACGACGATGACTTTGAAGATCCTGATTCGAACGGCAGCGAAGTCACGCCTGCTCAAATCAACATGTCTTTGATGCGTCCGCCTAAGCCCAAGGGCCAGCGGCAGTCGAAGCCTGCACCTACGACGAAAAAGACCAAGCAGCGATCGCCTTCGCGCCGAGAACGCCGAGAGCGTCGTCAGGAGGTTGCACCCGAAAGACCCGAAATGATCGTGCTAACGGGCAGCATCAGCGTGCATGATCTCGCCGATCAGCTAGCCGTTCCGCAGACTGAAGTCATCAAGCTGCTCTTCTTTAAAGGTATTGCCACCAACGTTAACCAGACGCTAGACGTACCTACTGCCGAAATGGTTGCCAAAGAGTTTGACGTGGAAGCGGTTACTGCCGAAGAAGCGCCCGAAGCTCGTAAGGTCACCGAAATGGTGAGAGAAGAAGACGCCGGTAAACTGAAGCAGCGTCCGCCAGTGGTCACGATCATGGGACACGTAGACCATGGTAAAACCAGCCTGCTCGACTACATCCGTCAGGCCAAAGTCAGCGAAGGTGAGGCGGGGGGCATTACTCAGCACATCGGTGCTTACCACGTCGATCTCAAGTCGAATCCTAATAGCGAACGTAAGTCTGGCCAGATAGTCTTTCTAGACACGCCGGGCCACGAAGCCTTTACGGCCATGCGAGCGCGAGGCACTAGGGTCACAGACATTGCGGTTCTGGTGGTTGCGGCTGACGATGGTGTTAGACCTCAGACCATTGAGGCAATTAGCCATGCGAAAGCAGCGGGCGTGCCAATTGTGGTCGCGATTAACAAAATCGACAAAGAATCTGCGAATCCTGACCGGGTGAAGCAGGAGCTGATGGAATACGAACTTGTCCCTGAAGAGTACGGCGGCGACACCATTATGGTGCCGGTAAGTGCGATTACGGGTGAGAACGTAGACACCATTCTCGAAATGCTGCTACTAGTTTCTGAAGTGGAAGATCTGCAAGCCAACCCAGACCGGTTGGCTCGCGGCACCGTGATTGAGGCTCATTTGGACAAAGCAAGAGGCCCTGTAGCCACGCTGCTAGTTCAGAACGGAACGCTCAAAATTGGCGACGCGTTTGCGGCTGGCCCCGTGTTTGGTCGTGTTAAAGCCATGACCGACGATCGGGGTAACCGGGCTAATGCCGCTAAGCCTTCCTTTGCCGTGGAGGTGCTGGGTCTAAACGACGTGCCGCCTGCGGGTGAAGAGTTTGAGGTGTACGCAGAAGAGCGCGACGCTCGGGCCGCTGCTGATCGGAAGGCCATTGAGCAGCGTCAGTCTAGATTGGCGCAGACGATGGCTTCTCGCCGGGTAACGTTGAACTCCTTGTCGGAGCAGGCGAAAGAAGGCGACCTGAAAGAGCTGAACTTGATTTTGAAAGCAGATGTACAGGGTTCTTTAGAAGCAATTCTGGGTTCCTTGCAGCAACTGCCTCAAGGTGAAGTGCAAATTCGAGTGCTGATGGCAGCACCGGGCGAGATTAGCGAAACAGACGTTGACCTGGCCGCGGCCAGTGGCGCAGTCATCATCGGCTTTAACACCACCGCGTCGAACAGTGCTCGACTAGAAGCAGATAACTTGGGCGTGGACATTCAGGACTACGACATTATCTATCAGCTTTTAGAAGACATCGAAGCGGCGATGGAAGGTCTCTTGGAGCCAGAGATGGTCGAAGAGCCTTTGGGCAAGGTGGAAGTTCGCGCAGTCTTCCCGGTTCGCAAGGGCACCGTGGCTGGTTGCTACGTCTTGTCGGGCAAGGTGACTCGCAACTGCAAGGTACGCGTCACTCGTGGCGAAGAAATCGTGTACGAGGGCAACCTCGATTCGCTGAAGCGGATGAAGGACGATGTCAAGGAGGTCGCGTCTGGCTTCGAGTGTGGTATCGCGGTCGGCGGTTTCAACAACTGGAAAGAGGGCGATATTATCAGCGCCTTCAAGCTGGTTTCGCAACGCCGGACGCTCGCGCCTGCGTAAACCAACCGGATAGAGACCATGTTTAAAGTGCAGCAGAATCGCTATTTGTGGGTGCATCTCGTCGGACTGGCGACTGTGCCCCTGCTGCTCGATATTTGTTTGGCAGGTTTGGCTTCGGCTAGACCTGCTTTTGATTATGCAGAGGCGTTTGGGCTTCAGTTTTGGATGGTGGCGCTAGTCGGCATTGCGCCGTCTTTGTGGATGCAGGTTCAAAGGCCGTTTTATATTTATAGTCTGCCACCTCTTGCGGTGAAGCCTAGCGCGCTGAGTGAGCGCGATCGCCGCTGTTTAACGGTGCTAAAGTCCTGGCAAATAAAGGCATTAGCGGGCGTGACGGCGGGCTTTTTGATCTGGCTGCTGGCTCAGCTCTATGCAAAGCTGCCGCAGATTTCGCCGCTGATGGAGCCTAGGGTGGGGTTGGTGAGCGCGATCGCTGCCTTCTTTTTTGTCTGTCTATTTCTACAAATTTCGGTGAGTGTAGTGCGATCGCTTCTGATCGGTCAAGACACTCTTCAGCGCGTAAAACCATTTGAGGTCAGCGAAATCTCATCTAGCTTCCTCATTCCTGGGCTACGCGTCAGCAAGATACTGCCAACGGAACCGATTGCCGCCGATAGTTCCCTTTCTGAGCAACCACAGAAACCATTAGAAAAACTAGATGTAGAGGAACCAGATATTGAAAAACTAGATATTGAAAAACTAGATATTGAAAAACTAGATATAGAGAAACTGGATATTGAAGAAGAGTCGCTGTCTTCTGAAAAGACGCCTGAAAACTTAACAGAAAATGAGGGTGAGATCGATGAGTTGGCAACAGAAACCATTGCTGCTAGCGATACCGATCTAGAAAATCAGACTGAAGAGGCAGCGACCCCATCCACTGAGATAGAAGCATCAGAAGAGCCAGCGCCAACAGAATCAGCCTCTGACGAACCCGTAGAGGTAGCAGCAGAGGTGCCTGCGGAAGAGCCGCCGCTAGTTATCCCAGAAATCATTGAGTCTGACAATTTCGAGTCTGATAACTTTGAATCTGATAACTTTGAATCTGATGACTTTGGGCCTGATAATTTTGAATCTAATGACAATTGTTAGCCTAATAAAAGTCAGAAAACAAAAGTAAGAAAAGCAATGCTTTTTTAAGAAGGCAAACAAAGTGTGGTGTTCCATACCACCACTATTTCAAAGTGGCACTATCATAATAGAAAGCTTACGGTGACCCCATCCATAGGCTTTGTCCAATTGGAGGTTTAATTCATGGCTTATTCATCTACTGACTCTGTAAGCGCCGCGTACGATGCGGATCTTTGGGATAGTTTGAAGAGCGCGATCGCCAACAGCTCTGGCTTTCAAAGCTGGCGATCCGAACAAACATTAACGACAGAAACTAAGTCTACCGAGCAGCTAGTCCGTCTATATCTACGAGAAACGTTAGAGACCTTAGCTTACTAATATCTCAATAAATTCAGTAAACTCATTGCAAAAGCAGGCTTTTTGACCAAGAAGAGCCTGCTTTTGTTGCGATTGGGATCGGGCAACTAGGCAAGTGTTATAAATAATACACGCAGCCATTTTTCCAAAGATACGGGAAATCTTATGATGAAGTCAGTCCCGTAAACCCGTGCATTCTATTCAATCAGCGCCTTCGTGCGAAGAAACTCAGGCTTTAACTAATCTTATCGTCAACAATCCAGATTTAGATAAATTAGAGTCAATCCTGTCCGAATTTAATTTGTTTGAGACGATTGGCCTAGTCAGACAAGAGCTTCAGCACTCTAACTTACTGGCCTTCTTACTTTCTCCAAAAGAGAATCACGGTTTGGGCGATCGCTTTCTAAAAAAGTTTCTAAGTGCCGCGATCGCTCAAACAAAACTACCTCCACTTAGCGCGTTAGAAATTAACCTTGCGGACTTGTCAGATGTTGAGGTTAGACGAGAGTGGCGGCATATTGATATTCTCATTTACTCCCCCAGAAATCATTGGGTTATTGCAATTGAGAATAAAGTTTACTCTGGCGAGCATGATGACCAGCTTAAGAGATACGAAGAAAGGGTAGAAACAGAGTTTTTTGACTGTGAAAAGAAGGATTTTGTATACCTGACGAAAGAAGGAGGTACGGCACCCCGAGAGAGATGGCGATCGCTTAGCTATGGCACTATCGCAGATATTCTCGAAAACATTACGGTCGAACATAACTCAGCTATCCGCAACGATGTTCGTATGCTCGTTCGCCACTACATCAACCTAATCAGAAGACATCTCATGAATAATTCAGAAATCGCACAGCTTTGCCGAAAAATTTACCGGCAACATCATCAGGCTCTCAATCTTATTTACGAGCACCGCCCAGACCTTCAGCGAGAGATAGCGGATCTCTTAAAGACGCTCATAAAAGAAGCTGAAGGTATTGAGCAGGAAGACAGCAATAAGTTCTTCATTCGCTGCGTTCCTACGGTCTGGGACAAAGTTTTGCTTCAGAAAACATCTGAGACAACGTGGACAAAGAGCCGTCGTCTCGTCATGTTCGAGTTCTTCAACTACGCTGATCGCCTTGAATTTAAGCTCACTATTGGCCCAGGAGAGCCTGCTAATAAGCAGGCCGTTTACGACGCAGTGAAGTCGTTGAATATATCGGGTGCTATTAATAGCC
Source organism: Phormidesmidales cyanobacterium (assembly GCA_038260205.1). GTDB lineage: Bacteria > Cyanobacteriota > Cyanobacteriia > Phormidesmidales > Phormidesmidaceae > Phormidesmis. The sequence goes on from JBBSOB010000017.1 coordinate 11,560, forward strand.
AATTGACCCCAGACGGATGGAGTCCCCTCTTTTGCCAAAATGTTCTTACCCCCTCAGACTATCTTGAAGAAGATTGGGAATACATACAGAGTAAAATTCGCGAATTCTGGCAGCGGTTCATCAGCACAGAAATAAACCAAATTTGTGCTGCCTTTAATGGAATAAAAGTGCCCGCTGATACTTCTGCCTCTGATACAAAGTTAGAGGAATCGTCACAACCTCAAGAAACGGCAAGAGAAACAATGTCTCAGTAAAAGACTGCGAACCGTCTTCCTTCCATTAAGGCAACTAAGTATATTCTTTTCAACTAATCACTCGAATCGTACTCACAGCACTGATGGATCAGCTTAGCAACTAGCCCTGTCCAACCCGTCTGATGGCTGGCACCAAGCCCCTTTCCAGTATCTCCATCAAAGTACTCATAAAAGAGAATATAGTCCTTCCAATGCGGGTCTTGTTGAAAGGTTTCGTTGTCGCCGTAGACTGGGCGATCGCCCTCCTCATCCCGCAAAAAAGTCCCAATCATTCGCTGCTCTAGCTTCGTCGCCACTTCCCACAGATTCATCTCCTCACCCTCACCATACGGGCACTGAATCTTGAACTCGTCGCCAAAGAAATGGTGATAGCGCTGCAAAGATTCAATCAACAGATAATTGGTTGGAAACCACACCGGGCCGCGCCAGTTGGAGTTGCCGCCAAATAGCCCAATGCTCGACTCTGCCGGTTCGTAATCTACGCGATATTCTTTGCCCTCTACATCAAATACATAGGGATTGTCTTTGTGAAAGCGAGACAGGGCGCGAATGCCCGTAGGCGCTAAAAACTCATGAGGCTTTAGCATTTTTGCCAGAATCCGCCATAGTTTATCCGGGCGAACCACCGAAAGCATTCGCCGTTTTTTACCATTTCCAGAGTCTACCGAAGTCATGTTGCGCGCTAGCTTAGGCCGGTTTGCCTCGAACCATTCCAGCCGCTCTTTAAATCCCGGCAACCGATCCATTAGCTCTGGCTCTAGTGTCGTTACGGCATAGAGCGGCATCAGGCCAACTAGCGAGCGAATCTTGATGGGAAAGCGCGTCATATCTGGAAAGTGCAGTACGTCGTAAAAGAAGCCGTCTTCTTCATCCCAGAGCTGAGTCGCGTTCTCTCCGGTGGCATTCATCGCTTCGGAAATGTAGATAAAGTGCTCGAAGAATTTGGTGGCCATATCTTCGTAAACTGGGTTTTCTAGGGCTAGCTCTAGCGCAATCGAAAGCATATCTAAGCAGTACATTGCCATCCAGGCAGTGCCGTCTGCCTGCTCTAGCCTGCCTCCGGTCGGCAACGGACGGCTGCGGTCGAATACTCCAATGTTATCTAATCCCAAAAAACCGCCTTCAAAGACGTTTTTGCCTTCGGCGTCTTTTCGATTCACCCACCAGGTAAAGTTTAACAACAGCTTTTGAAAGAGTCTTTCGAGAAAAAGGCGATCGCCCTTCCCCGTCATTTTCTCCTCAATTTTATACACACGCCAGGTCGCCCAAGCGTGAACCGGCGGATTTACGTCGCTAAAGGCCCACTCGTAGGCTGGCAGTTGCCCGTTTGGATGCATGTACCACTCGCGAGTCATGACATCGAGCTGTTGTTTTGCAAACGTGGGATCGATCAGGGCCAGCGGCAGGCAGTGAAAGGCCGTATCCCAGGCGGCAAACCAGGGATATTCCCAGTTGTCTGGCATTGAGAGAATGTCTTGGCTGTCTAGATGATGCCAGTGGTAGTTGCGCCCACGCAGGCGACTCGGCGGCGGATTAATCGTGTAAGAATCGCCTTTTAGCCAGGTACTCACATCGTAGAGATAGTACTGCTTTGTCCACATCATGCCAGCAAAAGCTTGGCGCTGCACGTTGCGCAAATCCTCCGTTTGAACGAAGGGCGTTAGCGCGTGATAAAACTTGTCGGCCTCTTCTTTTCGCAGGGCAAGCGTCTTTTCAAAATCGCTCCCTAGCGGATCGCTCAAAGCACCGTCCTCGCTCAGGCGTAGTTTGATGACCTGAGTTTCGCCTGCGGCGATGTGTAGGGGATAATGAACCGCTGATTTAGTGCCAAACTGCTGCGGATTAATGGCCGATCCTTCACCCTCAATGAGGTAGCGATGAAAGGCATCTTTAACGTAAGGGGACTTGTTCTTTACCCCAAACAGTTTCTCTTTGTTTGTCTCATTTTCTGTGAACAACAAACCACCCGCGCTGGCCTGGCTATTCTGGTTGAGAGAAATCCATCGACCAGATGTAGAGCCTGCTTGATTTGCTTGATCTGCTTGATTCGGTGGAGGTGCTGTAGGTGTCTGACAATAGCACCACTGCTGTCCGAGTTCGGGGTGGCTGGTTGCGATCACAGAAACCTTGCCATTGGTTGCGCCCGCAGAAAGGCTGGGCTTGAGCGAGGGTTTCTCCCAGTTCCAGGTATTGCGAAACCAGAGCGTCGGCAATAAGTGCATATCGGCCGCATCTGGGCCTCGATTTGTCACCGAAATCTGAATGAGAATATCGTTGGCACCGGCCTTGGCGTACTCTACTTGCACGTCAAAGTAGCGATCGCCCTCAAAAATCCCCGTATCAATTAGCTCATACTCTGGCTGGGTGCGATCGCGTTCCAACCCTTCTTGCTTTAGCTGCTCGTAAGGATATTCCGCCTGCGGATACTTATACAGCGCCTTCATATACGAATGCGTCGGCGTACTGTCTAAATAAAAATAGTACTCTTTAACATCCTCGCCGTGATTGCCCTCATTGCCCGTCAGGCCGAAAAATCTCTCTTTTATAATCGGGTCTTGGGTATTCCACATCGACAGCCCAAAACAGAGCTGCTGACGATCGTCACAGATGCCCAAAATACCGTCTTCGCCCCACCGGTACACTCTAGAGCGGGCGTGATCGTGCGGGAAAAAGTCCCAGGCATCCCCATGCTCGCTGTAATCTTCGCGCACCGTTCCCCACTGCCGCTCGCTTAAGTAAGGCCCCCATCGCTTCCAGTCTGTTTGCTTGCGATCGTGTTCTTGTAGACGAATATGCTCAGGCGTTTGTAGCGGGCGCGTCATAGAAGATGCTGTTGAAAAGGGCGAGATGCCTAACTATAGAGCCAAACCCGGAAGCTCGCTATAGCGCTTTAGTAGGATTAGCCTACCGCCAACGCTACATATTATTTTGCTCAATATCGGCTTGAATCTGACGGGCGCGTTTTTCACTCAGGCGGGCTTTGCACTGATCTGTTTTAGTGTTTGCCGCGCCGTAGTTCGCTTCAAAGTCACAGTGGCGATCGCGATACTCAATCCAGGCAAGCTGAGCGGCGATAAGTTCGCTACGGCGCGTGTCTGAGAGCATAGCTTGAAGCGCCTGATAGTCGGCGTTAAGGATGCCGTCGGCAGATTCGTAAGCGGTCTGCGTTAGCTTGGGCTTATATAGCTCATCGGTGCGCGCGATGGTTTCGCCCGTTAGGCACCCGCTATAGATGAAAGGGGCAATCGAGCCGCCCGCAAACTGATCGCGCTCGAAGCCACAGGTTAAATCGCGAAACTGAGTCCAGGCGTTCTCTGCGGCGGCTAAGGCCGTTTGTCCATCCTCAGACAATACCTTCTGCCAGGCTTGATAGATAAAGTCGCGCTCGTCCTCAACGCGGGCGTAATTTTTTTGAGCGCATTCGTTCATCGCGAGCTGAGTCGTTAGCGTCCCACAATCTTGTAGTGGCGGCACTCTATCGGCCCTAGAGCCAATTAAGAGTCCTGTCGGGCGATCGCGCTGAGTTTCATAATTAACGGATGCTGAGTCTGGAGCTAGATCTGGAGCTAGATCTTGGGCTAGGTTTGGGGCTAGATCTGGGGTTGGCTCAGCCTTTGTTTTGGTCGTAGGCACACAGGCCGCGAGTCCAACCATCCCAACGATAAGGCCCATTAATGCCTGACGATTCAATCGTTGATGTGGCGAAGGCATCGTGGGAAGCTCCTACCCGGCTGGCCCAAAAACAGCGATTTCTAGCTGCGCGATTGCCTGCTCAAAATCGTCATTCACAATCTTCAAATCAAACTCATCAGCCGCTGCTAGCTCTATCTTAGCCTGCGCCAACCGCTTGGTAATAGCCGCCTCAGAGTCTTGTCCCCGGCTGCGAATTCTCTTTTCCAACGCCGCTTCGCTTGGCGGTAGTACAAACACCTGTTTAGAGGCCGGAAAGCTCTTTCTCACCTGGCGAGCGCCTTGTAGCTCTATTTCTAAGACGACAGACTGCCCTTTTTCGAGTGTCGCCTTAATCGGCGCTTTGGGCGTGCCGTAGCAGTTTCCCGCAAACTCGGCCCACTCTAGCAGCTCGTCGTCTTCCACCATTTCGCTAAAGCGATCGCGACTCACAAAGAAATAATGCTCGCCATCGACCTCACCGGCGCGAGGTTGCCGGGTCGTCACCGAAACAGACACCCCTAGCTGCGGATGATCCTGCAATAGCCGCGCTAGCAAAGTGCCCTTGCCAACGCCACTTGGGCCAGCTAGCACAATAAGCTGAGCCTGCTGAGCCTGCTGAGCCTGCTGAGCCTGCTGAGCCTGCTGAGTCGGCAAATCGCCAGGAGCGTGAATGGTTTTGGTCAACGACGGATGCTTGGATCGAGAAATAGTAACCATAGTTCTATAAGAATTAGTTCTATGAGAGGCGTGCTATGTCAATTTTCGCCCAAAAATACAAGCTCTTAGCATACCAGTTCGGGCCGGGTCTCAAATAGTTCCTGAACCCGCCGCCGCCCTTAGAAAAGATCTATATAGTCCAGTCCTCAGTCCAGTTCTCGAAATAGCGTTTCAGTCATCCGCTTCGCAAAAAGCGTTTTAGGACTTTGCGTTCCTGGTCGTCCCTACAGTCTCTAGACCCTCACTTCTCGCCTTCGCTCTAGCATCTCCCATGATTGCAACTCAGCCAATATCTCGTCAGATCCTCGGCGTCAATCAACAGGCATACCAGTCTCTCAAGTCTTCTTTAGGACTCAATTTGCGGCGGCAGTTGCTGATCGCGGTGTGCGACAGCGTCGTCATGCAAAATCAGCTCGCCACTCAGCTAGAAATCGATCTTGCCCAAACGCAAACAGCACCGAGTCAGCTCGATGAGTTTGAAGCAAGCGTTGAAGGACTGAATGTCGCTCACGTCATGCCGGAGAAATCGCTATCTCGACTGATATTTGATTCGGAAGACGGAAATTTGCCCAAGCAGGTCGCGCAGTGGGTACGTCAAATGGCTCTGACAGAAGGTGCTTTGCCTCAGCTTCAGGTGCTAGGCATAGAGCAAATGACTCGCCAGCCAGCTATTACTCAAAATCATTTTTTGCGATCGCTCGACAAAGTAGACGCCCTCCTCCCTCGACTCAACACCAGCTTGCTAATCTGGGTGCCCTGGCCCTGGTTGCGCACCATTCAGCAGTCGGCCCCCACCTTTTGGAACTGGCGAAACGGCGTTTTTGAATTTGTTAGCGATCCCACCCCAGTTAGGCAAGATGCGGAGATTTCCCTGGTGACTCCAGCGCGATCTCAGCAATCCGTACCGCAATCCGTACCGCAGCAGCCCGCACCGCCAACTATTTTGGAATTCGTGCCAGCCGAAGAAGACGATCTCTCTAGCCTATTCGACGAAGACTCTGCTTTGGCCGAACCGTTGCCCAAACAGGTCGAACCAAACCAGCCAGCAGAACTTTACGGCGAAAACGTAGAGACTCAGCGCCCTCTCGATTTAGAAAGCGGATCGGTGCTAGCCGAACAGTCTCAGCGCCCCGTCGTTCGCCGCTCGTTAGCGACGTTGGGCGGACTAACGTCTATTGTTACGGTGGTTACCAAAGGCGCTAATGCTGATATAGAAGGCATGTCCGCTCACATTAACCGGTCGGCAGAAAGTGCCAGCAGCGATCGCACCAAACGCCTTGCTCCACCTGCACTAACCTCCTCGGCTGGTTCAGACGCTCAGCCTGTAGCCGCTCAGCCTGTAGCCGCAGACGCTTTGGCAGAGGGACGAGCTTATAGAGCGCGAATTGAAGCGGGCGAGCGGGACTTAGCGGTGATTGAGCGGGCGATCGCGGCCTACGAAAGCGGATTGAACCATCTGGACGAAGCGAGCCTGGACTGGAGCGTAGGACTCAACGACTTGGGCACCCTTTATTGGCTCAAGGCGCAGCAGATAGAGGACGCGCAGCCAAGCGTTGACAGCATGACGCACAGCATTGGGCTGTATCAAGAAGCGCTCGCGCGGCTCCGGCCCCATCAGTCCGAACTCATCGGACAGCTCTATAGCAATATGGGGGCGGTTTACAGTATGCTCGCCACCTATCAAAACTCGGTCGATTATCTCAACAAAGCCATGAGCGCGTATCTTCAGGCTCTGCCTACGGTTTCACTTGATGCTGATCTTGAAGAGTACGCCACTTTGCACAACAGCCTTGGCTCTGTGTACTGGAAGCTGTCTCACTATGAGCAGGTACAAAGCCATTTGCAAAAAGCGATCGCGGCCTACAGCAACGCCCTGTTTGGCTACCAACCCCACACCCAACCGCTAGAGTACGCCGCCGCCCAAAACAACTTAGGCATCACCTACTGGAGCCTGGCCAAACACGAAAATCCAGCGGACTGTTTGAAGCAGGCGATCGCCGCCTATAGCGATGCGCTTAACTACCGCACCCCCGATACCGACCCCACCGCCTGCGCTATCACTTACAACAACCTGGCACTCGCCTATTGGGATCTTGCTAAAGTTAGCGACTTGGAAAAGCCTAGAAGAGCGCAGGCCCAAAAGAATTCGGTCACGGCCTTTGAAGCGGCCTTAAACGTTAGCCGTACCTCCGGCGCACTCAACCATATGGACAGCACGGCCATCTATCACTGCCTGGGTGATGTGCATAGCCAAATGGCAGAAACGGCCACTTCTCTTGCTGAGGTTAAACAAAGTTTGGGGAAGTCCCTCTACAGCTACATTCAGTCGCTTCAGGGCATTAGCGAAACTTCACCGGCTTACGCTATCAGAATTGGGGCAATTGTGGCTAATTTGCGATCGCACTACAATCATTTGGGTCTAGAAGGTCAACAAGTCGCCCTGAATAAAGTGCCTGCGGACTTGCTAGCTCAGGTGCTTACCGCCCTGTAGGTAACTGTAGATAACTGTAGTCAGCTATATAAGTCAGCTATATAAGTCAGCTATATATTGGCTATTCAGCGATATATTTGGCGATATAGTCTAACTGCAGGGGCTAACTGCGGATTAACTGCGGTAGTCTACAGAAGTTCTCGCCTTTGCGCTGTTCGCATACCGCTCTTATTGGCCGTCACCATGCCTCTATTCATTATCGCTGCGATTGTGATTGCCTTTATTGCGATCTCCTTTGCGCTTCTAAATAATCAACCCGTTTTCGTCAATCTCTTGTTCTCTGAACTTAGGGGATCGCTTGCTGTTGTGCTGCTTGCCACGCTAGCCATTGGCGTTCTAATTGGCTTGCTGGTGCTAATGCCGATACTGATTAAGCGCGGCTGGCGGATCTCTCGACTCACCCGACAAACGGCAGATTTAGAACAGGAATTGACCTCTCGCGATCAAACTCTGACCAACCAAACCCGCAATACCGATCAGCTCCGTCAGAGCCACGAAAACCTGCTGCTGGCCATGGGCCTGATGGATGTCAATACGGGGCTGCTCAATGCCGAAACGCTGCCTCAAGCCCTCGCTGCTCTGATTAAGCAAATGAAGCTACAGCCGGGCAATCCGCAGTTTGACTCGATTGGGCTACTGATTGTTGATGCCAAGCGGCAGATGGCTGTGGGCGAGGTAGAGACGACTGAACGGCAAAATGCACTGTTGGATAGCGCGATCGCTCAAGCCATTCGCAGCAGCGTTACCCTCGATACCTGGCTCTACTGCGATAGCCGAGACGCCAACGGCGCGCAGTTTATGTGCGTTCTCACGGGCATGGATAAACTTGGCCTCAAGCAATATGGTGAAACCATGCGAGCCGCTCTCACCGATGAGGCGCTCAAGCTCTCTGACAATTCTGTTGTGGCCGTAGATGTCAAAGTTGGCGGCGCGGTTGCCGATCGTAATTACCACACCAATCAGGCGCAGCTCATCATCGACAAGGCTTATCAGGCATTAGCAGATACCGGCAAGCGATCTATCAATCCGATGGCAGGCAGTCATTCTGTCAAAGTTATTCAGGTTACCGATAGCTGAAGGATGTCTGCTATTTGCCGCGACGCCATTGCGACGCCATCTTGTGACTTTGTCTATGTCCAAAAGTCTGCTCGGCACCTATTTTCAGTTTCTGCGATCGCCCAACCTCAACGATCCACCCAACGCGCTTGCTAAGCTCAAAGCAATTAAATCTATCTTGCGCCTTTACAGCGTGAATTTAGTGAGTCTGCTAGCTGTACTTGGCATCATTGGTCAAATTCCTGACGCGCAAGATAGTAACAACTTGCTAGACGCCCTAGAAGGACTGCCCGTTTGGTACATCCCAGTCGCGACCGTGATCGTCGCGCCGCTGCTAGAAGAATGTATTTTTCGGTTGCCGCTCCGAGCGTTTGCCCTAAATTTAGTATTGTCAGCTTGTTTAATTGCGCTGGTAGCGATGGGTATGCCCACTAGTGCGAGAGCTTTTTGGCCAGGAATTTTAGCGATCGCATTCGTCAGTCTCTATCTGGGCATAAGAGGCAAAAAGCTAAAGAAACTTCAAGCCCTCTACAACCGATATCCCCACGCTGTCTTTTACAGCACAGCGCTACTGTTTGGCGCTGTGCACATCACCAATTACGATCCTCAAGTGTGGCCATTTCTGCCGGTGCTAGTCTTGCCGCAGATTATTATTGGCTTGCTTTTGGGATTTGTGCGTCTGCGCTATGGCTTTATTTGGGCCTTTCTGCTTCATGCTTTTCACAATAGCTGCTTGCTATTACCTATTTTCATCGTCACGATTTTTGGTTCAGATCAACTACAGCTACAGTTTATCGAGTCGGCTGAAGTAGAAAATCTGTCGCTTTTAGATAGGTCAATAACCGCCGCTGTCGGCATCTATGCTACAGGCGGTCTGATTGTTTGCGGCATCTTTGCCTGGAGAACAATCAAAGAATGGATGTTAGCGCGTCGTAGCCCGAATCCTTAGATCTCAACAGCATCTCAACAGTATATCAACAGCAGATTAACAGCCTATCAACAGCGCTGACTATGACACTAGCACCGGTACGCGCTTGTACGCAGGCGTATGAGATTTCGGATCGGTAACCCCTTTCATCAGCACGTTGGCCTCGGGGTAAAACATCAGCGCTGCGCCCCGCCGAACGGCCCCACTGATGATTTCAATATTGTCGAGCTGGCCCGCTTCGCCTTGAATAGTCACTCGCTGATGGTTCGCGAACCCGCCTGCGTCAATATCTTCAGGATGCATAAGGATGCACTGGCGGTGCGGCATTCCCCGGTACTTATCACCGTTTTTATAGACCACGGTGTTGTGCTGTCGATAGCTGCGCCCGGTAATGAGCGCTAACACGGTGCCTTTGTCCTGGCCAAAATCAGCAGGCGTTGGCAGCGTTAGATCCGGTAATGGCGTGAGCTGCATTTTGGCTTTGCCCGAGGCGGTTTTAAACTGGGGCTGGTTGAAAATTCGTCCACTAATCGTAAACTCTTCTTTGGTTTGATCTATCTGCCCAATCTTCTCGTAGCCCGAAATAGTTTTGGCAATTAGCTCGCGCACGTAGCGAGGATCTTGTAGTTTTCGCCAGTCGATAGGAGAGTTTCCATGCAGACGATGGGCTAGTTCTGTGAGTAGATGCACTTCAGATATCAGGTCTGCCCCAGATAAATGAGACTTGCCTTCGTCGTTGAGCCGAACAAAGTTGTTGCCCGACTCGACGGTTGTTTTATGCGGATTCTCGAAGCGATTAAACACAGGCAAAATCAGCGTGTTCCTTCGTCCGAGGCCGTGAAAGTGACCCAGATTAGGCTTGGTCGCTACGTAAACTACCGTGTCGATTTTGCCAATGGCCCGTTTGGCCTGCGTCAGGTCAGGATTCGCGGCGTACAGATTTCCACCCAGGCAAAAGAGCGTGTCGACGTTGCCTTTGTCAGCCGCTTCTATGAGGGCGCGAGTATGATAGCCGGGGTTGGGGTTGAGCGATCGCCCCACAATTTTCTCTAGTGCCTCTCGCAGCTTCGGCTTAATGTCATTTTTCACGCCCATAGAGCCAAAGCCCTGCACGTTAGAGTGGCCGCGAATCGGCATTACGCCTGCCCCCATTTTGCCGACGTTGCCCGTTAGCAGCGCCGTATTCGCAATCGCGCAAACGTTGTCGGTGCCATTGACCTGATGCGTAATTCCCATCGCCCAGGCAAAAACAGTTCTCTCAGACTGGCTAATGAGAGTCGCAGCTGATGCTATATCTGCTTTAGGAATTCCGCAGGTTGTGGTAATAGTTTCCCAGTCTGTATTTTTAGCCTGTTCGATAATGGCTTCCCAGTCTTCTGTGTGCGCCGCTAAAAAGTCTCTATCAATTAAATCTCTTTCAATCAAAGACTTTTGAATGCCTACGAATAGCGCTAAGTCGCTGCCGGGAATTGGCTGAAGGAACAGATTGGCAATATCGCTACCCGGAACAAGCGATTTCACCGGAAAAGCGGGCGAGCCGTACTTTACTAAACCAATTTCTCGCACTGGATTGATGACAATGACGGTGCCACCGCGATCGCGCAGCTTAATCAGCTCATTCATCAATCGAGGATGATTTGCAGAAGCATGAGATCCTGCTAACACCACACAGTCTGCTTGCTTCAAGCTCTCTAAACTCACTGTAGAAGTGCCCGAGCCAAACATCGCACTTAGCCCCGTGGTTGAGGGGCGATGACACAAGTCCGAGCAGTCGGCCAAATTATTTGACCCCAGCATCCGCATCATCAACTGCAACAGATAAGCCGCCTCGTTAGAAGATCGGCCGGAGCTGTAGGAGGCGACTCGCTCAGGCGGCTGATGAAAGGCCGTTTCTAAAAGATCGTAGGCGGCTTCCCAGGTAATGCGCTCGTAGTAAGAACTTCCTTCTCGCAGAATGGCTGGAAAGCTCAGACGGCCCAGCTTATCTGCTTCCATAGAGCTAAGCTGCTGAAGGTCTTCGATACGGTGTGTTTCAAAAAAATGCGGCGCGATCGCTGGCTGCAATTCGGCAACGATCGCTTCCATGCTTTTCATGCAGCGCTGTAGCTTCTCGCCTTCCTCGTTGGTAAAACCGCCCTTTTGGCCTCCTGTTCCCCACGCACAAGATAGGCAAGCGCTTTTATGCAACAGCGTTTTCCAAACTTCTGGCCCTTTCGCAGACAGCGTATTTTTCGCCCAATACTCAATGACCGGCGGGCCGCCCCCAATGTCTTTGCCTGTATGCGCCTCAATCTGCGCGATCTCGTGAGGCGTCTTGATCTGAGGTGTCTTGATCTGAGGCGTCTTCAGCAGCGGCTCGTCAGATGACTGACTAGACTGTTCGACCGGGGGTAAAGAACCTTCCATAAGAAAACCGCAAAGCTGTATAGCTCATACATTAGCCGAGTTCTGAACCGCTGTGCTCTAACCACCGAAAGAGTCCGCTGATTCTGTAGGTTTTCATTTTATAGGTTCTTAAAGTTCCACATCACCGGGTTTTCGTCTAGCTGGTCGGTAACGCGGCGGCCAATTTTGTCTATTTCGTCCAAATCCGCCTGCGAAATATCGAGGGCGACAGCCTTAGCATTTTCTTTGGCTTGCTGAGCGTTTCGTGCGCCGACAATGGCACAGGTTTGAGGTCGAGAAGTTAGCCAGGCGATCGCCAAACAACCCAAACTCGTCTTGTATTTTTCGGCAATAGGCCGTAATTGAGCGATCGCTTTCTGCGCCGACTGATAAATGTCTCCTTCAAACAGCTTATTCTGGCTACGAACATCGTCCGCCGGAAATTTTTGCTCTGGGCCAAACTTACCGGTCAGCAATCCTTGTGCCAGTGAAGAATAAGCAAGAATAGAGATGTTTTCCTGTTCGCAAAAAGGCATAATCTCTTGCTCTACCTGCCGCCAAAACAGCGAGTAGGGTGGCTGAATGCTGTCTATGCGCCCATATTTCAAGGCCTCCTCTAGCTGCGCCCGAGAAAAATTAGAAACCCCAATCGCTCGAATTTTCCCCTGTTCCTTCAGCTTTACTAACGCGCCCATCGTCTCCTCAATCGGCACCTTCTCAGTCTTGAACGATCCGGCTGGCCAATGAATTTGATAGAGATCAATTCGATCAGTCTCTAGCCGCTTCAGAGAATTTTCACAGGCTTCAGCTAGCTTATCGGCGCTAAGGTGGTTCGCAAACGCTTTGGTGGCATAGGTGGCGCTATCTCGCACATCGCTCAGTGCCTTGGCCACCAACTTCTCTGAATAGCCGTCGCCATAGACTTCAGCCGTATCAACCGTCGTAATGCCTGCATCGTAGGCAGCTCTAATCGCATCAACGACTTCATCATCTTCGATCCCTACCCAGCCTGTCTTCCCCGCTTGCCAAGTTCCCATAATCACGGGAGAGACCTTTACGTCTGAGCGGCCTAGCATTCTCGAATTCACTTGCATCACACTTCTAGAGATGCGTATTACTTTAGCGAGATTTCTTAGTTCTGGCATCCCTATTCAAATTTCTAGAGACAGATCACGGTTTTTCTAGAGACAGACCGCGATCATTTTTATCTCACAGGATTTGGGCTAAGTTTGAATTGCGCTACTCTGCTGTGCTTCCAGATGCTGAGTATCTAGATACTCAGCGTTAAGTTGACATTCTCCCCCCTAACCCTACGGGTATACGTCGGAGATTCTTCACCACGCCTCCTAAGAGGTCGCTGAATGGGGTTGACGCATCAAGTTGACGCATCAACGGGTACTGCATCGAAATGACTAACACACTCTCCGTCGTCCGTTTTTAGTCTCAGTCTGTCCGCCCGCGACTTTGGATTAAAAAGTATTCAGTTGTTTAGAGGGTGCGTCCAGGATGAATCGAAATCATTGCCTTTTCCGCTTCGCAGGATCGACTCAGGGTAGCTATTGCTCGCTCGGCTGCTCGCTCAACCCATCTTGTTGCCTACCGGGGTTATGTATTAGTCCCACTGTTATGATATCAGGCTGGGTGCGTTGCTGTATAAAGGTTCCAAGAGGAAGTCTCAAGATTGTTCGTCTCGTCGTCATCTTTTCGTTCGATTTCATCATGGCTTAAAGATACGATACTTCTCGACTCACTCGGCTTACACCATCCCCTAAGCTTCGCTATAGGCGGAGTCCTAGCCGATTCTTGATAGAACCTTCGTTAAAGCTTATAGCAAGCCATCTATGGTAATGGCCGTGAGAGCTGCGATCACCGTAATCCCTAAAGCCAAAATAGGATTTTGCCCCTGACCCACTGCAAAAGATGTCATTACGCCAGCGCCTAGTCCGGCAACGACCAAAGAATTCAACCAGTCCTTAGAATTGTTGTTATACATAACACCTTTGGCCGACTATGCTCAGCCTAAAACTAATGAGCGCTCAATTGAGTATCGCGCCTTTAGTCGGCTTTCGGGCTTAGCCATCGCCGTTCTGTAACGAACCGTTATGCCAGACAGCTTTTCTTAATGTCTTAGTAAATGAAGGCATGTCTTGGCAAATGCAAGGCTCAATCCCGCGATGCCCCCACTACTCTCGGCTGACGTTGCCGTCTTTAACCCAGCCGATTTGGCCATTACTGAGCTTTACCTTAAGCCAGCCGCTGTCTTCGGCCACCACCACGATGCTTTGCTGATAGGCAAGTCCGCCAACCTCGCCGTAGTCTGCCCCTGGCCCCTCACGCAAAATCAGACCGACCGGCTGATTAACCGTCGCTTTATATTCGCCTGCTTGCAGCGCATCTTCTTCGTCCTTGGGTTTTTCTTCAGGTTTTTCAGACTCGCTAGCGGCAGCTTTCGGCGCATCTCCTTCGGCCTCTGGGGCGGGTGCGGTCGGCTTGGGGCGGTCGGCTTCGGGCAGGTCGTTTTCGTAGGTTGGGCGCTCGGGCAGCTCGACCATGCGAGTCATAAAAAATCTTGCCATCGCTAGACCCGCAATCGACATAATGAGCATCGCTAAAATGATGCCAAGTACAAACTTGCTGAGGCCGAGGAGAAAGTTTTTCATTACCATGACAGGCGCTAAAGATGCGGAAGCCCTATGGTTATAGCGTGAAGCGTGAAATAGGTAAAGGATTTGGGGGGTGTTTGTCGCTTAGGACTAGCCCTCGGAGATTTTTCGCTGCTGATTGAGGCGATCGCTCAAAGATCCTGCCCGCGATGCCATCCGCGCCTTGCCCGCCGCCGCCCAGTCCTGCAACGCCTCAATTTGCTGCTGTGCGGTTCTAGCCAGCGGGATAATCTGACTCACCGCTTCCAACACATCTTCGTTGGTAAAGTCGCGGTTTTGGCTAAAGCCAATGTGCATCGCCTCAATTAGCGACTGCTCTATTTCTGCCCCCGAAAAGTCTGGCGTTTCGTAGGCCAGCCGGTTGAGGTCATAAGCCGATAGGTTATGAGGTCTCAGCCGAGAAAGATGCACCGAGAAAATGGCTTCTCTTTCTTCTTGGGTGGGCAAACCCACAAAAAAGATTTCGTCGAAGCGGCCGCGCCGCAGCATTTCGGGCGGTAAAGACTGAATGTTATTAGCCGTTGCCACCACAAATACCGGCGAAGATTTTTCAGCTAGCCAGGTGATAAAGGTGCCAAATACGCGGCTTGTTGTCCCAGAGTCGCCGCGCCCGTCAAAGCCCGCAAATGCCTTGTCGATTTCGTCAATCCATAGAATGCAAGGTGCTAAGGCTTCTGCTAGCTGAATCATCTGGCGCGTTCGAGACTCTGACTCGCCGACTAAGCCGCCAAAGAGTCGGCCTACATCTAATCGGAGCAAGGGCAGATGCCAGTGGTGGGCGATCGCCTTGGCCGTCAAAGACTTCCCTGTGCCCTGGATGCCTACTAGCATCAGTCCGCGCGGATGCGGCAACCCATACTGACGCGCCTTTTCAGAAAAAGCGCTCCCTCTTTTCAGCAGCCAGTCCTTGAGGTTATCTAGCCCGCCAATGTCCGAGATTCTTTCGCTCGCCGGGTAAAACTCTAAAATCTGCGTTTGGCGAATGGTCTGCTGCTTTTCTTCCAAAATTAGGTCAATGTCGCTTGGCTCGAAAGTGCCGTGCGCCGCAATTCCTCTAGCGAGCACTCGGCGAATGCGCTCCATGGGCAGACCCTGACAAGAGCGCACCAGCTCGCTGACTTCTGAGGCGGACAAAACGCTGCCCGTTGCGCCCAGAATATTCTCTACCTCAGCGCGAATTTCATTCACGTCTGGCAGTGGAAATTCTAGCAGCGTCACAATATTGCTCAGCTCGTCTGGCACGGTGAGCTGAGTCGAGAGAATAATAATGTTTTTGGGCTGAGACTTGAGTAGCTTGAGCAGGTTGCGTAGCTTGCGAGAGATGGCAATATCTTCTAAAAAGCGGTGATAGTCTCGCAGTACAAAGAGCGCCGCAGCGCTAGCGGGCAGTTTTTCGATTAGCTCTAGCGCCTGGAGCGGATTGCGTCGGCCAAAACCCTGGTCATTGAGGTTGCCCTGGTAGCCGTCTACATAGTCCCAGGTATAGACGGTGCGACTGCCGCCGATGTCTTCGGCACACTGAGCGATCGCACTTTCGGCCCGTTCTTCTTCGCGGGTAGAAATGTAGATGAGTGGATAGCGCGATCGCACTAACAAACTCAGCTCTTCACTAAAACGCATCTCAACTACCCGCCCAACATTTTTTGTATGCCGCGAACAAACATCCATTGCCCGCTACCTACAGATGATAATCCTTTAGCTAGGGCGTAGGCTCAGTCTGCTACAAAGCATCTACTCGGCCAACTGCTGCTTGAGAGAAGACAGCGCCGCCCAGCGATGGTCTACTGGCTCATCAGCGCTCGGCTCAGGATTTTTAAAGGCAATGCCTTCGCAGTCTGCGCTGCAAATTTGCTTCTGCGGAATGGCCAAACACATCTGCTCGTAAAGCCACTCCTCCGGATTGAAATGCCCATTAGGCGAAACCGACTCTATGAGATCTTCTAAATCCACCTCTTTTTCTATCACCTCGTCTGGGGATGCCTCTTCTAGCCACACCAGTTCAGTGGTGTCAACCTGTACGCGGGTGTTGTAGCTCTGCAAGCAGCGATCGCACTCCAACGTCATAATCGCCCCCGCCTGACCCTTCACGTCCAAAAACGTCCCCTGATGGGTCACGCTCATCTCACCCTTAACCGCCGTCAGGGTGTCTAGACCATTCAGATGCTGGTTAACCTCGATGGCAATAGTCTTATTGGGCGCGTTTAGCAGCTGCGGAATGTGGATAGCTCTCATCGTCTGCAAAGATATCTTTGGTTATCTAGAGTGGATTTACCGTCTGGCGTTAAGTTCTAAAAGTTCGCTCCCGACAATTTAGAGCCGCTAACGTCATTTACTCCTCGTCGTCACTAGCGGTCTCTTCAGCGCTGTCATTACCGGTTTCATTACCGATGTCATTACCAGTCTCATTACCGGCCAGCTTAACCACCAAGTGCCGCTCGGGTTCTCTACCCCGACTAAAGGTTTCCAACCCCTCATACTCACCGAGCAGTCCGTGCAACTGCCGCCTTTCCGCCGCAGACAGTCCTTTCATCTCATATTCCTCGCCGCTGTCCTTCACTTGCGCTGCGGCCTCATCTGCCATCGTCTTTAGCTCGCCCTGCCGCTGCTGCCGATAGCCCGAAATCTCTAGCGTGTAAGCATGCTGCTGATCTTCGGCTCTGCCCATATTAAGCGTCGCGTTAGCCAAATACTGCATAGAATCAAGTACCTGGCCGCGGTCTCCAATCAGCGCCTTTACTTGATCCTCCGACAGTGAATCTGTCGCAATCGTGAGCCAGTAGCTGTCATCGCCTAGATCCCCGTTGCGCTCTTCGCTCTTCACTTCGGCGTTCATGCCCTGAAGCGATAGCAACTTGGTCAGCCAGCTAACGCCTTCTTCTATAGGATTGCTCATTTACTGATTTCTAACTCCGGGCAAAGTAACTCGCAAACGTGCGTATAGCCCCAAGGGCATCACTACGGGAAGACGCCACCTCTGCTTCAAAGCGGTGCATCCGACGTTCGCTATTCATAATATCAACCCGGCTGCATTCATAGCGCGAGTATTAAGCCTTTTTCCTATTCATAAACGACCCAAACACACCCAGACAGCCTGAAAACGATCTTAAAAAACAAAAAAGACTCCCTTGTTCAATCACAAAGGAGTCAGGCTGCTGTTGAATTAACAAAGGAGCTAGGCTCTTTTGGCAGCAGGGGCCGCGCAGTTAGCCTTTTTTCTTAGAAACCTTTTTCTTTGAGCCGGGCTTATTATTTGCCGATTTGCTGTTTGTACTTTTGCTTTTTACCGTTGTCGCTTTCACATCTACGGTCTTGGCCGCTTTTTTGCTGCCGCCCGGCTCAAACGCTAGAGAACCGCGATCGCCCGACTTCACTTTGGCCTTTCTTTCCTGCTCGTCTACCAGCTTTTGCAAGTTCTCTGGCATCGGCTCTCGATACAGAATAAAAGACTGCACCGTCTGAAAGATGTTGGCAATCACCATGTACATCAACACACCGGCAGGCAGTGGGAAGAATAAAAACATTCCAGAGAAGATAATGGGCGTAAATTTGGCGATCGCCTGCTGCTGATCGTTACTAGTATCGCCCGCCGCTGTGCCCCCGTTTGTCACCTGCTGACTCACGTACAGACTCAGACCAAAAAACACGATCATGCCGAGAATATCCCAGTGGATTTCGCCGTTCTCGCCCGTCACGCCAATGCGGCCTAGCTTCTCAATAAACAAAAAGCCCTTGTCAGCCGCTAGACCCGGCACCTCTGCCTGAATCGTCACATCACCAGGAGCCAGCGCTTTAATCGTGCCATCTGGCTGCACTTCAACCAGCTCACTGCCCTTAGTTACATTCCATATCGGCGTAATATCGACGCCTTCTTCCCGGTACTCTTCTCTTAGCTCGTCCAAAGACTTATCGTCTACAGAGCGCAGCTCAATTTTAGTCGTGTCGCCAACGCCAATCTTGGGGCCGCTATGCACCACAGCGCCCACCCGAAAATGCTCGCCATCGGCCACAAAGACGTTGTTTGGCTTAGTGATGAGAGGAGATTGCTCTATCTGCTCAATGGCCGCTTGAGGCACAATTTCCAGGTTCACCGGCAGATTTGTATTTGCAAACGGCGATCCTCGCAGCGTGGCAAACAGCGCAAACAGAATGGGCATTTGTAAGATGACCGGAAAACAGCCCGCGAGCGGATTACCGAACTCAGAGTAAAGCCCTTTAATTTCCTCTTGCTGCTTGACCGGATCGTCTTTATAGCGCTCTTTTGCCTCAGCCATGCGTTTTTGCATGATTGGGTTGGCCACCTTCATCTTGCGCATATTGCGAATAGAACCCGCGTTGAGCGGATACAGTGCAAAGCGAATGACCAAGGTGAGGGCGACAATTGCCAACCCGTAGCTAGGCACAATCCCGTAGAAAAAATCTAGGATTGGCAGCATTACATTGTTCGAAAGAAAGCCGATACCGAAGTCCATGCGCGCGCTCTTGAAGTAGGTCTGTGTCTAGTGTGCTGTTGTCTGAGATGCTGTCTGTCTTGTTTGGATGTCTGGAGTTTGGAGACCTTTAGATATTTCTAATCGGGCCGTTGACTTTAATTTATCTGAATATTGACAGTGTTGGTGTAGGACGAGCCGATTTATTTACCCAATCGGCGATTTTACGCAGGCACAAACAGAGACGGCGTTTCGGTTTACCCAACCTATTGGAAAAAAGATTTACTCAGTAGCCTAGACTGCACCAGCCGCACCACTGGCCACTTTAGCCTGCGGCGAAATTTTACCCGTGACAAAATCGAATAGCTCTCTAAACTTGGGCACTGCTCGCATTTCGATGCGACTGCCGTCTTTGAGCGTAATCACCATGTCACCCCAGGTGCCTAGTCCGCGCGGTACGGTTACTACTTTGGCGATTTCGGAATAGATGATGTCGGTGCGATCGCGCCCCATCCAGCCACCCGTAATCGAAATACGCCGGTCGGTAATGCGATAGCGCAGCCACAGCGCCCGCACAAAAGCGCCCACCGCTAGCGGAATACCGACCAAAGTAAAGGCCAGCAGGATATTAAAAAGCAGCTCTCCAATATGAGGGCCACCTTCGTAATACACGTCTTCTTTAATCGCCATTACCCACCTCTAGGCTTAAATCTACGTTTTTTAAACTTATGCTGCTGTCAGGTGCTAGCTAATCACCTCTAACTCGTCGTTTTCTAACTCGTTGTTTTTAGCGAGTCGTGTTTATCGAGTAGTTGTTTGGGGATAAACATTAAAATTTTAATCAAAGTAAAAAAATATGTAAAAAAATAAGGAAAAAAACACAAAAACCCCCCGGGGCGAAAAAAAAAAACAAACAAAC
>JBBSOB010000018.1:0-31022 GCA_038260205.1 Phormidesmidales cyanobacterium
AAAAGTGGGGATCGCCCATCAAAAGAGCGATCCCCACTTTCCCACACTGCCCTTCCCACAAGGGAATTGAGCTTTTATACACAGGGAAATACGGCCTTTTATCGGTTTTCTATCCTCAGAAACAGGACACAAATTAAGCTTTAATTTATATTTGACGTCGTTAATCAATTGAGTTGTAACCATCAAGTTAGGAGAAAACACATAAAGACACAAAATAAATAGTGAGAAGGGCCTGTTTTTTATTACAAACTTTCTCTTTTGTATTCGCCAACACATCTTTCACGCATCAATTTAATCAGCGGTTTTTGACTTAGAAGATAAAGTCATTAAGTTAAAAACTGCGATCGCTATCATCAATTTGAGCCAGTCGCTATCCAAAGGTCTGATGAGCACGTTGCTTCAGAAGATTTAGGATCCTAATTTAGGATCTAGGCTGAGGTCTTTTCAGGCTCTGTAGCTTTGACCGCTTCTGCCACTTCAGCCGATGCCGAAGGATGAAAGTAGCTATATATTTGCTGCGCCAGCATAGGGCCGATGCCGTCAACTGTGGCTAGCTGCTGAGGCGAGGCTTCGCGAATGTAGTCGATAGAGCGAAACTCTCCGAGAAGCTGCTTGCGGCGGTGGTGGCCCAGTCCAGGGATGTCTTCTAAGCGCGATCGCCGCATCCGCTCCGTCCTTTTTTTCCGATGGAACCCAACCGCAAATCGGTGAGCCTCATCCCGCAAGCGCCGCAGCAGTAAAATTCCTGGCTGATCCGGCTGAGTCTCCAAAGACTGCTTGGCCCCAGGCGTAAAGACTTCTTCGAGCCTTTTAGCTAAGCTCACCACATTCAGCTCGCTCAGCAGATTCATATCTTCTAGCTCTGCTACTACTGCCGATAGCTGGCCTTTGCCGCCGTCAATCATCACCAAATCAGGCCAGTCGGGATTTCCCAGTCGCTGCAGATTAGGATCTTCTGCATACCGCCGAAAACGCCGCCGAATCACCTCAGCCATACTCGCAAAGTCGTCTGAGTGGCCGCTTGTAACCGTTGGGTTCTTAATCTTGTAAGTGCGATAGTGCTGCTTGGCAGGCAATCCGTCCACAAACACCACCTGAGAAGCAACGGCGTCTGAACCTTGAACATGCGAGATGTCATAGCCCTCAATTCGCTTGGGCGGCCCCGGCAAATCGGCCAGCTCTGCGAGATCCTGCATCGCCTGATTATTGCGATCGGCAAACCGCTGTGTCCGCGCCAGCTCGTGTTGAGCATTCCGCTCCACCATCTCCACTAGCTCAGCTTTCATCTGTCGCTGCGGAACTTCAATCGCCACCTTGCGCGTTTTCTGTACGGTCAAAAACTCCGCCAGCATGTCGGCTTCTGGCAGAGCATGCTGCACCAGCACCTCAGATGGAATTTCAACCGGATCGACCCTGCGGTAATGCTCTTCTAGCACCCGCTGCAAAATCTCGCCTGGCGTTCCCGACTGAGTGTCGGCGACAAAGCCCAAACGTCCGACCAAGCGGCCCGCACGAATTTGAAAGAGCTGTACGCAGGAATGCTCATCGTCGGCGGAAAGGGCGATCGCATCTCTAGAAATAGAGCCATCCGGCAGCGCCACCTTCTGGTTTGCATTCAGCGTATCGAGGCCCTTGAGCTGGTCGCGAATCATCGCCGCTTTTTCAAAGTTCATCTCCTCAGCTGCCTTGTGCATTTGCGCCGTGAGAATCTCAATTAGCTCCTGCGATCGCCCTTGAAACACCATCGCCACCCGCTGCACCACCTTGTGATAGTCCTCCGGGGTAATCAACGCCTGGCAGACACCAGGACATTGCCCAATCGAATAGTTTAGGCAGGGTCTGTCCTTAAACAAAGGCTGTCGGCGCTGCCGTAGTGGAAAAATTCGTTTGGCAATTTGCAGCGTCCGTCGCAGCAGCCCAGTATCGACATAAGGCCCGTAGTAGCGACTTTTAGCATCTTTACGCCGCTTGCGGGTGATAAAAATACGGGGATAATCCTCGCCCCAGGTAATGCAAAGATAGGGATATTTTTTATCGTCTTTGAGCAGCACATTAAAATGCGGCTGATGCTGCTTGATTAAATTTGCCTCTAGCGCCAGCGCCTCAGCTTCGGTATCGGTAACAATAAACTCAATTTCTGCAACTTTTCGCACCATCGTGCCAATTCGCGGCGTGTGATGATGCGCGCCATCTCGAAAATAAGACCGGACGCGGTTCCGCAGACTTTTAGACTTACCAATGTAGAGAATATGGTCAGTCTCGTCTTTCATAAAGTAGACGCCCGGTTCCTGGGGAATCTCCTTTAGCCGAGCCGCTAGGCGCTCAGGGTCTTTTAGCAACGTTTTTTCGGCAGCAGACGTAGACACAGACAAAGGGGGATGAAAGAAGCAGCCATCACGGGGACGGCTCGTACGGCGCAATAGGCGTAATGACTATTCTAAGCCGAAGTATCAGACATCGCCTCGATCTTTCTAAACAATTTTTTTACTTACGTCAGACTCGTGCCGGAATCGCAGGCTAAACAAACAGGCCAAACGACGAGCTAAACGACGGACGAAACCACAAGCTAAACGATAGGCCCAACAATGTGCCTTTAAAGAAAGTGGCGCGATCGCAAAGATTCGGTAGGCAAGTCAGTACGCTCTCAGTAAATACACGGTAAATACACGAAGATAGAGATGATATCTACTTCTACGACTATGGCCGCAAGACCTAGCCGATAAAATAGGTAGCAATGAGCTGCTTAACCAACGCTCAGCCTGAATATCGATTACTTTTCAACTACGTACCCCCCGTGAATACCAAAGAATTTGAGCGTCAGTATCAAGCGTCAATCAGCCAAATCCTTAGCGATCTTCAGTCCATGGCAATCGTCTCAAATCGGCTAGAGGCGGCCGTTGTAGAAGTCGGTGTCTCCGTCCAAAATCTAAACGAAATGGTAGAGGACTTTCTCGATCAGCAGGAAAGGAGATCTCCCAAGGATCAGCCGATAGGTTAGCGATCGCTGCTCTCCAATAGTTTTTTTAGAGCGCCAAAGATGGGGTAAGAACTGGTGCTGGGTGTTTTTACAGAATCTCAAGCCTTTTTACAGGCAAAATTTTCCTATTTTCTGAATAGCCGCTTCAATTACGGCTGGTGGCTGCACCAGTGCAAAGCGAACATAGCCCTCCCCCGACAACCCAAATCCTCTGCCGGGTGACAGGGCGACCCCAGTCGCGGCAACCAGCTCGCGGCAAAAATCAACAGAGTGATTCGCCCAGTCGTTAGGCAAATTGGCGGGCAGCTTCGCCCAAATATACATGGTGGACAAGGGCGTAGAAACCGGCCAGCCAATTGATCGCAGCGCTGAGACTGCCGTGTTTCGCCGACTCGCAAACGTGCTGACCATATCCGATACGCAGTCTTGGGGGCCATCTAACGCCGCGATCGCTCCGCTTAAAATGCCTCGATACTGATTAAAATCTACGGTCGCTTTTACCTGCCGCAAGGCTTTGATGAGCTGTGCGTTGCCAATGGCATAGGCCACCCGAAAGCCACCCATGTTATAAGACTTTGACAGCGAGAAAAACTCAATCGAAACAGATTTTTCCGGGTCGGCCTGAAGCACTGAGGGCACAGGGTCGGTTTCAAAGTACAAGTCGGCGTAAGGAAAATCATGCACTAACGCAATGTTGTGCTGCTGACAAAAAGCCACCGCTTCTTGAAAAAAGGATAGCGAGGCGATCGCTGTCGTCGGGTTGTGCGGATAGTTCAGCACCATCATGGTGGCTTTTTCTACCACTGCATCTGGAATGTCTCTAAATATCGGCAAAAAGTCATTCTCTGCCAATATGGGCATGGGATAAATCTCGCCGCCCGCCAAATATACGCCGCCCACATGCGAAGGATAGCCAGGGTCTAACAGCAGCGCCACATCGCCCGGATTCATCACCGCCAAGGGCAAATGCGCCGTCCCCTCCTGCGAACCAATGAGCGGCATCACCTCGGTTTCGGGATCAACGGCGATCCCAAACTTTTGCTCGTACCACTTTGCCGCCGCAATTCTAAAATCTTGGGTGCTAGTAAACAGCGCGTAGCCGTGAGTTTCAGGATCGTTCAGCGCTTTGGCGATCGCGTCTAGCACATGGGGCGGCGTCGGCAAATCGGACGACCCTAGTGAGAGATCAATTAACGATTTGCCGTTGGCGATCGCCTTCGCCTTTGCCCGATCCATATCGGCAAAAACATTGGTTTGCAGGGGTGCTAAGCGATCGGCAATTTGCATAGTCAGTAAAAAGAAGGGGCCATTGACAGTTTAAAAGTAGCATCCCCCACCTGAACATTCATTCAGGCAGGGGAATCGAAAAAATAAAGGTTAGATGGCTACAGACTATCTAGCTCCTTCCTCAAATCTTCTAGCTCAGCATCTACCGCCTTGTCCTTCACCTCAGGAGTCTGCTCCTTACCCGGAGGCAAAGCTTCTGGAGCTGCCGTAGAGCCGCCCAGCATACTTTGCTTCATCGCCTCTAGCTCGTAGTCCACGTCGCTACCCGACTCTAGCTGTGCGAACTGACTCTCCAAGTTAGCGCCCGCGAGTTCAGCCGCTGCTGCGCCTGTGGCTTCCATTTGCAGAACTTTCTCTTCCATCCGCTCAAACGCGCCCATAGCGCTGCTCGTGCTCAGGCTGCTGACGCTGTTTTGGAGCTGCTCGTTCGCCTTCGCCGCGCTGGCTCTGGCCTTGAGCATGTCCTTCTTAGTCTTCGCCTCAGAAATTTTGCTCTCTAGGGCAATGAGCTGCCGCTTTAACGCATCGACTGTTCCCACCTGCTGATCGAGCTGAGCCTGTAATGTCGCCGCTGTTTCAGCCTGAGTTTTTTTTCTGACTAGCGCTTCGCGAGCCAAATTCTCGTCGCCTTTTTGCAAGGCTAGCTGCGCTCTTTGCTGCCACTGAGTTGCACCTGTGCGCGCCTTTTCAGCCTGCACCCGCACGCGATTTTGAGAGGCGATCGCCCCGGCCACAGCTTGACGCATCTGTACCAGATCTTCCTGCATGTCCATAATCGCTTGATCCAGGATTTTTCCAGGATCTTCCGCAGAACTTACCGCTGCGTTTAGATTAGAGCGCACCACCCGGCTAACGCGATCAAACAATCCCATGTCTTTCTTCCTCAGATCTGCGTAAATGAATAAAAGCTTATGTAGATAAACCTAGCCTAACTTCGAGCGATTAGAACAGCTTGCTTTCGCCAGTTTTTTGCATCGTCATATCAGCTAGTAATAGTATAGACAGCTATGTGAATGGACAACCGCACCGAAAAAGGCAGAGATTTCCGGCTTTCACGACTAGCTCATCGCGACTAGATCAATCTAGACCGATCATGCGGCGATCGCCCGCTCGCAAAGCCTCCGGCACCACCCCTGCTCGATAAGCCGCGATCGCCCCTACGGCCTCTAAATAGGTTTCGACGGCGATCGCTCGAATTCCCAAATCTGCCGCTCGCACCGCCATCGTCGTCGCATTCTCGCCCACCGCAATCACCTGACCACCTCGCCGGTTCAGCATCGGAGCCAAGCTCATCACCGCACCGCCGCCAAACGCAGAAGCCGGAACAATCACCGCATCTACCTGGCTAGAACGAATCGTTTCAGCCGTCACAGCATCGTCATTCCAAACAAACTGAGGCGCACGACTAAGCCCCGCTAAGACGCAAGGCAAAAAGGTGTAGCCAATCTCTTCTGCCGCCGAACGAGGCGAAATATGGGGGTCTAATGGCAAAGGCAAAAGCGCAGGCGCATGAGCGCAGGGAAGCTTAAAGGTGCGCACCACTAAATGACTAATCACCGCCTCAACGCCCGCGAGCGGATCCACGCCTTTGCCCTGCCGGTAGGCTTTTAGCTCAGGAGAATCTTCGTCATCTGGAAAACGAGCAATGACGGCGATCGCCCGCACCTGCGCTTCCGCAATCAGCCGCTCCGCCGCCCGCAGCAAGCTTCCCGGATTTTCCAGCGTCCCCCAAGAAGCGCCAGAATCAGTCGTTTTCAGCGTTATGCCCAACGGCAGATCGGTCGTTATATGAGCGCGAATGTCCAGCCCCATGGTGGCACTCGCCGCATCTGCCGCTTGTAAATGTCGCCAGCGCAAATCAGCTTCTACGGCCTGATCAATCACCAGCCCAATCGAATTTTGATGCACGGGCTGGAGCTGCCAGTTCCCCGCTGCAAACTGGTCTAGTCCATAGCCTTCAACATAGTAGGCATTGTCCATCGGCCAGTAGAGCTGCGCCCCGTTTAGCACATTCGGATGCGTAATTAGGCGATCGCTCACCTGCGCTACCGCTTTCGCCACCGGCAAAGCATCTCCCGCATAGCCGCCAATCGCTGCGCCCACGCCGGTTGGCACAATCAGAACAGTCGTATGTAGCTTAACAGTCGGATGTAACTTGGGCGCGCTCAAAGAATTATGTGACGGTAGTAACGATGGCTTCTACTTTAGCGGTTTGGTGGGCTTGATCTACAGAGGTGATGGCCCAGCGCAAAGGGGTGCCCTGTTCTGTGAGTTGGGTTTCTATGCGCGATCGCAACGCGTCAGATCGCAGCAAACTGGATCCAGGCACCGCCGCTCGTAGCTGTCCGGGCGGCGTCTGCAAAGATATCTCAAGCGTAATCAGCTTAGTCTGCATGCGATCATTCTACAAAACGCTAAAGGCTACTGACCCGGCTGAGGAAACTGCCGTTTGTAAACCTCATCCTCTTTCTCAGTTTCAAGCTTAATATCTGACGTGGGATAGGCCACACAGAGCAGTGCGTAGCCATCTGCCTGCAAATCGGTACTCACGCCCATGCCATCCGCTTGGTTCACGCTGCCCTCAGTGATCAACGCAGCACAGGTCGTACAAACCCCGGCGCTACAAGAAACGGGTAGGTCAATTCCCGCTGCATGAGCCGTCTCTAATATGGTTTGATCCTCCGGCACCTGAATCGTATGCGTCGATCCTTGATGGTTAATCTCAACTGAAAACGTCTTACCCATGACTAATCGCAAGCCTATCGCAGTGCCTTAAATTGCCTATCTAGAGTAGTACGGATGCTGACACTTCGCGGTCGCCCACCCAGCGCTAAGCCGGAAAAGCCCGATCAAACTCTTCTAGCAAATCGTCAATTTCCTCCAGCGCCTGGTTAATATCAATGCGCAAAGTGCCAATGCCAGGCTGCTCTAGCAAGCGCAGCAAAGACTGACGCTTGGTGCGAATGAGGTCAATTCTGGTTTGGAGGGCTGTAAATTCCACGAAAAAGGGGACTCCGACTGAGTTACATTTCTTTATAGGTTAAGCATACCTATATCAGTCGCGGCATCTATACCGCACTGAAATTTATATCCAAAAGTCTACTTGCATAAGATCGTCATCAGCACCTGTCTGTAGTGCGAGTTTGCAAAAGACGACTTGCAGATGTGAGCTTTCAAAAATCACTATCCTTTTAGAATCAGAGAACCCGACTTCATGCTGCGCAAAATCCCACTAGGCACCGTCCTTCTCGCCGTCGGCGGCGTTCTGACTATCGTCGGCTTTGTGGCCTACGCCCAAGAAAATGCCACGCTAAACCTAATTGGGTTCTTCTACGGCATCCCGATTTTGCTCGGCGGACTGGCCCTGCGCGCAGCAGAGTTAAAACCCGTGCCTTATACGCAGCTTACGAGCGAGGCTGTCATAGCGCTGCGCGATCAGGCTACGCAAACTCAAGAGCAATTACGCAAAGATGTCACTCGATTTCGCTATGGGCAAGAGGCTCATCTAGACGAAACGCTAGAGCGCCTTGGGCTAAGTCCTAACGACACTCAGCGCCCTGTACTTTCTGGGCTACGCGAAGAGCAAAGGGACGGCGCTTATACGCTCGTACTAGAGTTCGATTCGCCCTACGTTACGTTTGAGAAATGGCAGGAAAAGCAGGCCAAAATTGAGAATTTCTTTGGCCCTGGAATTGAAGCTGAAGTCACTCAACCTGCCGATAAA
The DNA here is from genome assembly GCA_038260205.1 of Phormidesmidales cyanobacterium. Classification (GTDB taxonomy): domain Bacteria; phylum Cyanobacteriota; class Cyanobacteriia; order Phormidesmidales; family Phormidesmidaceae; genus Phormidesmis. The sequence continues at coordinate 7,989 of JBBSOB010000018.1, forward strand.
AAGGTAGATGTGGCAATGAAAGCCGTCGTCGCATAAGGATCTCGCGCCTTACAAATCACCTAACTCAGGCGGCTATTTTTCTAGTCGAACGGCGTACCACTGGACGGATTCGCCAGGGGCTACTTCAAAATCGCAGTGATTTTCTAGCAAAAAATTGGCTCGCGCTGAGTTAGACCCCAAGCTCTGTAATTCTCTGGGCATTGGGCCATTGTGATTGTCGAGGATGGCTTGCAGCTTGGTCGCGAGTTCTGGTGGCGTCATAAACGTTTCTACAGCGTCGGGAGTGAGGAATATGTACATTTCCTCGGCGTACATCATCGAATCGGTCATGAGGGAACAGGGTTGGATAACATCAAATTATGCGATCGCAATCGGTCATTTTCATAAAGTCTGAAACCGGCTCCGCGATCGCAATGCTAGAATTCTTACATATTCCCCGCTATCCCGACCGGGTTACCGGTCATTAAAACGGGCCAGTAAACGGGCCAGTAAAACAAAACACCCGTTTTGAACCCAACTCAAGCCCAGTACGTTCACGAATACCCAGCGCTGAAGCTATTTGAAGATGTCGTCTCAGCCAAAGGCAATTCATAGAAGGTATTGGGTTTCACTATCCATCACGCCAGACGCCTATCCTCATGGTTCAAACGCCACTTCAAACTCCAACCGTAGAGACCCAAACCGTAGAGAACAAAGCCGAGAAAAAAGTCTCAAAGCTAGAGGGCATTAAAGAACGCAGCCAATTCCTGCGCGAACCTTTGCTCACCGAGCTAAAAGAAGACACCACGCACTTCACCGAAGCCGGAATTCAAATCCTCAAGTTCCACGGCTCCTACCAGCAATACAACCGAGACGATGTAGTACGCGGTCAAGAAAAGCCCTACTCCATGATGCTGCGTCTGCGCTGCCCAGGTGGTTATATTCCCCCGCAGCTCTACCTCACACTAGACGACATCTCGGACAAGTACGGCAACCATACCCTGCGGGCCACCACGCGCCAAGCTTTTCAACTTCACGGCATCCTCAAGAAAAACCTTAAGGCAACTTTGGGTGACATCATTCGCAGTATGGGGTCTACCCTCGGCGCCTGCGGTGACCTTAACCGCAACGTGATGGCTCCCCCTGCGCCCTATACCCATAAGCCTGAATACATCCTTGCTCGCGAATACGCAGGCAACATTGCCGACTTACTCACGCCGCAAACGCCTGCCTACTACGAGGTCTGGGTAGATGGAGAGAAGGTCATCACGAGCGAAGAAGATCCTAAGGTGGTCGCGACGCGTACCGGTAAAGACAGCAGCGTCATTCCAGGTCAAGAAATTGAACCTATTTACGGCACTCAGTACATGCCGCGCAAGTTCAAATGCGCTGTCACGGTACCGGGCGATAACTCCGTTGATATCTACACGCAAGACGTGGGCTTGGTTGTCATCACCGACGACAACGGCGAGCTGCAAGGCTTTAACGTCATGGCGGGCGGCGGCATGGGTCGCACCCACAACAAAGAGGAAACCTTTGTTCGGATTGCCGATCATCTCGGCTATGTAGACAAAGAAGACGTTTACGACTTCGTGCGGGCCATTGTCTTTACGCAGCGCGACTACGGCGAAAGATTTAACCGTCGCCTGTCGAGAATGAAGTACTTAGTTCACCGCTGGGGCTTGCCTAAGTTTATTGAAGAAGTAGAAAAGCGCTATGGCAAAAAGCTAGAGCCGTGGAGAGAGCTGCCCGAATGGAAGTTTGAAGACTACTTAGGCTGGCACGAGCAGGGCGACGGCAAACTATTCGTCGGCGTTCACATTCGTAATGGCCGCGTTCAAAACTTGGGCAAACTGCGCAATAAAACGGCCCTCCGCGAGATTGTCGAAAAGTTCAACGTTTCCATGCGGGTGACGCCTAACCAAAGCGTCATTCTCTGCGATATCAATCCCGCAGACAAGCCTGCCATCCAGGCAATTCTAGATCGCGATGGCATCACGCCCGACAGCAAAGTAGACTCGCTAGAGCGCTACGCAATGGCCTGCCCTGCCTTGCCCACCTGCGGCCTGGCTGTAACCGAGTCCGAGCGCGTTATCCCCAGCATGTTAGAGAGAAGTCGCAAGCTAACCAACAAGCTAGGACTCAAAGATGAAACATTCACCACCCGAATGACGGGATGTCCGAATGGCTGCGCGCGGCCTTATATGGCGGAGATTGGTTTTGTGGGTCAATCGCCTAACAGCTATCAGCTATGGCTAGGCGGCTCGCCCAATCAGGTTCGGTTGGCGCGCCCTTACATGGACAAGCTGCACGAAGACAATTTAGAGAAGGAATTGGAGCCGCTGTTCGCTTGCTTTAAGCAAAATCGCAACGAGGGCGAAAGCTTTGGTAATTTTTGCGATCGCTACGGCTTCGACAACCTACGTCAGTTCAGCCAAACCTACGAACCGATGCAAGTCGTCGGCACCGGTCGCCGTCGCAATCGGGTCGGCATCTCGGACGAGCTATTTTCTAAGCTTAAGTCTGTGGCTAAAGAGCAAGGCGTGAGTATGGCAGAGGTGTTGGAGAAGGCAGTGCGATCGCATCTAAAATAAAATCTTCTCACTTAGACCTACAAAATACGTGGTCATAAGACCATAGTCATAAGACCATAGTCATAAAAAGCACCAGAGATTCTTAGCTAGTGCTTTTTATGTATATATCTGTGCATAAGGTAACAAAAGGTAAACTGTTTCTCTCTTTTTAAAGGGTTGACAGTTTGCCTTTTGTTATGTTGTTTTTTGTATGTTTTAAAACAGTTTTTTAATATTTCTTGCCAGACGCTTTTATCGAAAAAACAACAGCGAGAAAAGAGACATTAGCCGTAGCCATTTTTCTCGCTTACGCCTGACTTAAACCGCCCTTAGTTCTGATCTATATCAAAAACTTTTCCTCAGGAATGCTAATTGATAGAGCGAACCATTTTTCTGCTTTCCGGCGGCTCGCCAAACAAACTGTCCAGGTAAATTTGGCTAATTTGCCGCTCTGTAACGCCATTTTGCATCAAAAATAGGGAAAGAGCCGCACAGAATAACCGATCCTGACTCCATCCAGAATGCACGTCCAAATAGTGCTGTACAGATGCATGTAAATCCTCAGGGATTTCAACGGACAAGCTAATAGATTGCTGCATCGCAACGACTCCTTTTTGAAAATGTTTTGCCTGAGTGGATATCGCGATCGCCCTACGCAGATTGCGCTCGTTTTTGCGTAGAGATTGCAGTTCTCTCAGGCGGAGTTTTATTGTGGTTGATGCCCCCATAAATAGCAACTCGCCTAAAATCTATAAACCGCTTGACAAAAAAAACTTCTCAAAAAAAAGGGCGTTTCGTGCCGTTTTTCGTTACCTAGCTTAACGATAAATGTTCAAAACCGATTGCGTTAGTCCTCGTAAAAGTAATCCACAAAAGTCTGTGTAACCGCCAACTTGCGTTTTAAGCTGTGGAAAACTTGAGGAGAATCTGTGGAAAACCTGGGGAAAGCCTGTGGAGAAGTTGGCTCAAATATTAATTTTTATAAAATTTTGGCCAATTATCAGCTTTCGATCTCTCTTGACATTTGGGCCTAAAGAAGGGAGCGCTTACGCACCTCTAATCTAAGGACTGATCCGGACTAAAAGAGGCGGACAATTTAGCAGCGATCGCCTTAATTTCAGCAGGCATCCGACGCCTTATCTGCCGCTGCTTCACGTCCACCGTTACCAAAGTGACCTGTCCCGTTAGACAAGTCGCGGGATTAGAACCTACCGTCTCAATTTCGTAAAGCCAATTAAGACGAATACCGTTAATCGGTGCAAGCCGAGTTTTAACCATGGCCATCGTTCCCAGCCTTAAGGGCTTTCGATAGCGCACATCTAGCCTCACTACCGGCAGGTCATAGCCCAAACTAATGAGATCTTCTAAGGATGCGCCTACAGCTCTCAGACATTCCATCCGCGCGGTCTCCATCCAGGTGATGTATGATCCGTGCCAAGCCACGCCGCCGTAGTCAGTATGGTGAGGCTGAACGCGAATGGGATATTTGAACCAGCTTTCGGCACTCGTTGAGCCGGACACTGCTGGGCCAGACACTGAGTTAGAAGAAACAGATGAAATCATGAATGTGATTAGAGGCTCTCTAGCAGAAATCGCTCGAAGATATTTATTCAAATATCTTCGCATATGTCCATCTAACGTAGCTTCTATCAATAGCCGTTTTAGGATGAATACATCAGAGCTTCTACCATCTTAGTTCTGCAATGTTTATTCCTAATCTTAGGAAAGAGGGTTTTCACCATGATTGAAAATATTTTGTTGGCAGATTCTGGCACTGGCAATACCCGCGACATGATGAAGCGGCTCATGGAAATTCCTCGTCTGAATCGCTCATCTATCACCATTCTTCACGTGGTGCCCTCTCAGTCTGGCTCAATGGCAATGACTGAAGGCTGGGAAAAAGGCGGCAGAACGCTTGCAGAAGCCGTCAGCGAACTCAATTTAGATCCCGCTCGGGTAAATGCCGTGCTTAGAGAAGGCGAACCCAAAGATCTCGTGGGTAAGGTTGCCAACGAAATCGACGCAGATTTAGTTGTGATCGGATCTAGAGGACTCAAGGGACTCAAAGCGATTTTAGGCAATTCGGTCAGCCAGTACGTTTTTCAGCTTTCAGAGCGGCCTATGCTGCTGGTAAAAGATGATCTGTATGCAATTAAGCCAATCAAGCGCATTCTGGTTTCTATCGATAAGTCTGATGTGGCCAAAGAAAGTTTACAAGTCGCGATTGATCTAGCTCGCGATATTGAAAAGAGCGAAATTATTCTGGTGCATACGGTGCCCAAACTTAGCAATAAGCTAGAAGATGCCGTGAAAGAAAATCCTGAGAACGATCCTATCCTGGCAGACGCGCTGTATAAGGTGCGTAGGATGGGAATTTCTTGTCGCTGTATGGCTCCAGAAGGGAAGCCGGGCGATCGCCTCTGCAAACTTATTGACGATCTTGACATCAACCTGGTCATTGTTGGCTCCCCAGACCGCCGACCTAGCATCGCCAAGGCCATGCCCGATCTAGACAAACTGCTAGGCGAATCGCTTTCCGACTATATGCGCGTCTACGCTAATTGCCCCGTGCTGCTCACCCGAATAGAAGCTAAAGCAGACCAATAGAAGCGCCTAAAGAGCCGCCGTTATGAGAACTGACAGCGACGCTGAAGCGCATCAAGTAGGGTTGCTTCGTAAACCAGTCGCTCTATTTCGAAAGCGCCAAAGCGCTCTAAATGCGGGTTGATAAGCTGGGCGTCAAATAGGCAGAATTTACGCGATCGCAAATGCTCCACCAGCATCACCATCGCCGCCTTCGACCCTTCAGGGATGCGATAGAACATCGACTCCCCAATAAACGCACCACCCAGCACAATCCCCAAAAATCCACCGGCTAGCTCACTGCCCTGCCAAGTTTCAAAGCTGTGCGCATAGCCCGCTCGGTGCAGCCGGTGGTAAACCTCTTTTAGCTCGTCAGAAATCCAGGTGGTTTCTCTATCGGCACAACCTTCTACCACGGCAGAGAAGGCTTTATTAACGGCCGGTTGAAACTGTTGCCTGTTCAAGACGCGCTGTAGAGATTTGGGATATCGAAAGCGGTTGTCTAAAGGAATGATGGCTCGGCGATCGCTCGAATACCAGTTCAACGAATGGCTCTGTTCGTCAGCCATCAAAAAGTAGCCCTGAGCATAGCACTGAAGAATTTGCGGAACGGAATAGACCATTTTGCCTGAGAGTTGCTTTCTAGAGCGCTTTGCTAAACTAGCTGAGCTTAGAGCTTGGCAGGGGCGATCGCCCTACATCCATCGTAACGGCAAGTAAACTAATCTCGACTTTCATGCCAGATTTTCACAAAAACCTTTAGCCTTGAAGAAGACGATGACTGTTGGCGCTGAGCGAGAAGGTATGCCTGATTCAAAAGATTTCCTCTCGGAAGAATCTGCCCAGAACGCCCATTCTGGCGCTGAGGTTTCGACCATCGAGTCAATCGAGCTGCCGCCGCCAGAGGACGCAGTGCAGGAAGGGCAGTGGCTAAAAATAACGCTACACAAGTGGCTAAACGAAGAATTTTTACCCGAAATCGTAAACGAGCATATTGCCGCTAGAGCCGCGCAGGTGTTTACCCGGCAGCGCATGGAGGGCGAGAATAACCTGAACGCGCTAGTCCTTGCCGTGCTAACGGAAATGCAGGGCTATGATTTTTCGAGGAGTTTTTACAGTGAGTTTGCGATCGCCAACGCCGTCGGCGATCTTCTTCTAGAAAGTCTCGGCATCGAAAAATGCTGCGGCAACAGCGAACCGCAAAACACCTAAATCGAACAGTTTTCACACCGCCAGCTTCCGCTAGTTCTCGCCAGTTCTCACAAATGATCAAAGCCTCGCTGAACATCAAGCTCAACGAGGCTAATTTTCCGTATTTACTTTTGACCCTCAATCAGCCAACGGCTTTTTGACGATCTCAACGTAAAACTACCAGCTAGATTTCACAACGCCAGGCAGCAGCCCCTGGTGAGCCATCTCACGCAGCGCGTTACGGCACAGCCCAAAGTCACGATAGTAACCCCGAGGACGACCCGTCTTCCAGCAGCGGTTATTTAACCGGCTAGGCGCACTGTTTCGAGGCAACTGCTGAATCTTGCGATGAATTTCCAGCTTCTGAGCCTGGTTAGGCGCATCTTCAAATTCTTGTAGCAAAGCCTGACGCTTCTCAGCATACTGCTTTACTATCTTTTGGCGCTTTTTTTCGCGCGCAATCATGCTTTTCTTAGCCATGAGGCAGGTTCTAAGTTATTTCCATTACACAGTCTCTAATACTAGAGGGTCAAAGCAGCTTTTGTAAACCACCTGGCAAGTCGGATTCCTTCCCTCTTTTTAACTGACGAATTTTTAGCTTTTAGGTTTTTTCTGCTTGGCCTTCGCTTTCTTAGCCTGAGCCAACTGAGTCGCCTTGGTCTTAGCTCTCTTGGCGGCCTCTTTCCTCAGCTTGAGGGCACCAGGGCAAATATCTAACAAGTCGCATTTCATACAGTCTGGACTACGCGCAGTACAAGTTGCCCGACCGTGATACACCAGCCGAATCGACCAGTTCTCCCAATCGGGGCGCGGCAACAGCTTCATCAAATCCTGCTCAATTTTCACCGGGTCGGTGTGCTTCGTTACGCCCAGCAAACCAGAAATTCGCTTTACATGCGTATCTACTGTCACGCCTTCATGAATGTTAAAAATGTGAGCAAGGACTACGTTGGCAGTTTTTCTCGCCACGCCGGGCAGCGTCGTCAACTCGGCCATCGTACTCGGCATTTCCCCGTCAAAATCTGCAATGAGCTTCTGACAAGCAGCCTGAATGTTTTTGGCTTTGTTGCGATAGAAGCCGGTAGAGCGGATGAGTGCCTCTAGTTCGGGTAGGCTTGAATGCGCGATCGCCTCCACATCAGGAAACCGCTCAAACAAAGCAGGCGTCACCAAATTCACCCGCGCATCCGTACATTGCGCCGCTAGCACTGTCGCCACCATCAGCTGCACCGGCGTCTCATAGTCTAAAGAACAAGGCGCTTCTGGATACATTAGCTTCAGCCGCCGCAGTATCTCCAAAGCTCTTTTTTGCTTGGGTAGCTTCTGCACTGCCCTCAGCGGGGGTGGCAGCATATCAGTCAACGAAACAGGCACCGCCTTATAGCCATTGGCTGAACTCGGCGGTGCCCAAGAAGAGTCATTTAGTAAGTCAAAATTCACTATCGAAGATTTTGCAGAACTTCAAGCTGAGTCGTATCGCGAATAATCAAAAAGATACCCAGCCCCAACAGCAAAAAGATACCCGTCTGCATCACGCTTTCTTGCAATCGCATGGGCAAAGGCTTTCCTCTAACCGCTTCAATCAGTAAGAAAGCAAGCTGTCCGCCGTCCAAAGCAGGTAAAGGCAGAATGTTGATAATGGCCAGGTTAATGCTGATAATCGCGGCAAACGGAAACAAAAATCCAATATTTTCTGCTGAGAGCTTCGCACCCTCCTCAACAATCTTCACCGGACTGCCCACCTGCCCAGACATTTCAGAGAAGTTGGTAAACAGCGAGAGCATGCCAGTCGCTACCTGCTGAGTCTGAAACTGAAACTGCTTGGCCGCCAAAGATAAAATCTCGATCGGATTGTTAATACGGCGTGGAGCCATCGTACTCAATCCAATCCCAATCACGGCATCATTTGTTTTTGGACTCACTTCTGGAGTCACTACAACCTGTATTTCTTCATTCTGCCGCTGAACGGTCAGGTTCACCGACTTATTGGGGCTGTCGTGAATAATGCTAATCAGCTGCTGGTCAACGCCTTTTGCACCACCAGTGGCTGCACTAGCGGCAGTCATATCACCGGCAGCACCATCTAGTCTCTGGCCATTCGCTTCAACTACGATGTCTTTCCGCTGGATACCGGCTAGAGCGGCAGGACTACCAGAGACAACTTGAGGAATATAAACGCCATTGACAGGTTCAGGAATGCCTAAAACGCCAAACTGAGCCACAGAAACCGTGTAGGCAAAAATCATGTTGGCAATCACGCCTGCGCTGATCACAATCGCCCGATCCAACACAGGCCGGTTTCGCAGCAAATTTGGATCTTCCGGTGGAATCTCGCTTTCGGGGTCATCATCAGGAAACCCAACAAATCCGCCTAGTGGAATTGCCCTGAGCGCATACTCTGTTTCTGGCCCCTGAAACTTCCACAAAATGGGGCCAAAGCCAATAGAAAACCGGTTTACGTGAATGCCCTGTAATCGCGCTGCCATAAAGTGGCCTAGCTCGTGCACAAAAATCAAAAGGGCTAAAACCCCTATTACGGCTAATACAGTCATAGAAGCGCGACGTATAAGTTAACTTTTCTTATTGTACAGGGCGAACAATCGGATCGTGTTAGCCAAAAGGTGTGACCTAGGCGTTGATGACATCTGCGCCCATATAAGGCTGCAACACGTCTGGCACCTTTATGCTGCCGTCTGGCTGCTGATAGTTTTCCAAAATAGCGGCCATCGTTCGGCCAACGGCTAGGCCAGATCCGTTCAATGTATGGACAAACTGCGTGCCTTTTTTTCCAGCTTCTTTGAAACGAATATTCGCCCGGCGACCTTGAAAGTCGACGCAGTTCGAGCAGCTAGAAATCTCTCTGTATTTACCGGATGAGGGGAGCCAAACTTCTAAGTCGTAGGTTTTGGCGGCGCTAAACCCAATGTCGCCTGTGCACAATTCCAGCACTCGGTACGGTAGCTTCAATTGCTGCAAAATATCTTCGGCATCGCGGGTGAGCTTTTCTAATTCGTCGAATGAGCGGTCGGGATGAACAAATTTGTACATCTCTACCTTATTGAACTGATGCAGGCGAATTAGCCCTCGGGTGTCGCGACCGTAGCTACCGGCTTCGCGGCGAAAGCAAGGCGTGTAGGCGCAGTAGTTAATGGGCAGCTGGTCGGCTTCGAGTACTTCATCGCGATGAAAGTTAGTTAAGGGGACTTCGGCAGTAGGGGTTAGCCAGAGGTCGTCGCGATCGCACTTAAACCCATCTTCCGCAAACTTAGGCAACTGCCCCGATCCCTGCATCGACTCCGAATTCACCAAAATCGGCGGCATGATCTCCGTGTAGCCCGCCCCCGTATGCCGTGCCAGCATAAACGAAATTAAGGCTCGCTCTAGCGTTGCTCCCGCCCCGATTAAGGTTACAAACCGACTTTGCGCAATCTTGACCGATCGATCAAAGCTCATAATCCCCAGCTTTTCACCAATTTCGTAGTGAGCTAGCCGATCATCCTTGGCCGGAATTAGCTCATCGCCCCAGCGCCGCACCTCTACGTTTTCATCCTCGCCTCCACCTAGCGGCGTCGAGTCGCTCGGCAGATTCGGAATCATCAGCAAAATTTCTTCAACCTGAGCCTTTAGCTCACGCTCTTTCGGCTCTAGCTCGCCGATCTGATGCTTCACCTGATTGCCTGTTTCACGCAGCGCCGCCACTTCATCACCTTTTGGATCGGCCCCTTCGCGAATTTTTTGGCCAACGGCTTTGCCCACTTCGTTGCTCCGCGCCTGCAACTCAGATCGCTGCTGCTCAATCTCGCGCTGCTGCTCATCTAGCGCCAGCAAAGGCTGCAAATCATAATCGCCCCTTTTGCCCAGGGCGGCCTTCACTTGCTCAGTTTGGTTGCGAATCAGCTTGATATCCAGCACGGTCTTATTTCCTTATTAGAGAGGGATGGCGTCTTTAGGCCCGGTAAATTCCCATAAGCAAGGTTAACATCGCAAAGGGCGGTCAAGGTTAAACCCTGCCGCCCCTTAGAACTAATTAGTTATTCAGAGTTATTCAGTTAAAGCGCTCTTTGATCACGAGCGGCTCACTTGCTACTAGCTTGCTACTGGCTTAGAGAACCTGCTGAATTTCAGCAATCTCAGGGATAAACTCACGCAGTCTGCGCTCAATGCCCATTCGTAAGGTCATGGCCGAGCTGGGGCAGCTACCGCAAGCGCCTTGCAAACGCAACTTTACGATGGGGCCGTCAAGCTCGACTAGCTCTACGTTGCCGCCATCAGCGATCAAATAAGGACGCAGTTCATCGAGCACCTGCTCCACATTAGGTTCGGTTAGGGCGAGAGTCGCCATAGCATTTCTCCAGTTGAGTTGATTACTCTAGTTTAGCGTTTGAACCGTCAGCCGTCGCCATATGTCACCATATAAAGATGTATCTAGCAAACTCGCAGCTCTTCTAATCCGAAATGTAGACTGTTTAATAACTTTAGAGCTGGTTTATAGCGGGTTGAAATGGATATGCGTTGCGGATCTAAATGGCTAGTCGCTGTCGGATTATCACTGGTAATTGGAATAGGAGAGCAGGCGATCGCACCTTTTAGGCAAACCGCGATCGCCCAAGTAGCCGAAACGCCCCCATCCGATAGCAACGGCGACTTCAATACGGCAATTGTACGAGGTAATGCTGGCGGCTATTATCCCAACCGCCGTTGGTTAGTTATGCCACAGTCCGGCAGCGGCGTACTCAACTGCCGCGAATCGCCCAACGGCAAAATCAGATCGAGAATTGTCCCCGGCGCGATTATTCAAGCTGTATTTGATGGCCCGCTTCAGCCCCAAGGTCGCAATGGGCCATTGAACACAGCCGCCGACGCCATCGATCTGTCTATTGGTCGACCCTGGCTGCACGTTACCGGCACAGAACCTTTAGTGTTTTCCCTGTCCGATGAGCCGGGCGATCGCACCCAACCCAAAGACTGCTACGTCAGAGCCAACCTGCGCTACATCGCACCCATTAACGAAGAAGCAAGCGCTAGCTTCTAGCCCTGGCCTCCAATTAACTAAACCGGTTAGTCAGAGCATTGGTCAGGGCACTAGTCAGAGAATCGGTCAGCTAGCTTGCAGCTCATCTAATCTCGCCAGCACTTCCTGACTGTGAATCGGCGGACGCACGCCCAAAAACCGCTCCCGCAAAATACCATTTGGATCGATCAAATAAGTATGCCGCCGCGACATCGGCTTAATCCAAGACCCGTAAGCCTTACTCACCGCGCCATCCATATCTGATAGCAAAGGAAACTCCAATGCCTCCGACTCACAAAACTCCTCATGCGAAGCAACATCGTCAGCGCTGACGCCCACAATTTCTGCATTACGAGACTTATACGCTGCTAAATCTCGCTGAAACCGTTGAGCTTCTAGCGTGCAACCAGGCGTAAAGTCACGCGGGTAGAAGTAAAGCACCACCCATTCGCCCCTATAGTCCGCCAGAGAAACTTCGCCATCGCCGCTATTGGTCGGTAGCGTAAAATCTGGAGCCGGTTCGTCAATCGTGGGCTGTGTTCCGCCTAATGCGTAGGCCGCAGGCACCCAAGGCGAAACGAACGTAGCTGCGATCGCCAACAAACCACTTAAGCAAACCGCTAAAAAAGTACGACGAAGCGTCATAGACCAAATAGATAAAGGGCTATTCCAAGTTTATAATGCGCTCGCGGCAGTATTCAAAATCTTGCGAGCTAGCTATCTTCATATGGTCAAACGTCTTCTTAAATACTGGCGCGAAAGCTGGGCGATCGCTCATCGCATCCTCACCGAGCTATTTAGAAGAAAGCGCAGCCTCATCGCCTGGATGATTTTTCCAGCGACTATTCTCCTGCTCAACGGCATCATTACCGGCGGCAAACAAAACAACTTCACCTCTCAAGAAGCCTTCGAAATTGCCGCGCCCGCAACCTTAGTAGGCGCAGCCCTATTTTTTAGCTGCTTAGGCGGCGGCGTCGCCACCATCGTCTCCGAACGAGAGCAGCAAACCCTCAAGCGGCTCTTTCTCTCTCCGCTGAGCGGCGTGTCTTACTTTTTGGGCACTTTTCTGGCCCACAGCGTCATTGGCATTGGGCAAACACTCGTTATTTTCATCATTGCCTTTCTCGCCGGAGCCGAATTTCCCGAAGCCAGATGGGCGATCGCTATTCTCATTATCCTGCTGAGCATCTTGGCCTACGTTGGCTTGGGCTTCATGCTTGGCACCCAATTTGCTCGCCGCACCGAAGACGTTAGCGCCATTATTGCCGCTTTTGGCGTGCCCCTCATGGTCTTGGGTGGAGCCTTCTTACCCATCGAAATTTTCCCGCCATCACTGCTCAAAATCGCCAAATTCAATCCGATTTACCACATGACCCAAGCGCTTACTCAGGTGCTGATCCATCCCGAAAAAGCCCTCAATAGCGGCGGACATTTCTTATTTTTGATCATCTTCGCTGGCCTGATGGTCGGCGTCGGCTGGCTCAGCTATCGGCAAATGCTGACCACAGAACGGCAGCTCTAAGGGCGATCGCCCCACAAAGCCTATCCTATTAGCGCTGCTAGTTTAGGCACTGCCTTAGTTTGAACCAGTCGCCACCGCAGTCTACGTCGAAACGGCTGCTAGCGTACGGGAGCCGCCTGAGCAGGGAGCGATCGCCCATCGAACCCAACCGGCAAAGACTTACGAATAGAAATCCCCGCAACCTTTAAATCCCCGCCCGTGGCATTCGCCATTCGCGCACCGCAGCTATTCGGAATATAAATACCCTCCTGGCTGCTACTTCCATCAGGCTTACCAAAGTTTTGCACCCAGTACTTACCATAGTCAGAGCTGCCAGTTGCATCGAATAGGCCAAACCCAACTTCTGTATAGTCTGGCGCCAAAATATTTTTGCGATGCCCATCGCTGTTCATCCAGCCTTGAAACACTATCTGAGCCGTCCTTTGTCCGGCCGCAATGTTTTCGCCCGTCGCCACAAAACTATATCCCGTCGCCGCCACCCGAGTAGAAAGCGTGGATCCATCTTTGCCCCGGTGGCTAAAGAAATTTTGAGTCGCCAAATCCTCTGCATATTTTTGTGCCGACTGACCCAGCAAATAGGAACTTCGCAAGGGCTTAAGACCCTCTTTCCGACGGGCCTCATTCGTCAAACTCAGCAGCTCAGAAAAGAAGTCGTTCAAATAGGCACAGTCTCCAGAGGCCGCAGAAACTTCCGTTCCGCCCCTGCTGGCGTCATTTTGCTCGGCACCAAGCGCTTTACCGCCGCAATTCGTCGCCATTAAACCTACTAAGGCAAAACTCCACCAGGCGGTCCATCTCATCAAAATCATCCTAAAATTTAGAGAACAGCCTCTTGGCGCAGACAAAAGTTCTGCATCCCACGCCCGAATAGGCAATCAAATCTGTGTTCAAAGCTGTTTGCCTTGAACGCACAAGAGGTAAAAATGAAGGAGGCAATTGGCAACTGCCAGCTAGTAGGCGCTTAGCAGCTGATAGGCAGCACAATCAGCACACACGACTGCGCAGTAGCTGAATGATGCGATTGGCTCAGCAATACTTCGAGCGCCGCTGTCTAGACGGCCCAATCGTCAAATACTTGTATGGATATTTAGTAGATAGTCAAAAATTACGCTGTAGAAAAGTTGACTTGTACACTCTGTTGCTGTAAAGAGTTCCCTCCTAGGAGTCGGCATAACATCTTTGCAGCTCGTTAAATTAGACAAAGTTCAGGAATTGGATCTCACCTTAGGCAGATCCGATTTGCCGCTTGCCGTGAAAGATTACAATCACTTTGTAACGACTTTATAAACTTAAGCATCGCCGAAGTATAGCCACATCCGCATATGCCGAAATCGTTTTAACTATGCGATACCATCTACTAGAGAAAATACTGAGATTTGTAACATTTGATCGATTCAACAAATGACGTGGCCATGGATATCCAAACTCTATCTAGACAACCACTTGAGGCCACCCACAAGCTTGCGACTTTTGGAGCGGGCTGCTTTTGGCATGTAGAAGAAATGTTTAGAACTCAACGTGGCGTTCGGGCCACTTCGGTTGGCTATATGGGCGGCGACTTTGAGCATCCTGGCTATCTAGATGTGCTCTCTCGTATCACCGGGCATGCGGAAGTCGCTCAGGTTCACTACGATCCTGAGCTTGTTAGCTACGAGCAGCTATTGACTATTTTCTGGCAGTGCCACGACCCAACGACGCTCAATCGACAAGGCCCTGATCGCGGCGAGCAGTATCGATCTGTCATCTTCTACCACACGCCAGAGCAGGCGATCGCTGCCCGCACCTCAAAGGCTCAGCTAGAGGCCTCAGGCACCTACTCCAATCCCATCGTCACCGAAATCAAGCCCGCCAAAGACTACTGGCCCGCTACCGACGACCACCAGCAATACTTTTTCAAAAAGCAGTCGCAAACAAAGCTACGAACCAGTTAACGTTTGCATAGCTGTCTGTTTGCATAATCGTAAAAATCACTCATCACGCATCGTCTGCAGCAAACAAACGTTCTCTCAGTCTATTTAGCCGAATGCGACTCGAGATATACCAGGGCCAGCGGTAATACTCAGCCAATAGCCACACAGAGATAGTGCTGTGGCTCCCCAGCGTCAGCGCCGTCCACAGGCGGGGAAAGCCCGTGCTATCTAAAGGCGGAAAAACATAATTTGATAGCGCAATAATGACTACCGGAGCCAGCGTCAGCCCAAGAGTAAAGGCCCAAAT
The DNA here is from genome assembly GCA_038260205.1 of Phormidesmidales cyanobacterium. Taxonomy (GTDB): domain Bacteria; phylum Cyanobacteriota; class Cyanobacteriia; order Phormidesmidales; family Phormidesmidaceae; genus Phormidesmis. The sequence continues at coordinate 23,065 of JBBSOB010000018.1, forward strand.
CACGCCCGCTGTCGTGTCGCTTTGCTGCGCCGTTCGCCAGCGCCAACCGTTCCACTGCCAGGCCATCGGCTGAAGACTATCAGCCAAATGCACCGACTGATTTTCTAAATTTGCTGAGAATATATGACGACAAAAATCGCAGGCAAACACGTCCATGAGCGCGATCGCATTCAAATCACCGCTAGCACAAGCCGGACACCGGTAAGTCCCTCCATAGGACAGCACTTTGGGATCCGCTACCTGAGCGCCGCCAATTTTATCGTTATAACGCTCACCAACCTGCGGCTGACGATGCCCAAATTCACCCATCTAAGACCCTGGTTTCGCACTATCTTCTCTAAAGATAGTTGGCTCAAAACCCACTGTGTCAGACCATCTTAAATTCTTAACAGACCTGTTGTTATTGGATACCGCTATCCAACAGAACGACAGCGTTACGGTGCTTAGAAGCTAGCCGTCTGCTTTTGCCCAACCGTTTGGAGCTTCAGCATCAACGCATCGGCCTCAGCTTGCAGATGCAGCAGTTCTACCTGATGACCCGGCTGATAGGGATAGGGCTTCGCACTCATTCGGCTAGCCTGCGAATGCTCGGACTGGTCACCAGACACTTTTTTAGCATGGACAGTTTCTGTGCGAATCGCAACCGCATTGGTCGCCACCCGGTTGTTCGTCTCGGACTTGAAAGAGTCTCTTCTGTTATCAACGCGGCCAGGCGTCGAAGCTAGCTGATTTCTTTGAGCGGTTTGATGCATGGTCTGACTCACAATTTTACTCACAGCAATATGAACAGCAGCGGTCTTTTCTACGTAGAAGTATCTAGAGTTGAAGCGTCTAGACAATCCTAAAAGGGTCAAAAGTTAAGAACCGAAGTTAAGAACCGAAGTTTAAGGGCCAATTAGGATTGGTAGCCGAAGACCATTGCTAGATCACTAGTTATTTGTACTCATTAAAAGCAATGGCATTGTAACCCAAATACTAAAGTTGATATTAGTGAACCTAAAAGCAGATTGACCGCCAGCGCTATGGCACTTTAGCAACTGGAGAAAGACTGTTATGAGCTGATCCAAATGCTCGTAAGGCTTCGCGGTAGACTAAAAAGTGGGTACATCGGCAGGCGCACAGCAAAGCCGCCTTCAAATAGACTGGGTATTTGGAAAATATTGTGACTCTGAGCCTAAACAAACCGCTTTCTCCAGCAACTTCTACGCAGCCTGTCGCTAAGCACCAGGGCTGGCCAGGGCTAATTGAAAATTATCGCCAATATCTACCGGTTAGCGACAACACGCCGGTAGTCACTCTGCATGAGGGCAACACGCCGTTGATTCCAGCTCCGGCGATCGCTCAAAGAATTGGCAAGTCTGTCCAGGTGTTCATCAAATATGACGGACTCAATCCTACGGGCAGCTTCAAAGATCGCGGCATGACGATGGCCATTACCAAAGCCAAAGAAGCTGGAGCTGAGGCCATTATTTGTGCAAGCACAGGCAACACCTCTGCGGCGGCAGCGGCCTATGCCAAACGCGGCGGTATGCGAGCCTATGTGGTCATTCCAGACGGCTACGTAGCCATGGGTAAGCTGGCTCAGGCATTGCTCTACGGCGCAGAAATCTTAGCTATTAAAGGCAACTTCGATCAGGCGCTAACGGCTGTCTGCGAAGTGGCCGAACGCTATCCTATTACGCTAGTCAACTCAGTTAATCCCTACCGCATTGAAGGCCAAAAGACAGCCGCCTTCGAACTTGTAGACGCGCTCGGTGATGCCCCTGACTGGCTGTGCATTCCCGTCGGCAACGCGGGCAACATTACCGCCTACTGGCAAGGCTTTAAGGAATATCAACGGGCCGGAAAAGCCAAACAGCTTCCCCAAATGATGGGCTTTCAAGCTGAAGGAGCCGCCCCGCTTGTTTTTAACCGCCGATTCGAGACGCCGGAGACCTTTGCCACCGCTATTCGTATTGGCAATCCGGCGAGCTGGGACAAAGCTGTCAGCGCTCAAACCGAAAGCGGCGGCGCGTTCCATGCAGTCACCGATGATGAGATTGGCGCGGCTTATAGCCTCTTAGCCTCAGAAGAGGGCATCTTTTGCGAACCGGCTAGCGCCGCTTCTGTAGCAGGATTGCTCAAGGTTAAAGACCAAGTTCCTGAAGGCGCAAGAGTTGTCTGTGTTCTCACGGGCAATGGTCTTAAAGATCCGCAGTCGGCAATAGAGCGGAGTCCTAAGTTTCAGGGCGCGCTGGATTCAGATGCCGATAGTTTGGCAAAATTGATGGGGTTTTAGGGAACTGGATTATTGCTTTTTAAATATCGTCTTTTAAATATCGTTCTTTAAATCTGGACTAAATCTAGACTAGGGAAAGCTAATTGTAAAAGCCTGCGCCATTATGCGCTAACTCCCTCGCTCTTTTGAAAGTAAATCTACCGCATCTCCTAGCGCTGCGGTGAGGCTTTCGCGGGTACTAAGATGTTCGGCCTGTTCGGTTTGTAGCTGCGTTTTGAGGCGATCGCACTCTCTTCTAGCAGCTATTAACTGTACCTGAAGCTGCTCTACCGACTGACCGCTTTGAACCTTAGCTAGTTCTGCCGCTGATATATCTTCCGAAACTGGCGAAGCCGTTTGCAGATCTGCCAGCGTCTGCTCTAGCCGATTTATTTTGCTCTGATAGATCTCCGTATCGCGACGGCGCTGCTGAGCCTCCGCGTCGTAGGCATTGCGCCAGTTATCCACGCTGACATAAGCCTGCGATCGCTCCTCTTTGAGCTCAGCTATTTGCTGCTGAAGCGACCGAATTTCGGCGAGCCACTGAGAAACGTTCTCGCTCATTAACCTCAAGTTCTCCTAACGCTAACCGATTGGGCCACTCAAAAATTCGTCTTAAAACAGCCAGCCCTGAAGCACTGCGGGCGCAGGCAGAATAATCAGCACCAGCAGCGTCAGGGCAAACAGCCCGATGAAATCTCGCAGGCCATTTAGTTCACTCACATCATTCAAAGCCGGTTCCGCTGCTGGAATAAACAGTAGCAGAATAGCCCACAGTAAGTAATCTCTATACACAAAAGACAGCGCTAACATCATCAGCCGCGCCACCTGACTAACCACCGCCGCCGTTCGCTGTCCGTACATCGCATGGACAATATGGCCGCCATCTAACTGACCTACTGGCATCAGGTTTAGCGCCGTTACAATAAGGCCCAAACAGCCAGAAATAGCCAGTGGGTGTAGCTGAATGGCGCTCCCAGAAACCAGCAGATCGCCCAGCGTCAGTTTGCTGGCCAGCAGCAGCAGCGCCGATCGCGTCGGATCGACAGACTCGAAGTTGAATAGCTGAGACTGATCGCTCAGCGGTACGACCACAGACTGAGCTAGGCCCCACAGCAAAATTGGCAAACTCACCAACAGACCCGCTAGCGGGCCGGTCACCCCCACATCAAACAGGGCGCGGCGGTTGGGCATGGGGCTGCGCATTTGAATAAACGCACCAAACGTCCCTAAGAAGAAGGGCACCGGAATAAAGTACGGTAGCGTGGAATTGAGGTGATGATGGCGAGTGGCCCAGTAGTGGCCGCTTTCGTGAACGCCTAAAATAATCATGAGAGACAGACCATAAGCCAAGCCTGTCTTTAGCAAAGATGGATCGGCTTGCAAAGCTTCAGGCGTTACCCCGCCAAACGACACAGCGCCGACAAAAGTGGTCGTTAGCAGCGTGGCGATCGCTAACCCCAAAGCCAGCACCGGGCGAAAAGCCGGGGCGTTCATCTGACGGATGCGCTCAGCCTGAAAGCGCGACAGTCCCTCAGCGTCAGCCGCGTTTTTAGCCTGCGGATTGGGCACCAGCGCAAAAAAGGGAACGTCTTCGAGTCCTTCTCGTAACAGCACTAGAAAGCGATCGCCAAAACTAGTCTGCACGTTTTTTTGTACCGCTGCATAGGCATCTTGAGGAGCCGCTTTGAGCTTGCCTTTGCAAATCATCGCCTGTGGCCTGTACTCAATGTCTTGCAGGTAGTATACCGACCAGGGAAAGCACCGCTGCAAAATCGTCTCTTCATCTCGTGTCAGCGGTTTTGACGGTTCCTTGGGTTTAGCGGATGCACTGTCTGTTTTCTTAGCTGCGATCGCCGCTTTTACTGCCTCCTTTTGGGCCGTCGTCGCGCCGACTATTACCATTACGGCATACAGCAGCGGGCATAAAATCAAGAGGCCGTAGGTAAGTACGGCAGGCGGCGGTTCTTCACCTTTGACCAAGGCCCACATCGTGAGTACCAGCACAGGGGTCATCAGCACCAGCCATAGCATCCAAACTGGCGTGGTGGTCATGGCGGTGAAGCGACGAATCATTAGATACGTCACCACTCCTAGAAGTAGCGCAAAGAAAACAAGGGACATGAAGATCGCCTGCCTTTAAGGCGGATAAATAGAGTCGGAGTTTGCTACAAAAAGTATCGCGATCGCTAACCCTTTTGTCGCTCCCTTGTGAATATTGTAGGTCAGTCGGTCAGTTTGCTCGTGAAATGTACCCAGAGCCTGCTGTGAGTCTTTTCTGATTTCTCCTAATTTTGAGATTGAATAGCGATATGGATCTTGAATAGATATAAGGATTAGCGGAAAATTTGATAAGTTGAGAAGCTAGCGATCGCAGGTTTCTTTTTCATGCCGGTTTCGACCAAAACGCCCCAAGCCGTCTTCGACACCGTTTTTGCCTTTCCTCCCAATAGAGAAACTCTGGGCGGCACCGCTTATTTAGTCCTGGAAACAGCAGAAATATCAGGATCTACAAAAAGGGCTAGCCAGCGCGAAAACAATTCTGGCAGTGCCCATAGCAGCGCCCATAGCAGTGCCAATATATTAATAGACTGTCCGGCGTTCAACGACACCAATCGAGACTTTATCGCGGCAAAAGGCGGCGTTAGCACCCTATTGATTACGCATCGCGGCGGGATGGCCGACGTACCCAAGTTTCAAGAAGCTTTCGGCGCTCAAGTGATCATTCAAGAGCAAGAAGCCTATTTGCTACCCACTGTCAAAACAGAGACTTTTGAGCGCGATCGCATCCTCAGCCCCACCAGTCGCGTCTTCTGGACTTCAGGACATTCTCCCGGCTCCGCCTGCCTTTACCACCAGCCCTACGGCGGCATTCTCTTTACCGGCCGCCACCTTCTACCCAACCGCAGCGGCGACCCCCGCCCACTCAGGCAGTCCAAAACCTTTCACTGGCCGCGCCAACTCCGCAGCGCCCGGCAGTTACTCACAGACTTCACCCCCGAAAATCTCAGCTACATCTGTCCCGGCGCGAGCACCGGCTTTCTACGCGGCGACAAAAAAATAGAGTCGGCCTACGAGCGGCTTAAAACCGCCGATTGGGAAGAGCTGGCAACCGCCGAAGCAAAAATATAGAACCGGAGTCTGTACCTTAAGAAGCCATACCTTAAGAGGCCATGACTTAAGAGGCCAATAGATCGGCCTCAGCCCGTAGCCGATCGCTCAGCGAATCTAAGCCAACCACAATTTCACCCGGATAAATTAGCCAGGTTCTTTGTGCTGGCTCCGTCAGCGTCCGTACCAGTGGCGACAGCCGATTGATATCCTCAAGCCCGCGCCGCGTCCTAATCTGAATACCTTTTTGATAATCGCTGTAGCCTTTACTCCAGGTATGACGCAGCCCGCTATAGCGATGGGCCTCTACGCCTGCGGCCATTAGCTGCTGCTGCATGTTTGCCAGTAGGCTCTTTTGCGCCGTCTTCGTAGAATGAGTGACTTCTAACGTTTTGAGCAATCGGCGGTTGAGAAATCGGCGACAAAAATCGGACAGCGCTGAATCTAGATGGTGCTGCCAACGCTGAAGATGATAGATAAAGACGATATCGTCTCCTTCTAGATAGCGCTCAATCGAAAGATCGTCTCCCTTACCTAGCAGCCAAGCTGTCACCGTCGGATCAGCGGTAATTTCGCCGCACTTCAGCAATTCTCGAGCGCGGTTAAAGGCTTGTTCTAAAATCCAGGTTGCTGAGAGATTTTTAGGATGGTTGTAAATTTGCGCGTACATAAAAGAGCGCACCACTAAATAATGCTCGACGGCGGCCAGCCCTTTTTCTTCAACAATCAGGCTGCGGCTAGGCAGGTCGTAATTCATGGCCAGTATGAGCCGGTCTAAATCGAGCTGCCCGTAAGACGCACCCGTAAAGTAACTGTCTCGCATGAGGTAATCAATGCGATCGCAGTCCAACTGACTCGACACCAACTGCCAAACGCAGGGCACCGGATACTCATGCCGATAAACTTGATTGATCGACTTCCACAGATCGAGATGGAACCGATCAAGGAGCGATCGCACATCCGCCGACCGCTCCACAATCGCCATCGTCCAATACTCGTGATGAGTGCCGAACAGCTCCTCAGCCGTGTGGCTAAAAGGGCCGTGGCCCACGTCATGTAGCAGCGCCGCACACAAAGCAACCGCCCGGTGCGCTTTTAAGTCCTCATGCAGTCCGGCAAGCCGGTCAAACGCCCGTCGCGTCACCGCCAGCACGCCCAGCGAATGCGTAAACCGCGATGTCTCCGCCCCGTGAAAAGTCAGGCTCGCAGGCCCCAACTGCCGGATCCGCCGCAGTCGCTGAAAAGCAGGCGTATCAATCAGCTCAGTCAGCAGGGCCTCAACCGGATCGTCGCCGTCTAGCGTAATCGCACCGTGCAGCGGATCGTGATAGGTGCGCATACCTAGCCTTCAAATTGAGCCGCTACCTGCTCAGAAGGATTATCTCTGGCAATTCGATTGGCGAGCAAATCGACCGCTGCTAGGTACTGAGCATCTTCAGGCGAACCAAACTGCTTACGCTTTTCAATTGTGCCTTCCACCTCTAAATCAGGCTTAATCCCCAGCTTATTAATATCGTGATGATCAGGCGTTTCGTACTTAGCAATCGTCACCGCTAACCCCGCCCCATTCGGCAGATCAAACAGCGACTGAATCAGCCCCTTACCAAACGTCGTTTCTCCCACTAGCTGCGCTCGCCCGTTATCTTGCAACGCCCCAGCCAAAATCTCACTGGCACTCGCCGAGCCTTTGTTTACCAGCACCACCAGCGGATCAGACGTAATCGCCTGGCCAATAGCATCATAGTTTCCCAACGATCCCTGACGATTGACGGTATACACCACCGTTCCATTATCTATCCACATCCGGGCAATTTCAATTCCGGCTTGCAGCAGTCCACCCGGATTATTCCGCAAATCCAACACGTAGGCATCGGCTCCCTGACGCTCCAAATCTTGTAGAGACGACTTCAGCTCAGCCACCGCGTTGCCGTTAAACTGTCCTAGTCGCAAATAGCCCACTTTAGGCAGACCTGGCTCCGTTCGCAGCTCAGCCACCACTGGGTTAATCTCAATGCGATCGCGCGTCACATTCACATTAAACTCAGCGTCTCCCGCCCGTCCGATGGTCAACGATACCTGAGAGCCAATCGCTCCGCGCATCCTCGCCGCGGCCTCATCCAAAGTCAGCGCCTGAGTCAGCGTCCCATTAATGGCCAAAATCTCATCTTGAGGCAAAAGCCCCGCCGCTTCAGCCGGTGATCCTTCAATCGGCGCAATCACCCGCAGAGGCGAATCTTTCTCATCCTTAGCAATCTGAAGGCCCACGCCTAGCAGCTCACCTTGGGTATTCGTCTGCAAACTCTGATACTGATCAGGCGGCAAAAAGCGGGTATAGGGATCGTCGAGCAGCGCCAGCATGTCCTGAATTTCTTGATAGGTAACCGTCCAATTAGGCAGCGATTTGCGCAGCACCTTTTGACGCACTTTCCACCAGTTTTGATGGTTAAACCGTTCGTCCACGTAGCTGCGATTGACGATGCGCCAGACTTCCATCACCATCTGCTGCTGGTTGGTGAAGGCAAAGGCACTAGAAGACGCCCCTACGATGGGCAAAAAGTTTAGCGCCGGGCTGAAATAAAGAGCGATCGCT
>JBBSOB010000019.1:0-30255 GCA_038260205.1 Phormidesmidales cyanobacterium
TAGGGCGATCGCCACATTGAGCGGCTTAAACGTCGATCCCGGCTCGTACAGATCGCTCACGGCCCAGTTTTTAAACTGCGAGACATCTGCTTTGTAATATTCATTAGGATTATAGGTAGGCGCGATCGCCATCACCAAAATCTCGCCCGTATGGCTATCCATCACCATCAGCGCGCCCTGCTTGGCGTTATATTCAGCCACAGTCGTTACCAAATTTTCCTGCGCAATCCGCTGCAATCGGCTGTCTAACGTCAGCTGAAGCTGCAAGTCATCTCGGGCGACCTGCTGTAACGTAGTGGCCTCACCCGATTTTGGGGCGGCATATCGCAACTGCTGCTCAAAGTCCATCTCGACGCCCGCTTTAGATTCACCCTCCAAATCGATATAGCCCGTCACCTGTGCAAACAAATCGCCCTGCGGATACGTTCGCTGCGGCGCGGGCAATAGCTCAATGCCGTCTAGTCTTAAATCTTGCAGCCGCTTAGCCGTCTCCTCAGAAATATCTGTTTGCAAATTAATGCCGCTTTCTTGCTGACCAAACTTACGCAGCAAACTTTTCTCGCTGTGGCCCAAGATCTCTGCTACTGAATGGGCGACCACCTCGTCAGGCTTTTTAAACAGCATGGGGTGTACGTATAGCGTATACACCACCTGATCCATCGCAACCACATTGCCCTGGCGATCAACCATTTGCCGCCGAGAAGGATGAGGCGCTTCTTGCACTAACTGCTGCTCAGTCGCCATAGCCTTAAGCTCGTCACCGATAAACAGTTGCAAATGAGCCAGCCGCAGCGTCAGCCCCAACATCCCGACCAAGAGCAAAACCCATACGCTAATCAGCCGCAGCCGAGGCGAATTTTTTCGAAATGCCTGAATTTGCGCGGACGTAGAGCGAGGTAGCCGCAGCTTGGGGTTGCGTTGTCTAACGCGAGGACGAGGAGAAGCCATTGACATTAACCTAACGAGTAACTAGCAATAAGTGACGACTAGTAACCGAGCGGCTTTGGCATTTCGGTCTGTTCAGAAGCGGCGCTATCAGAATCGTCTGTTGGGTTTTCGTTAGCCAGTTTCTCTCTAGGCGGGGCTGGCTCTACAAACAGCACATCACCTGATTTGTAAGGTTCTAGCCCAGAATCTGGACGGGTCGCCTGATCTGCCAAGCTTTGCTTAATAGATTCGTTCGCGGCGGTTAACTGCTGCGACTCGCCCTGCAAAGCGTCTAACTGAAGAATGGCTTTATTCGTCGATTTATCGATATACACCGTAGAGCCATAGACCACCAGAGCACCGGTGACCAAAACGCCGGTAATCGCGGTTGAGCCTTGCTGAAAGCGGGTAAGTAGTCTTAATCCTAACGGCAGTTTGGGCTGTTGGGGTAGCGATAGGGTCGAGTCAGCCTCTGATCGAACGCGCCGAGCTGAGCCGATCTGCAAAGGCACTATGTTGCTGTTACGGTTGCGGCGCTTGCTGCTGCTAGAGATAGAAATGGATGTTGGAGTGGCCGATGGATTATGGGCTAGAGCCTTTAGAACGGCCTGATTGCGAGACTCCGGTACAGAATTTTCTTGCGAAGAAATGGTTTGGATCTGCAAATCTGAGCTTGATCGCGACTTATTTTGAAGTCGCGATTGGCGTTGAGACTGTTCGCGAGGACTGAACTCGGTAGCGAAAACCATGCGGCTAAGGGTAAAGGGTGATGAGGTGGGAGAAAACAAAAAGGAAGCTATTTAGCGCCCTATTTAGCGTCAAGCGGATCTAGATATGAAGCGCTGGCCGTAAATTTACATAGAGGCTGCGTTCCTTGTTACTAGGAGCTTCTAGGTAGTGGACAGTGCCACTACAAATGAATTTACGCGCATACTACCTTGCCAGCAGGAGAAGAACAAGACTTTTTCTCAAATTCGCAGAAACTGCTCTGTATAAGAAACGGTGAGTTTTTCAGGTAGTTCGCTGCGCAGCGCTGCGGATACGCTTTGTTTTTGAGCATAGCGGCTAACCGGGCGATCGCCCGCCTAAAAGTTAGCTTTTTTCTGCGAATTTCCTGGCAAATAAATCAAAAATCAGAGTGATCTGTAGAGAACACCGTTTGTTGGTGCGCTGGTTTATAAAGCTTAGATGAAGAAGAAATCCTGCTTTTCTAAAATTCCCTTACGTTTATCGGAAACTTGAGTCCTAAATGAACACTCTGTAGCCGGGGATCGGCCTATCGCTGAGGACTGGTTACTTACAGATCCACACAAAAAAGCTCAGCCGTAGCTGAGCTTCATTAATAACCGCGCGCTATAGATTATCGGCAATGCGATTATCCGGCAGGTCTGGGCTTATCTGGCAAACCAATCATATCCGCGTTGCTCTTGCCGGTTGGAATCATCGGATAACAGTTCTCGTCGCGCTTGACCCTTACGTCTAGCAGCACCGGCCCATCAAACGCTAGCATCTGCGCGATCGCCTCTTCCAACTCACTCGGATCGGACACTGTCATCCCCTTAATGCCAAAAGCTTGAGCCAGCATCGGAAAATTCGGCATTCCCTTTTCCATATTCGAAGATGAGTAGCGCTCGCCAAAAAACGCCTCTTGCCACTGCCGCACCATCCCCTGCCAGCCGTTGTTCAAAATCACTGTTTTCACCGCGATCCCGTACTGATCTAGGGTCGCTAGCTCTTGCAGATTCATCTGAAAGCTGGCGTCGCCGCTGATGCAGACAACGGGATGCTCCGGCATGGCTACTTTTACGCCGATGGCGGCCGGTAGCCCAAAGCCCATGGTGCCTAGCCCAGCGCTAGAAATCCACTGACGCGGCCCATTTTTCAAGAACTGCGCAGCCCACATTTGGTGCTGGCCCACGTCGGTTGTGCAGTAAGCATGGGGGGCTTGCTTGGTAATCTCGACGATGACAGACTGTGGCGAAATTTGGTCGGTGTAGGTCGGCACCGTGAGCGGAAAGTCGGTGCGCCAGCCTTGAATATCGTCTAACCAGCTTTTGGTGCGATCGCCATCCGGTTCCGCCTGCTTGCCCAGATCATCCAATAGCCGCACCAGCACCTTCTTCACATCCCCGACAATCGCGACTTCGGGCGATCTATTTTTGCCCACCTCAGCCGGATCGATATCAATGTGAATAACTTTGGCTCTAGCCGCAAATTTGTCGAGCTTGCCGGTAACGCGATCGTCAAATCTGGCCCCAATAGCGACGAGCAGATCGCACTGGCTAACGGCAAAGTTGGCATAGGCCGTGCCGTGCATTCCCAACATGCCAACGGCGAGCGGGTGATGCTCATCGACGGCTCCTTTTCCCATCAGGGTATTGGTCATGGGGGCGGAGAAGGCTTCGGCTAGGGTTTGAATTTCTGCGTGAGCGGCTGAGGCGATCGCCCCGCCGCCTACATACAGCAGTGGCTTTTCAGCTTCGTGTAAGAGCGCGATCGCCGCTTCTATTTGCTGCGCGTCAATCTCCGTTTCTGGATGGTAGCCCGGAATTCTCACGTCTCCTGGCTCTACCGGAATGTAGTCAATCTCTTCGGTGCCAACGTCTTTGGGCACGTCAATTAAAACCGGGCCGGGTCTGCCGGTGCTGGCAATATGAAACGCTTCAGCCACAATCTGCGCCATCTGATTGGCATCGCGCACGACGTAGGAATGTTTCACAATCGGCAGCGTAATGCCGTGAATGTCGGTTTCTTGAAAGGCATCGGTGCCAATCGCACTCCGAGAAACCTGACCTGTAATCACCACCATCGGAATCGAGTCCATTTGCGCGGTCGCGATGCCCGTTACCAAATTGGTTGCGCCGGGGCCGGAGGTGGCAAAACAGACGCCGACTTGACCAGTCGCTCTGGCATAGCCATCCGCCGCATGAGCCGCTGCCTGCTCGTGCCGTACCAAAAAGTGCTTGACCTCACCTTTGGCTTCTGCCTGGTAAAGCGCATCGTAAATGGGGAGAATCGCACCGCCTGGATAGCCAAAAATATGCTTTACGCCGTGACGTACCAGGCTATCAATCAGCGCGTAGGCACCGCTGACTCGCTGGGTTGCGGTCGAAGTGGTCAGGGTTGTAGGAGAAGCCATAAGGACTGCAAAAGATAGGATTAGCAATACCCGCTGGATAGAGGTCAATAACGCATCTATTCGGCAGGCATCTGCATAAGTTCCTATTAGTGTAGGGTCTAGATTAAAGAACAACAAGACGTATCAATCATCACCAAAGCTTTAAATCTCAGGGGGAGCTAACGTTTGATCTAGCATTTGTCTAATGAACTCAGCAGCCGTTACGGGCTGGTCGTTCTGTCTCTGCCAGCTTTTGGTTACCTGGCCCTTTACCCGATCAGGATCGCCCCACATTTGCAGATGGTCTACGGGCGGATCGGCATAAAAATTTACTTTGCCTGCGCCCAGCGGTAGCGAACTCCAGTGCGTGAAATAATCGTGGCTCAATCGGCAAGCGGGCAGATCCATCAGGGGCATTCCCCAACCATCTATCGCGATCAGCTTTTTTACTCGGCCCCCTTGCTGCTGCCATAGCAATAGCGCCCCGACGATGCCAACCACGCCACCGCTAAACCCGATGGCTACTACAGGCTGCGTTTTTTGATCGGGCGATCGCAGCGTTTGAGTCATCCAGTTGAAAACGGCTAGGGGATCGGCACAAACAGCCTCTACGACCAGCGGCCGAAAGCCTGATGAGAGTGAGCTATCAGGCGACGAAAAAACTGAGCGCACGAATTGCTCAGTTAGCTGCGCCTTGTGAAAACCTGGACAGATAATGACGGGTTGCTCTCTCATGGGCTTTTTCATCCAACGTTCGGTTCTACTTCGGTTCTACTCATAGCGACATTAAAGCCCCTCGCAGTAGGGTGATGTCAGGGTCATTTTGTTTAGATAGATCGCAGTCGGCACAGCTATGAGCGTTACGCCTCAACTTCTTCCCACTATCAGCGCGTTGGTGGCGCTGGGCGAATTTGCACAGGACGATCGTCCGAGCGAAAACGTAGAGATTGAGACGGTGAGCGATCGCCTGTCTACTGCCGCCGCCGAGCAAAAAGCCGAGCGCGAATGGAGAGGGGCGATCGCGGCGCTTACTCAACTACTCATTCAACAAACTGGCTCGTCTGGGACTGGCTCGTCTGGGACTGGCTCGTCTAGTCATAAAGGGAAAACCAGCCGGAAGCCACCGCATTTTGCCCGCAATCATCGGCATCGAGCGCTGGCCATTTGTGGCCCGGTGCCTTTGCTCAACGATCCCGCGCTTGCGCCCCAGCTTTCAAACTGGACGTTTGTGCCGCAGTCTTCCGAGCATCTAGCTTCTGCTTTTCATACGCTTTCTCCCGTGGAGCGGCTCATTCAGCAAACGTTCAAAAAGCAGCCTGCGAGTAATCGACTGCTGCCGCTGCTAGAAGACGATCCGCTGGCCCAAGAGCAGTTTGCGCTGGTGTTTACGCCTCAGTTCTCCATCGTGCTGGTGCTAGGCAAAGATGCCGACGACGAGCTGCGCTTTCAGTTTTCGTTTATGCCGCAGGTGGTGATGTCGGTTTGGCGAATTTTGCGATCGCGCCTACGCATGATCCGGCCGCAGCAGCTCGAATTTATCGATCCGCTGGTCGAAAAGTTTGCCCCTATAGATCCAAACTACCGGGTGGTCAGCCAGTTCAACCGGTGGATGCTGGCATATTTACCTCAGCCCACACAACCGTCAGAGCCGATGGAAATTCCTGCGCCAAGCGATTTGGCTAAGGATTCGTCCAACGGCAATAGCAACGGCAGCAGCAATGGTAATGGCAACGGCGCGGCGAACGTGCAGCTATCAGACAGTGACCTGCTCAAGGCCATGGCTCACGAGATTCGGACGCCGCTAACGACAATTCGCACCTATACGCGATCGCTTCTAAAACGCGATGACCTAGACGGGCAAGTCATCAAACGTCTACGCAGCATTGATCGCGAATGTACGCAGCAAATTGATCGATTTAGCCTAATTTTCCGGGCAGTAGAGCTAGAGGCGGCGAGTCAGTCGCCCAAGTCACCTTTAAGTGCGATCGCCCTTCATCAAGTTTTTCAAGAAGCGATTCCTCAATGGCAGCAGGCGGCCCATCGTCGCAACCTATCCTTGGAAGTCGGCCTGCCGCCAGAGCTACCGATGGTGGCCAGCGATCCGACCATGCTTCAGCATGTACTAACCGGACTAGTAGAGCTTTTCACTCACAGCGTGTCGCCCGGTAGCCATATCGAGCTTTACGTCACAAATGCGGGCGAAAAGCTCAAGCTCCAGTTTCAGTCTCAGCCCGATCCAAACCAAACCGACGCCTCGGCAGACTGCGCTCCACCGCCACTTCAGTCGCTGGGCCATCTTTTAATGTTTCAGCCCGAAACAGGTGGATTGAGCCTTAACTTAGAAGCCACTAAGAATCTGTTTAACGCGTTGGGGGCGAAGCTGACGGTGCGCGAACGCTCTAATAAGGGCACGACCTGGACGGTTTATTTGCCGTTAGAATCGAGTGGTTTGACTTCCTGTCCGATTGTTTAGCGTGGTCTAGCTGGCTTTGGCTTCGACTGCGCTCAGCCAGCGAATAGTGCTGAGCGGAGCCAATGGTGACTGAACGCAGCCAATGGTGACTGAACGCAGCCAATGGTGACTGAACGCAGCCAATGGTGACTGAACGCAGCCAATGGTGACTGAGCGGAGCCGAAGTCATTTCTTTTTGCTAGGCGGATTCAAAGCATTGTCTAGAACCTCACGAGCAGATTCTGCCTCATCCTTAGCATCTCTGTAGCGCAAATTGCTTTGTGCAAAGGTTTTCAGCGTCTTGAAGCCGCTATTAAGTTCTTCAATTTGCTCTTCTTCAATTACTTCATCGGTAAAGAGCAAATCAATCAGCTCGCGAACCTTAAGCGCCTCCTCACGAGAGCCTTGAACCTTTACCTTTAGCTTAGATAAATTGCTGAGTGTTTGTACCGCCTCTACTACTTCGTTTTCTTCGTCAGAAGGCTCTGTTTTCTGGTCTTTCACTTCGATAAAATCCTTGGGGTTGAATCCATCGTCCAATTCGGTCGGCAGTTTGCCATCGTCCATTAGGGTCATAAGCTGATCCATCGCCTTTTCTCGGGCTTTGTGGGAATCACGACCGGAAACGTCAATTAGAACTTCTGGGCTTTGAGCGAGCGTGTATTGAACCATAATCTTAGATAGTATTTTTGTACCATCATTTTAAGAGATGGCGTGCTGTTTGGATACGACTTCTTCTACGTCTTTTTGGGGTTCTGTGCAACCTATTCGATAATTTTTGGCTATTTTGCGAGCGGTAATGTTAACAGGGCTATGGCTGTTCGCCTGCATGGTAAGAGCTACGTACCAACGGGCCAGAGCGAACGTGGGCAAATCCCATCTGACGAGCAATCTCGCCTAGCTGATCAAATTCCTCAGGTGTCCAATATTTTTGTACCGGGAGATGGGCTAAAGAAGGACGCATGTATTGGCCGATGGTGAGGCGATCGCACGCCACCGCCCGTAAATCTTTCATCGCCTCAACTAGCTCTTCCTGCGTCTCGCCATGGCCTACCATCAGTCCAGACTTGGTTGGAATGGTCGCATTGGCCTCTTTTACATAGCGCAAAACATCGAGCGATCGCTCATACTTTGCCCCTCGCCGCACCGGGCCTTGCAGCCTTTTCACCGTCTCCACATTGTGATTAAAGCAAGCAGGCTGAGCTTTCACCACAGTCTCGACTCTGAGCTTTTGCTGCGTGGCTGCCGCCGTCCCACTCCAAAAATCGGGCGTTAGCACCTCAATTTCTGTTTCTGGATTTTGCTGCCGTACGGTTTCCATCGTTTTTACAAACCAGCTTGCACCGCCGTCTGCCAAATCATCTCGGGCCACTGCCGTCAGCACCACGTAGCGCAGACCCAGCAATTTCACCGACTCAGCGACTTTTTGCGGCTCTTCCTCGTCTAGCGGCATGGGCGCATGTCCCTTATCCACCTGGCAAAACGCACAGCTACGCGTACAGACCGGCCCCATCAGCAAAAAAGTGGCCGTTTGGTTGGCGTAGCACTCACCCCGATTGGGACAGCGCCCTTCCTCACAGATGGTATGAATTTGCCGCTGCTTGATTATTTTTTGTACTTTCGATAGCTCACTGGCCTTGCCGATGGGCCGACGCAGCCAGTCAGGCATAGCCAGAATCTCGGGCCGCTGACGCGCAGCTACAGGAGGTTTAGAGGAAGTAGGCATTCTTAAGGAGAAAAACAGGGAAAGGTGCCTCTATTCTACAGTCGCCCTTGGTTATGAGGTGTCCAGTTGGCTATTTTCTTGTTTCTTTGTCCTCAGGTTCTGGGCAACTTTAAACCAACGTCTACCGAACCAACGTCTACTGAAGAAGTACGGGTAGGCTCCAATTTTTCATGCCAGCTAAAGGAGTCCGTCGTGGCCAGTCACAAAATTTTAGTAATTGACGACAGCAGAGTCATTCGCGCTCGCGTCAGGGAGATGCTGCCCAAGGGCAACTTTGAAGTGATCGAGGCGACGGACGGGATTGAAGGGATCGAAGCTATTCGCGCTCAAAAGCCAAATTTGATCATGTTGGACTTTTTGCTGCCGCGGATGAGTGGCTACGAAGTCTACGAAGAAATTCAGGGCGATCCGGCGTTTCAAAGCATTCCGCTGGTGATGATGTCGGGCCGTCGCGAAGAGCTGACCGAGAAGATTCAAGAACCCTTTGAGTTCTTTGAGTTTATTGAAAAACCCTTTGAGCAAAAGGATCTTATTGGGGCAATTAAAGGTGCGATGGCAAAAGCGCGCAAGGTGCGTCCGCAGAAGCCGGTGGTAAATGCGCCTACTGCGCCTGCTACGGGGGTTGATTTTACCGCTGAGATTGCGGCTTTGCAAAAGCAGGTAGAGGCGCTGACTAGAGATGTGACTGCGCTGAAGGCTCAAAATAACAAGATTCTGGCTTTTATTAAGAAGAAGTTGGCTTAGGCTTTTATCAAATTCACCCTTTTTGAGCGGCAAAATTGTTGAGAGGGATTTTCAAATAATTCAAAAAGGATTAGCGATCGCACCCTAAATCGCTAATCCTTTCTGACTGATCTAGGTCTATATTCAGAACTGATTCCAGTCTGCTTCAGGGCTTTTTCAATGCTCTCCATTAGCTGAGTCGCCAAGGTTTGAACATGGGGTTCGCGGAAAAAGCTGTCAGTGGTTGCGCCATCGAAATGGTGGTTGCCTGAGACGTGGTAGATGTCGAATTTGCCAGTAGCGATCGCCTGCCATCCCTTTGCCAACTCTCCATCCGGCGTAATGCTGTTTTCCGGCATAAATACCGCAACCGGATCGGGATAGGTCGCTTGTGCCACGTAATGCTGCACAGCCCTAGCATTCGTTTCGCCGACTTTGACCACACGTAGCGCCAGCGGAAGTGACCTCTGTTTCCGCTCGTAGCCCTTAATTTTTAGCTTCATCCAGTAGTCCTTCAAAATGGCTCGCAGCCCATGCCGCTCAATTCGGATGCCAAAGGACTGGAGCCTAGCACCGAGTGTCCGCTGATATTGCCCGATATTAGGAGTGCGATAGGTTTGAATTGAAGTGGGATCAAACAACGCCAGCAGTGCCACCGTTTGATGATTTGCCCGCAGACGCTGAGCAATTTCCAGGGCTACGGGCGCTCCGCCACAGTAACCGGCAATCAGATAAGGCCCTTCTGATTGAACGCTCTGCATTTCTTCCAAATAGAGATCTGCCATCTCTTCGATGCTGTATGAGAGCTGATCTGGATCATTGAGGTAAGCAGATTGCAAGCCATACAGGGCAACATCATCGCCCAATCGTTGGGCCAGTGAGCGATACATTAAGGCGCTCCCGCCACCGCCATGTACGCAGAAAATAGCAGGCTTAGGAGTAGCCGTCTCTGCCGACTGATCGGCTGATTGATCGGCTGATTGATCGACAGGTTCCATCGGAATTAAGGCAGACCATTGGGTGTCGTCGTCAGAGCTATTGGCCGTTGGATCCCCGCTGACTAAGCTAGCTTGAGCCGCAATTGTGGGCGTTTGAAAGAAGCTGGCTAAAGACATAGGGCAGGCAAAAGTGGCTTCAACGCGAGCCGCCATTTGCGCTGCTAGCAAAGAATGTCCACCTAGCTCGAAGAAGTCGTCGTGAATGCCAACAGAAGAAAGGTTAAGGGTTTCTGTCCAGATTTTGGCTAGCGTTTGCTCCGTCTCGTTGCGAGGGGCTATGAACTCAACGGTGCTGATGGTTTGGATGTCCAGTTTTTGCACCGCGTTGCGGTCGGCTTTGCCGTTGGGCGTTAGCGGTAGCTGCTCCAAAATGGCAAATCTAGACGGAATCATATAGCTCGCTAGCTGAGCTTCTAGGTCAGTTTTGAGCTGATTGATGATTTGAGAATGGGTTCTTTGGTGGGCGATCGCCGAGTCAAGGCCATCTTGCTCAATCGTTAGATAAGCGGCTAAGTACAAATCGTCTGTGCTAGTTTTTTGGGCTAACACAGCGACTTCCCGGACGCTTGGGTGCCGTGTCATCACGGCTTCGACTTCGTCTATTTCTAATCGAATGCCGTTAATTTTGATCTGCCTATCTACTCGACCGAGCATCTCGAACGCACCGTCGGGGCGAATGCGGCCAAGATCGCCGGTTCTGTAAAAGGTTTGGCTGTCAAAAGTTTGGTTATCAAAAGTTTGGCTGTCAAAAGTTTGGCTGTCAAAAGTTTGGTTATCAGAGGTTTGGTTATCAGAGGTTTGCTCGTCGAGCCGACTTTGTTTTGCTGGGGTTGAATGGATATTCCGTAGAGCTTCGGGAATTTGGTCGCCAAAGAGAAATTTTTCGGCAGTTGGCTCCGGACGCTTAAAGTAGCCTTGCGCAATGCCAAAGCCCCCGACGTAAATTTCTCCACAGATGCCGGGTGCGGCTAACTGCAAGTCTTCGTCGAGCACATAGATGTTTGCACCTGGAATGGAATGGCCAATGGGGACTACGTTGCTCGAATCGTCGTCCTGGTAGGGATGAACTGTAACGACGCCGGTCGCTTCTGCCTGACCATACATGTTCAAAATGGAGGCCGGATGCTGAAACTCTTCGCGCCAGGTTTGAGGAATGTAGCGCGAAAGCGGCTCCCCATGCGCGTTGACATACCTTAGATCGTTGGTGAGTAACTGCTGGCGAGCCGGTTCATCTAGCTGCTTGAGCATGGCGTTCAAAACGCGCCAGTAAGAAGGCACCATGTCCATAATGGTGACCCGTTCGGCTTTGGCTAGCTGGAGGGCTTTGAGCGGAGACTGACGCTGTTGGTCGGTGGCAATGACCACGGTGGCTCCGTGCGATAGCGGCATCAAAAGCTGCCGGGCAGAGGTTGCGAACGAAATGGAGGCAACGTGCAGATACGTGTCGTTTGCGGTGAGTTGGGTGGGCTGCGCGATCGCCCAACAATAGCCTGCTAAGTTTCGCTGACTAATCGTGACGCCTTTGGGCTTGCCGGTAGAGCCAGAGGTATAGATGATGTAGGCCAGATGATCACCGTTAGCGGGTGAAGTAGCGGGCGAAGCCACAGGGGGTTGATGTTGGCTAGGTGAAGCGATCTCAGGGACGGTGACGGTGACTTCTAATTTAAGGCGATCATGGGGCTGGCTAGCCTCGAACGCTATCGAAACAACCTGTGAGTTAGACGGCAGCTTAGGCAAACGATCTTGGATTGTTTGCTCGCATAGCACCACGGGAGCAGCTGTTTCGGCCAGCATGAATTCGAGTCGCTGGGCGGGGTACTGGCTGTCTAATGGGAGATACGCGCCGCCGGACTTTAAAATGCCGAGCAGTCCGATAATCATGACGAGCGATCGCTCAGTATAAAGACCCACCAAAACATTAGGGCCGATTCCCAGCGTTTTTAGCTGATTTGCGACTTTTTCTGCCGCTTGGTCAAGCTCTGCATAAGTCAGGCTTTCGCTACCGCACTTAATCGCTGTTTTATTGGGCACCATACCGACTTTCAGCTCAAAAAGCTGATGGAAGCATTTATTTGCCTGGTTGCCCGTCCAACCCTCTGGTATTAGGGCGGTTGTTTGGGGTGAAAAATTCATAGGAGGAAGCCGACGTTCAGTACTTTTACAGATGCATTCTGGGTTTTAAGTGCCCTTAGGCTATCCGTAGATCGAATGTTTATGTCAACTTCACGAGGTATCTTGTTCCACACTTGGCGTTCGTCCCGCATAATGTAAAGGTTTTGTTTTGGTATTTCTTACCTGCTGTGTCGATATGCGTAGCCTCTATTGCGGTCAACTCCGAGCTGAACACATTGAAAAGACGGTCACGCTCTACGGTTGGGTTGATCGGCGGCGCGATCACGGCGGGGTGGTTTTTTTAGATTTGCGCGATCGCACCGGCACGGTTCAAATCGTCAGCGATCCTGAACGCACACCAGACTCCTACTCGGTAGCAGAAGAAGCTCGCAACGAGTACGTTGTCAAAGTGGTGGGCCGAGTTACGCAGCGCCCTGAAGAATCGCTAAACGATAAGCTGCCAACAGGTCAAGTAGAAATATATGCCGATGAGCTGACGATTCTTAACGCGGTGCGCAAGCAGATGCCGTTTCAGGTTTCGACGGCGGAAGAAGAGAATATTCGCGAAGATTTGCGGCTCAAATACCGGTATTTGGATCTGCGGCGCGATCGCATGGCCAAAAACATGCGCCTGCGTCACGAAATCATCAAGTCCATTCGCCGCTTCCTCGAAGACACCGAAGATTTTATCGAAATCGAAACGCCGATTCTCACTCGCTCGACGCCAGAAGGAGCCAGAGACTTTATTCTGCCGTCTCGGGTAAACGAAGGAGAGTGGTTTGCGCTGCCCCAGTCGCCTCAGCTATTTAAGCAAATCCTGATGGTAGCGGGGATGGATCGCTACTACCAAGTGGCCCGCTGCTTCCGCGACGAAGATTTACGCGCCGACCGTCAGCCCGAATTCACTCAGCTCGATATGGAAATGAGCTTTATGGATCAAGAGGAGATTCTGGCGCTAAACGAGCGGCTGCTGGTGCATATCTTCAAGACGGTAAAAGGAATTGATATTCCCACGCCGCTGCCTCGACTGACCTATGCGGATGCGATGGCCCGCTACGGCAGCGACAAGCCTGACACCCGCTACGACCTAGAGCTAGTCGATGTCTCCGACATTGTGAAAGACTCTGGCTTTAAAGTATTTTCGGGGGCAGTAAAAGGCGGCGGCCAGGTAAAGGTATTGCCCATTCCAGGCGGCAACGATGCAATTTCTAATGTGCGCATCAAGCCCAAAGGCGATCTCTTTAAAGTAGCGACCGATGCTGGAGCGCGGGGCGTTGCCTATGTGCGCGTGCGCGAAAACGGCGAAATTGACACCATCGGCGCAATTAAAGATAACCTAAGCGCCGAGCAGAAGCAGGAACTGTTGGCTCGTACGGGCGCGCAGCCTGGCCATCTGTTGTTGTTTGGGGCGGGCGATGTTGGCACCGTGAACGCGACTTTGGATAAATTGCGGCAGGCGATCGCCCAAGAGCTGAACCTAATTGACGAAAGCAAAACCAACCTGCTGTGGGTAACCGACTTTCCGATGTTTGAGTGGAACGCCGATGAAAATCGCTACGAAGCGCTGCACCATCCATTTACTGCGCCGCATCCAGACGATACTGACGATCTGACGACGGCTCGAGCAGTGGCCTACGACATTGTGTACAACGGCTACGAAATCGGCGGCGGCAGTCTGCGAATCTATCAGCCGGACGTGCAGGCCAAAGTGTTTGAAACGATTGGTCTTTCTGAAGCGGAAGCCAATGATAAGTTCGGGTTCTTGCTGGAGGCGTTTGAGTATGGGACGCCGCCGCATGGGGGGATTGCCTACGGGTTGGATAGATTGGTGATGCTGCTAGCGGGGGAGAAGTCTATTCGAGAAGCGATCGCTTTTCCTAAAACGCAGCAGGCCCGCGATTTGCTCACCAGCGCGCCTTCTAGCGTGGACGAGCGCCAGTTAAAAGAGCTAAGCGTAAAATCTACCTTTAAGCCCAAAGATAAAGAGGCCTGAGCGGCGATCACCTGAGCTAGCGAGCTGTCTGTGCAAATATCTGTACAGACAGTAGAAGACCCCAACGTTAATCTGAATGCCAACCACCGCGAGGTTTGGATACGAGATTTGGATGGCTATGCGGTGGTTATGGCAGGTGCGTCAGAAGATGCCATAACCGCAGCTATGATCGCGCCTGATCGGCGGCAAATTCTTGGACTCTTCCCACTAGATTATCAACCTCGGTTTCTAATGAGAGGTAGTGAACGCAGGCACGAACGCATTTAGGCGACTCTAGCGTTCGCAGATAAATTTTTTCCTGCTCTAGCTGTTGAACCATCGCCGCTTGAAGATCTATTTGGGGCTGTTCCTCTGCATTGATTAGCTGGAAAGAAACCAGCCCTGACGGTGGCGGTGCGGTTTCGAGCAGGCATTTTACGTTCGGGAGCGATCGCAACCCCACCCACAGCCGCTTACTCAACGCGCAAATCCGCTCATATCGCTCAAGGCTATTTCCCCAATCCGCTTGCCGCTCCATCGACTGCCGCAACGCACCCCACAGCCCGTAATCAGAGGTGGCCACTTCAAACCGTCGGCCGTCGGGCGTCCATCCCGTTGGCTGGCCGTTTTCATCCACGCTGATGCCGCGCCAGCCGATAAAGGTGGGTGCCGTTTCCTCAAGCACGGCTGGACTTATGTACAGTCCGCCTACGCCAGCCGGGCCGCACCACCATTTATGTCCGGTAAAAGCGTAAAAATCTACGCCGGTTTCAGGCAGTTGCCATCCCGGCTGATCTAGCGGCAGCGAACCGACTGATTGCGCCGCATCTACAAGCACTCGAGTTTGGGGCGCATTCGCGTGGCAAATATCAACAATTTCTTTGAGCGGCAGGAGCTGGCCCGTATTCCACAGAATATGACTGATGATGACAAGCCTTGTGTTTGGCCGTAATTCTGATTGAATAATCGCAGCGGGATCGGCTCCTTTTAGCAGCTCAGAAAATGGGCAGGTGCTGACGGTGAGTTGATACCGTCGAGCGATTTCTTCGACAGCGGCAATCACCCCAGGATGCTCGCAGTCGCCAATGAGAATATGGTCGCCACTTTGCCAGGGCAGGCCCCAGAGCGGAATATTGCAGCCAACGGTGACGTTTTCGGTAAGGGTGATGGTTTCGGGAGTAGCGCCGAGGGCCTGGGCGATCGCGGCTCTAGTTTTGCGGCCCTCTGCTTGAAGCCATTGATTGACCGCGCCTGCAAAAGGGCCATCTTGCTGAATTTTTTGCTGGGCGGCGCTGAGGGTTTTAAGTGCGCGATCGCTCATCGGCCCCTGACCGCCGTAGTTGAAATACTGCTTACCCGCCAGCGATGAGAACTGCTGACGGTGCTGGGTAATGTTGCGATCTAAATCACGATCCAAGTCACGATCTAAATCCTGATCTGGGGAGCTGCAATCTGACAAAGTAAACGTCCTGTAAGAAACCAACTATGATAGACGGGCAATACACCCCAGCAGCAGTCGATGGCGAAAGGAAATCAGCCCCAAACCCTCCAGATCCCCAAACGCGTGCCTCAGAAAATAGGGCTTTTTCTCGGGAGCGCGCTGTTGTTTGGACTCACCAGCTGTAGCAGTACGGTCTCTCAGTGCGCCCAGTTTGCCAACGTGATCAATCAGTCTCAAGATATCAAAAAAGACTTTGAGAGCGAAATCGAAAGCGCCAAGATCAAAGCCGCTGGCGCAAAAGACCTAACGGAGCTAAAGACCTCTGCTCAAGAATATACCGCTGCAGTTGAAACCGTGACCAGCCAGATAGACGGCATGGCCCAAGATCTGACCGGTCTGAATCTAGCTGACGAGCAGCTTGATAAATATCGAGATAGTCACGTCGTGATTATCTCCCAATACAAAGCAGCGCTTCTATCGGCTAGCGGGGCTATGCAGCTCGTGATTGATGCTAAAAATGAAAACGAGTTTAGAGGCATTTTCGATAACTTTCAGACTCAGGCCAATAGCGCTTTTTCTGATATTCAGGCGCTCAATCAGCAGGAATCCGATTTGATTGGGCAGGTCAATACCTACTGCGGACAAGAAGCAGACTCATAGCGGTCTATCTCGATCGATTGCACATTCGTACTCGGTCGCAGCGCAGGATAAAATCGTCAGTGCCCCGGTTTGCTGTTTCGCCTTTTTGTAGCCCTATGACTTTTCTGCAACTCATTGACCAAGCTCCTCACAAAACGCTGGCGGTTGATGGCAGCAAAAGCGGGCCGTTTACAGGCAGCGTTACAGTTCCAGGGGATAAATCCATCTCACACCGGGCGCTGATGCTAGGCGCGATCGCCAACGGCACCACCCGCATTAAAGGACTGCTGCTAGGAGAAGATCCTCGCAGCACCGCCGCCTGCTTCAGCGCCATGGGAGCCAAAGTCTCGGCGCTAGACGGCGAATGGGTGACGGTAGAAGGCACAGGCGGCCATCTGCAAGAACCCGACAACGTTCTAGATGCTGGCAACTCGGGAACGACACTGCGATTGATGCTGGGTTTGCTAGCAGCTCAGCCGGGTAAGTTCTTTGCCGTAACTGGCGATGATTCATTGCGATCGCGCCCGATGAAACGTGTGATTGCGCCGCTTGTCCAGATGGGTGCGGTCATCTCCGGTAAAGCCGACAATACCCTAGCTCCACTCGGCGTTCAAGGTATGCAGCTCAGCCCCAGTCACTACCACTCTCCGATTGCCTCCGCGCAGGTCAAGTCCTGCCTGCTACTCGCCGGTCTTGCCATTAACGGCGACACCACTGTGACCGAACCTAGTCTTTCGCGCGACCACAGCGAGCGGATGCTCAAGGCTTTTGGCGCAAACCTCTCTATCGACCCAGCCAGCCATAGCGTCACGCTGCATGGCCCGGCCCAGCTTCAGGGTCAAACGGTGGTTGTCCCTGGCGATATCAGCTCGGCGGCGTTTTGGCTGGTGGCCGCAGCCATTACCCCTGGGTCTAATTTGCTGATTGAGAATGTGGGGATTAACCCAACGCGTACGGGGGTGCTAGACGCGCTAGCGGCGATGAATGCCGACATTACGCTAGAAAATCAGCGCGATGCGACGGGCGAACCGGTGGCCGATCTGCGGGTGCGGCACAGCCAGCTTAAAGGCTGCAAGATTGACGGCGAGCTGATTCCCCGGCTAATTGACGAGGTGCCGATTTTGGCGGTGGCGGCGCTGTTTGCCGAAGGCACTACGCTGATTACCGATGCGGCTGAGCTAAGAGTGAAAGAGAGCGATCGCCTAGCGGTAATGGCAAGTGAGCTAGCTAAAATGGGCGGACAGATTATCGAGCATCCTGAAGGGCTAGAAATTACGGGGATGGGCGCGGATGCCGTGCTGACAGGAGAAACCCTCGATAGCTATACCGATCATCGAATTGCCATGAGTTTGGCGATCGCCGCTACTCGCACCCACAGCCTCACCAAAATCGAGCGGGCAGACGTGGCCGCCGTGTCATACCCCAGCTTCTTTGAAACCCTTGCTGCGGCTAGCCGCTAAACCGGCCTGATAGCCCCTGGCTTTGATCAATTCTAGCCGCCCAATGCTTACCTGCAGTGCTATTCGGGAATTATGTAGCTAGGGAAAAAGTTTGTAAAAAGCTCGCTTGCTAGGTGCCTGCGTCTTGCGGCAACAAGCGGCGGCGATCGCCCCAAAAACAGCAGATCTACTTTCTGTTATGGTTGCGGGGAATCAAAAGGCATCGGTGCCGGTTAGCCTCTCTTGGCCAAAAGCGACGGTCTCTCAAATGCTAGGGCCGAAAATCGTTCATGCAAAAAGTTTTAGTCATCGAGAAACCAGGGCCAGCGCGAACTGATTTAGTCAGCTATTTGGTATCGGAAGATTTTTTAGTAGAAACCGCAGATGACGGCATCTCTGGGATGAGTGGGGGGCGCAAGCATCGCCCGGATGTAATTGTTTGCAGTTGGGAAGTGGATGGCCTCAACGGTCATCAAGTGCTAGAGGCGGCCCGTCAAGATGGTGAGCTGGCCCTGACGCCGTTTGTGATGATGACCAATAATGGCGATCGCGCTCACTGCCGTCTGGCCATGTCAATGGGAGCCGACGACTGTCTAGTTCGGCCCTGCACCCATACTGAAATTCGAGATACGCTGGCCGCGCGGATTCGGCGGCAGACGGCTAACAGCGAGCTATACGCGACGATCTTGCGCACGACTGCCGAGCAGATTAACCGGCTAGCCCATTACGATCAGCTCACCGATTTACCCACCTATCACCTGCTGCACCAAAAGTTAACTCAGTTCATCGCGGCCTCTCATGCTAGCCAGCGCACGTTGGCGTTTATGTCGCTCAGTTTAGACAGACTGCGTACCGTCAATACGGTCATGGGTTATCCTTCTGGGGATAATTTGCTCAAGTTTGCGGCTTACCGGCTAAAATCTTGCCTGCCGCCCGAGGCGGCATTAGCCCGGCTAACGGCCAATCAATTTGCGATTGTCTTACCTAATTTGGAGCGGCCTCAACAGGCAAAAGAAACCGCTGAAAATTTGATCGACGCGCTCAAGCGACCCTTTTCTTTGCCGGGCGGTCAGGAAATATTTGTCACTACCAGCATCGGCGTCGCCTTTTTGCTGCACCAGAGCGAAGATATCAAAACGCTGCTGAGACAGGCCGATGCCGCTTTGGAATATGCCAGAAAACAGAAAAGTAACTACTATCAGTTTTATCGTTCGGACATGCCGGTGATGCTCAGCGATCAAATTAAAATGGAAACCCGGCTGCGCTATGGCTTAGAGCGCAATGAGTTTGAGGTGTACTATCAGCCTCAGCTCAATTTGGCGAGCGGGAAGATAGAAGGCTGCGAAGCGCTGATTCGTTGGCGTCATCCTGAGCAAGGCTATATCTCACCGGCCAAGTTTGTGCCGCTAGCAGAAGAAACGGGCTTGATTGTGCCGATTGGCCAGTGGGTGCTCGAAACGGCCTGTATGCAGGCGAAGCGCTGGCAAGAACAAAATCTGGGTATGCACTATATCTCGGTGAATATTTCCAGCGTGCAGTTCAATCAGTCTGATTTGATTGACTCGATTCAAAATACATTGGCCTCTAGCGGATTGGCCCCTCAGCAGCTAGAGCTAGAAGTCACTGAAACCGCGCTGATGCAGGATGCCGAATCGGCGATCGCGATCCTTACCGAACTAAAAGCGCTAGGTATTCGCATTGCCATCGACGACTTTGGGACGGGCTATTCGTCACTTAGCTACCTCAAACAGCTACCGATTGACACACTAAAAATAGACAACTGCTTCGTACGCGGCGCGCCCACAGATCCTAAAAACCAGGCGATTTTACAATCTACTATCGAGCTAGCCCACAGGCTGAATTTGAGCATTGTTGCTGAGGGGGTCGAGAACCAGGACGAGCTGCTGCTACTATCGCAATATCAGTGCGACTTTTTGCAGGGCTACTGGGTAGGGAGACCTATGAGCCATACAGATATTGAAAAAAAACTAGCGCCTGCCGCCCAATTACGACCCTCTTTAGTTTAATTGGTTGGCACTGGGCGCAGATGAAGCCACCAGCGCTGAGTGTTTCCGTCGTCAAGTCGAAAGAATACGGAAATCCTTAAAAAATATTTTGAGCAGTATATTGCTTTTCTGCTGAAGGCCATATTTTGCCTGTAACTTGCCTATATTTGGCCTATATTCGGCGTATTTAGAACTTTTAAAGCATCAAATAAAGCCTGTCTAACACGGTTTGCGCGTCCGCACGAGCCATCAATACTAAGTTCCGTACAAGATGTAGCTAAAAGCACCGTAATTCCCGCAAATAAGGTGGGCATATTGAGCACACAACGTTACGGCGGTTTCTGCGGAACCAAAAGATCTATGACGACTTCGATGGCCAACTTACTCAGCAGCATGGAAGCTTACGCGGATATGAGTCCTGATCTGGAGATCCGCCAACAGGTCAATCTGTGGATGCAAGCTCGTGACCGTCAGCCTTTGAGCGCCGCTGAGTGGTGTGAGGTTTTCTCGATTGAGTCGGCGGCGATCGCTCAGGCAACTCAAGCGCGCGCTACTAAAAAAGTGGCCAAATCGGTGTTAGCCTTCGTTTACCAGTTTTTTGGTGACTATTCTGGACTAGCCTTTAGTCAGGTTCGTCCCAACGATAGTCTCAACCGCGATTTGCACTTTCCGCTGGTTTGCTGGTTCGACTGGACGCTTACTTTTTGCGATGACTTTCTGACTCACTTTGACCTGGACTTAAGCGACTGTTTCGATGAAACTGAGTTTTCAACCATCGGCGAAATGGTAGAGTTTTTGGTGGCTCAGGCAGTGGCTAAACCTGATGCACCGGCGGTTTTGGAGCGCTTATCGGCTCGCTCCCATTTACAGATCGCTCAACCTGGCCGAGCGATCGCCTTAGCGGCTTAGCCCTGTGGTTCATTGGCATGACGTTTTTTGCAACGTTCGTTTGCGACGTTCCTTTGCGATGGTGCGATCGCTTCCCCTAGAATTTGATATCTTGATAAGCAGGTGAAAAAGCAGGATCTCAATGCCAAGAACTCAAAAGAACGACAACTTTATCGATAAGTCTTTCACGGTCATGGCCGACATGATCTTGAAGATGCTACCCGCCAAGCAGCAGGCCAAAGAAGCCTTTGCTTATTATCGAGATGGCATGTCTGCCCAGGCAGACGGTGAGTATGCCGAGGCAATGGAAAACTACGAAGAAGCCCTGACCCTAGAAGAAGATCCCTACGACAAAAGCTTCATTCTCTATAATATGGGGCTAATTCACGCCAGCAATGGCGAGCACGACACAGCACTTGGCCTTTACAAAGAAGCGCTAGAGCTAAATCCCCGGCTAATTCAGGCGCTAAATAATACGGCCGTCATCTATCACTACCGAGGCGAGCAGGCCGAAGCCAGTGGCGACAAAAGCGCTGCCAACAACCTTTACGACGAAGCTGCTCGCTATTGGCTAGAGGCCGTCCGCATGGCCCCTAATAACTACATTGAGGCCCAAAACTGGCTGAAGATTACAGGTCGCCTGAAGCTCGACATGATTTGATGAGCTGCATTGAAGTATCTAAACCCAGATATTTTGACTCCCTAAATATCCACGCTGTTTTTTCAGTATTACCATGATTATTGACATTGAACAGGTGCGCAAAGTCGCGAACCTGGCCCGTTTGGCGCTTACAGAGGCTGAAGAGCAGCAGTTTACCACTCAGCTCAGCGGCATTCTAGAGTACGTGCAGCAGCTCGACGAGCTAGACACAAAAGACGTTCTGCCGACGACTCGAGCGATTGAAGTGAGCAATATTACGCGCACTGACACGCTCGAAATTTTCCCTGAGCGCGAGGCGATTTTAGAGAGCGCCCCAGATAGAGAAGATGACTTCTTTAAGGTGCCGAAAATTATGGCTGATTCAGAGTAAATTCAATAGCCCATTTAATAGCAAAAAAAATGGAATAGACGTTCCTCCGTCTACTCTAAAAAAGTAGTGAGGAGATTTTCGACTGACCAGATAAAAGGTCAATGCCTAAGCCACTTGACCAGTCGCCAGCCAGATTTGCGTGTTCACAGGCATTTTAGCTTGAACAAGCATCTCGTTAAGCTGCTCGCCTTCTAGGACTTCTTCCGCTAGCAGCACCTGAGCCATCCGCTCTAGCAAGTCGCGGTTTAGAGTCAAGATCGCAACGGCGGTGTCGCGAGCTTGATGGATGGACTGTTTTACGAGGTCATCAATTTTGCCTGCAACTTCGCCGCCCATTGCTCGGCGAGTGCTGCCGTTATCTAAGAACTGAGACTGCGTTTTCTCAAAGGCGATGGGGCCAAAATCTATGCTCATGCCGTATTGAGTGACGGCTTTTTCGGCTAAATCTGTTGCTTTTTGAATGTCGTCGCTAGCGCCAGTGGAGACTTTGCCAAAAACGACTTCTTCTGCCGAGCGTCCGCCCAGAAGAGTGACAATTTGGCCGCGTAGTTCGTCTTCTAGCATTAAGAAGCGATCTTCTTCGGGAGTTTGTAGGGTGTAGCCTAACGCTCCTTGGCCGCGTGGCACGATGGAGATTTTAGAGACTTGGCTACTGCCTGGCATGAGCGACCCGACTAAGGCATGGCCGACCTCGTGATAGGCGACAATTTTGCGCTCTTGGGGGGTGAGAATGCGCGATCGCTTTTCCAATCCAGCCACCACTCGCTCAATGGCCTCTTGAAAGTCCGCCATGATAACAGCCTGACGGTTATTTCTTGCCGCTAGCAAAGCCGCTTCATTAATGAGGTTAGCCAGATCTGCGCCCACAAAACCAGCAGTATGAGCCGCCATCCTCTCAAGATCTACGTCTTCACTCATCAGCACATTGCGAGAATGCACTTTCAGAATTTCCAGCCGTCCGCTCTTGTCGGGGCGATCTACTAATACCTGTCGGTCAAAGCGGCCTGCTCGCTTCAGGGCAGGATCTAAAATCTCGGGCCGGTTGGTTGCGGCAATCAGGATAACGCCCGCGTTGCCATCAAAGCCATCCATCTCAGTTAAAAGCTGATTGAGCGTTTGCTCTCGCTCGTCGTTGCCGCCGTTGGGATTGTTGCCGCCGCGAGACTTGCCAATGGCGTCTAGCTCGTCGATAAAGACAATGCAGGGAGCCTGCTTTTTCGCTTTGTTAAACAAATCGCGGACTCTAGATGCGCCAACGCCAACATACATTTCTACAAACTCAGAAGCCGCTACGCTAAGAAACGGAACGTTGGCCTCGCCAGCTACGGCTTTAGCCAACATCGTTTTGCCCGTTCCCGGTGGACCCACTAGCAAAACACCTTTCGGCATCTTCGCGCCAATCTTGCGATATTTATCTCCGTCCTTAAGAAAATCAACAACTTCTTTTAGTTCTTGTTTGGCTTCGTCTACACCCGCAACATCGGCAAAGGTCACGGTTGTGTTCGCTTTACCCTTAGAGTTTGAGCTTGAGTTGTTGTAAACTCGGGCCTTAGTTTTGCCTGTGCCATCCATCGGATTGCTGATGCCGCTGATGCCGCCATTTTTACTGAGCCAGGCAAAGGCCCCGACTAGCGCACCGGTAGACAGTAGCAGTCCGACCAAATTTGCTGCTGTGTTTGCCGCATTTTCGGCAAGGTCGGTAAACTGTACGTTGTGACGACCAAGTAACGCTTTTAGCTCATCTACGGTTTGTGTTGTGGGTAGCTGGGTAGAGTAGCGCTTGCCACCTAGCGCTATTTTTAGGCGGTATTCAAGGCGATCTTGCTTAATGAATACTTGTTGTATTTTTTGCTCGTTTAGATCGTTTAAAAAGGTGCTGTAAGCAGACTGTGAACTGGTTTGCGTCTTCATTGTTAGCGCTCGCTAATAGAGAACGTTAAGAAGCCGTGTCCGGTTCACAATCAAACTTCCCAACAACTTGATTATGCAGTTGTTGTTTGGCTCAAAAAAGATGTAATAACCTCACCGTTTTTTAAGAGAACGGCCCGCTCGCATCATTTGTATACGGTTGTTACGATAATTCTTTCGGGTTTGCCGAAGAGATCGGCCTCAAGGCTAGCGCAATTTCTGCGATCGCCCTCTAAAATTAGGATCTCATCTAATTATCAACCTAGTAAACAAGGCAAAGACATCCTTAAGCAAGCCATGAATTCTGCGACTCAAAAAACTATCCAAGCCACCTCTGCTTCGCCGACAGCGGTGAAAGAGCGGGCTAAAAGCGTTGTCAAAGAAAAGTATCCAAACTATAAAATTATCGTGCTAAACGACGATTTTAATACGTTTCAACATGTGGTGGAGACGTTAACCACCTACATTCCGGGGATGAATGGTGATACCGCCTGGGATTTGGCCCACGAAATTCACAATCAGGGGCAGGCCGTGGTGTGGACGGGGCCTTTGGAACAGGCAGAGCTGTATCATTCGCAGCTCATTCGAGCGGGTCTGACGATGGCTCCGCTCGAAAAGGCATAGATAGGCTCTGCGACAAGCAATACCTTACAATCAGTACTTTATTGGGTGGCTGAGAATGTGGGTAGAAAAGGCACTGGCAAAGGCGTTTCTAAAAAGGCCCAGTCTAAAAAGGCCCAGTCTAAAAAGGCCCAGTCTGTAAAGATAGAAGCAGCGGCTCAGTCTGGTCATCCGGCTTCTAGCCAATCGCCGCCAGCGGACAGCTCAGAATCCTCAAACAACTCTGGCAAACTCACGGCTTCTAAGAAAGCTGCGGCTGGAGGGGCTAACAAGGCGCGACTGGTCATTACGCACTCTACCTATATTCCCGGCTTAATTAAGCTTTTGGAGAAGTTAGCTAGGTGCCCCGAGATTCAGACGATTACGCCAGCGGTAATTTCGCGCGTTAAGTCTAATTCGCCTCGGCTAAGGCTAAAGGTTTCGGTGCCTATTCGGGGCGGACATAAACTGATTGCCCGTAAGAGTAAGTCGGCTCAGGAGGTGTTTGTGATTACGCACTGGGGTAAGGCGGAACTAGAAGGGGCGATCGCGCAAATCATCTCCTGACTATATTTATTTATATGACGCCTTCAGATTCTCTCGAGCTTTCAGATTCTCTCAAAACAGACTGGCAACAAGAAGGCAGCGCTCGTTTCCATACGGGGGATGCTTTTTTTCGCGCCAGCAGCCGTACCGGAAGAGATTTAGCGGTTTTGGCAGCGGCTTTCTATCGGGCGCAGCAGGGACAGCTTCGCGTTGTGGATGCGATGACTGGCTGCGGTGTTCGGCCTTTGCGCTACGCATTAGAAGCGGGCGCAGACTATGTTTGGGCAAATGAGGGCAATGGAGATCTGCGATCGCTCATTCAATCCAACTTAAGCCACAGCCTGACTGATGACCGCTACAAAATTACCCATCAAGACGCGAACGCCCTCTTTTTTGACTGCCATGCGCGGCAAGACTTTTACGATCTGATAGATGTTGATAGCTTTGGTAGCCCGATGCCAACGCTAATCACGGCGCTTTGGGCGGTAAAAATTGGCGGTTTGCTCTATCTCACTAGTACGGACGGGCGGGTGACTAGTGGCCGAGCGCCAAATAAATCCTTGCAAACCTACGGGGCTTACGCGCGTTCTCATCCGGCGGTACATGAGCAGGGACTCAGGCTGCTGTTGGGTACGGTGATGCAGCAGGCAGCGGCGAAAGGACTTTGCGCCGAGCCTATTTTTTCGTTCTATAGCGGCGAGGTAAATCGGGTGATGGTGAGAATCACTCGGCAGTCCTGGCAGACAAAGCAGTATGGATTTTTGGCCTACTGCCATGGCTGCGGGCAGTTTCAGACGGTGGCTTGGAAAAAGTTAGGGCAAGTAGACTGCGTTTGTCAGCCTGCGTTTGCACCTGCAATTAGTGGGCCAATGTGGCTAGGGCCGCTGCATAATGCG
Organism: Phormidesmidales cyanobacterium; assembly: GCA_038260205.1. Classification (GTDB taxonomy): domain Bacteria; phylum Cyanobacteriota; class Cyanobacteriia; order Phormidesmidales; family Phormidesmidaceae; genus Phormidesmis. The sequence goes on from JBBSOB010000019.1 coordinate 25,423, forward strand.
CATTGGCTAGCTGGCATGAAAGAATTGGCGATTCTCCACGGGAGAGGCTCCGCCACCGCGCGACGGCAGGGCCACACCTCCGGAACATCGCTCAAAATAGAGCCACTTGCGAAAATGCCCGCTGAGATAGACTTGCCGCCCTACTTTTACCCATTGGCAGAAATTGGGCGGCGAGCAAAAATAGATATTCCGCCTAGCAAGGCCCTCGTCGAGCGGTTGAGGCAGCAGGGATTTTTGGCAGACTGGACGCACCTTGACCATCAGGCAATTAAAACCGATGCGCCGATGGCAGTCTGCCTAAAGCTAGCAAAACAAATTGCTTCTGAAATAGCCCAAAAATCGTCTTTAGAAATGTCTTGTTAGAAATGTCTTAAGCGATGAGAGGCAAACGGGAGCATCAAGTGTCACAGCGATCGCCATTGCCGGAATCTCCCATCTGTACTTTGAAGATAGAAATAGCTACTATACGGCTTATATCGGCTTAGCTATTCTCCTTCGATTTTACCCAGGCCCACTGTTATGAAAATGTTGCTTGTCGGACTTGCGATCGCGGCGGCTGCTATTGGCGGAGGCGTCGGCTACACGGCGATGCAAACCACTTCTTTACCCACCTGGTACAGCCAAGCGCAGTCGGGCCAAAAAGCAGAGCAGCTAGACAACGCCGATGCGGTTATTGAGCCGGTCAACGCTGCGCCAGGAGACACGGTTATTTCTTCAGGCGAGCTAGACCAGATGGTGACAGACGCTTTAGCGAGCCAGCCTTATACCGCGCCGCTGCTAGAGATATCCAAAGGTGTAAATACTTCCATTAAAAAAGGTCGAATTGAAAGCGGCCTGGTGATGAACCTTTCAGAAATTCCACTAGATGCTTTGCCCGCAGAAGGCCAACAGGCCATAGAACAGCTCAGCCAAAAGTTTCCCATTTTGGCCAACCGTGACGTTTATATTGGTTTAGAAGGCCGCCCAGAAATGGTTGACGGCGCTCTGAGCTTAGACGATACTCATCTCAAAATTGGGCAAATGAAGCTGCCAATTGGGAGTATTGCTAGCCAACTCGGGCTTTCTCAAGCAGAGATAGAAGGGCAGCTTGGCGCATTGTTGCAGCAGCAAGGAATTACGCCAGAGGCTGTGCAGGTGGTCGATGGTCAGTTGGTAATCAAAGGGTTACCTCAGTAGCGCCTTTGAGAGGCTAAGCAGTAAGGGCCAAACCTTTTACTGCTCTTGAACTAGGCGCATATAGTTGCGCTGTAGCTGGACGTTGCTTTCGGCCATTTTGTCAGAAAGTCCTTTTTCGGCATCGCTCATGTTTTCCCAGAAGGTCGCAGAACGCTGGATAGAGATATATTCTTGCCAGAGCTGGCGAAGGAGCGTTGCACCAGTAGGGCTTTCGGCTTGGACTTGTCCTAAGATCGCCTGGAACTGCTCGGTGGCGGCTGGGAGATTTTTACCGTCTTTGGCTAGGGCGATCGCACCTGATAGGCTCACTTCTATCAGGCTTTTTTGGTTCTCTAGCTCGGATGGGGCGTTGTTAGATGATTCAGACATAGGATTTTGACAGGCCATATTATAGTTTGGCCCGAAATGAAAACAGCAGTGCCGTCCGGTGGCTGAACGTAGTCGAAGTCATGGTACGGCGATATCTTTATGGTTGGCGATTTGGAGAATGTTCGCCTCTGCATAAATGCAGAAAAAATCAAACAACTGTCGCCATACAGACAGATATCTCTTGGTTGGGCGATCGCCAACAATTCCCAGCAGGTGCCATAGCCCAGCCGCTCCAGCACCAAAGCCATAAAACTGTCAAAACTGATGACTCTTTATGCGCTGAGGAATCGACACTGTTAGCGGGCCGCGACGGATCAAGGTCATCGAGTTTTGGCTAAGGAAGTCCCTGGATCTTGGTAGAATTTTCAACAGTCACAGCAACAGTCACAGGCCAAACGGCAACAGAATTTATGGTAAACGCGGCTTATTCTTCCTCTCAGCCTTCTAAAACGGCTTCTACTAAAACGGCTTCTAGTAAGACTTCTTCTACTAAAACCCCTTCTAGTAAAAACCTTGAGGCTCCTTCCCACTTTTCCTCAAAGGCAGATTCAGGGATGGACATAGAGCAGCCTAACTGGCAACTGTTTGCCGATCAAGCGCTGGCAAACGAGCCGCTGACTCGCACTCAGGCGCTGTCTGTTTTAGCGGCTCCAGACGAGGTCATTCTCGATCAGCTCGCGGCAGCCTATCGAGTGCGGCGTCAGCATTGGGGCAATCGCGTTCGACTGCATTTTTTGCTGAATGCGCAGAGCGGTTTGTGCCCAGAAGACTGCCACTATTGTTCCCAGTCCAAAATATCAGATGCGGAGATAGAGAAGTATCCGCTGATGGCAAAAGAGCGGATCGTGGCAGCGGCGCAGCGGGCATACGACATGAAGGCCGGTACGTTTTGTATGGCGATTTCGGGGCGATCGCCCTCCCCAAAAGTATTCGCAGGCGTCCTAGATGCCGTGCGCAGCGTCAAGGCTGAGTATCCTATGCGCGTTTGCACCACCTTGGGCCTATTAGACGAAGACCAAGCCCATCAGCTCAAAGCCGCAGGCGTAGACCGAATCAACCACAACCTCAACACCAGCGAAGATCATCATGAAGATATTTGCACCACCCACAGCTTTCAAGATCGGTTATCTACCGTAAAAGCGGTTCAATCAGCGGGGCTAACAACCTGCTCCGGCGGCATCTTTGGTATGGGCGAGTCGGACGACGACATTGTTGACTTGGCCCTTTCTCTGCGCGAGCTAAAGGTGACTAGCGTGCCGCTGAACTTTTTGATTCCGATTGAAGGGACGCCTTTTGGCCAAAGTGAAGAACTCAAAGATGAGCTGACGCCGCAGCGCTGTTTGCGGATTCTATGTTTGTTTCGATTGCTGCTGCCCGCGCAGGAAATTCGGATTGCAGGGGGACGAGAGGTTCATCTGCGATCGCTTCAGCCACTGGGCCTATATGCAGCCAACTCCATTTTCGTCGGCGACTATCTCACCACGCCAGGACAATCCGCGCAGCAAGACTTCGCGATGATTCAAGACGCGGGATTTGTGCTAGAAACCGTTGAGGACTAGAGCGTTGTGTACAATAAGAACGGGGCATTCATCCATCGTTTTTGTTACTCATGATGGCCTAAGCGATTAGTTAGGCATAATGGAGGTATACGCTTTTTGAGCCGTTGCATGAGCCGCCGCCTATTTATCGGAGATATTCACGGCCATTACGATGGGCTGATGCAGCTAGTGGCGATGATTTCGCCGACCGACAACGACACGCTTCACTTTGTGGGCGATCTAATTGATCGAGGGCCTAAAAGCTTTCAGGTAGTAAAGTATGTACGTGAGCATAACTACCCTTGCGTACTGGGTAATCACGAGCATTTATTGCTCAACGCTTTTCCAGATGAGAATCCGAATTTGGGCGCTTTTCAAGGGTGGTTGAACAGCGGCGGACAGCCTACACTCACCAGCTATCCTGATACAGAGGCACTGTTAGATCATGTGGAGTGGCTAAAGCAATTACCGCTTTACATAGATTTAGGCGACATTTTTCTGGTTCACGCTGGCCTAGATCCTAATAAGCTTTTGAGCGAACAAACCCAGATGGATTTCTGTTGGATTCGCGATGTCTTCCACCGCAGTCCCAATCCATTTTTTCCAGACAAGCTGATCATCACTGGCCACACCATTACGTTTACGTTGCCAGGCATTAAACCTGGCGAAGTAGCCCGAGGCGTCGGTTGGTTAGACATTGACACGGGCGTTTACCATCCTAAGAGCGGTTGGCTAACGGCTGTTGATGTAGATAATGGTCTGCTGTATCAGGTGAATACGATGACGCAGGCTAGACGGATAGCAACGCTTGAGCAGATGGCCGTAGATATAGAGCCGACGTTAGTTAGGTCTAGAAATCAAAAGCAGATTGTCGGCTAGCAAATTGTCGGCTAGATGGCCATCTAGCCGATGGTTGTCTAACAGAAACTGACCTCTGATTAATACAGGGTTGTTTTTCCTGCAAAGTAATCTTCTAGCTGTCGGGCATGGTCATGTGCTAACCGGCTGTGGGGCAGCTCTTCTACGCGAAAAGCTTTTATCTCTAGCACCTCATCTGGATCGCCGGTTTGGAACGTGCCTTCTACCTGCGCGACTACCGTGACGCAAATAGCATGGAATCGAGGGTCTCTGTTGGGCTGAGAGTAAACGCCGACGAGCCGATCTATGTGCGTTAGCGTTAACCCAGTTTCTTCTAGCATTTCTCGCTTGGCCGAGGCGGCAATGTCTTCATCCCAATCGATCAATCCGCCAGGGAGTCCCCACAGCCCGTCATCCCGGCGAAGAATTAGCACCATCCGGCCATCGCTTAGCAACGGAATAATGCTGGTGCCGACTAGCGGACGACGCAGTAATAGTCCTAAAAGTGTGCGAACTGGGCGTAGGCAGCGGCTCAGGAAAGAAGTCTTTGGCATAACGGAATGGGGACTAAGAGATTCAACGATCCATGCGCTACCCACCGATTAGGATGCGGTGAGCGCATTTATGTCAGCGATGACTTTTGCTACGTGCGGTTTGGGCGTTATTTTGGGTTTTACTCTGGACTTTACTTTGGGCGTTATTTTGTAGAGCAAAAAGCCTGGGGCGGTGGTATCGCGAGCGGCGAGCGGCGTGAGGGCATTTAGGACTCAATCTGCGACATCATTGTATCTCTTGGATGTTTCCTTCCCGTTGGAATGCTTTGGGGTTCGCTAGAGAGTTGCCGCTGGCGCGATCGCTAATCAATAGCGCTAGGTTGACTCAAAATTGATAA
>JBBSOB010000020.1:0-29888 GCA_038260205.1 Phormidesmidales cyanobacterium
AAGGAACGCTAGATAAGTTTATTGGCGATGCGCTGATGGCGGTGTTTGGCGCGCCGCTGCCGCTCAATAATCATGCCTGGGCGGCGGTATGTTCAGCGCTAGATATGCGCCGAAGATTAGTGGCTTTTAACCAGGAGCGATTGGCGAAGGGACAGCCGGAGCTGCGGATTGGAATTGGCTTGAGTTCGGGCGAGGTGGTTTCTGGCAACATTGGCTCGCAGCGGAAGATGGAGTATACGGTAATTGGCGACGGGGTGAATTTGAGCGCCCGGCTAGAGAGCATTACCAAACAGTATGGCTGCGATATTGTGCTGAGCGAGCATACGTACGAGCTGTGTAGGGAGATGATTTGGGTGCGCGAGCTGGATTTGATTCAGGTGAAGGGGAAGCTGGAGCCGGTGAAAATTTATGAGCTGGTGGGCGATCGCGCTCATCCTTTATCGAAAGAAGATGAGATATTTCTAGATTTGTATAGTCGAGGGCGTGAGGCTTTTAAAGGCAGACAATTTCATCGGGCGATCGCGCTATTTGATCAAGCCCTAGCGCTGCGTCCGGATGACTTGGCGGGCGCACTTCAGTTGGAAAGGGCGCAAGATTACATCCAGCGGCCCCCAGCAAAAGATTGGGATGGCGTACATGTGATGATGACGAAGTAAGGAATTAGTGGTGGATTAGGGAAATAAGTAATAATATCCAGGTTGCTTTTATTCCTAGTGCCTCCATGACCGATTCTTCAGTACGCGACGCTCAAAAGCTCTATGAGGGCAAGGCCAAGATTATCTACGCCACGGACGATCCGGAGGTATTGGTCACTTACTTCAAAGACGATGCGACGGCTTTTAATGCGCAGAAGAAAGGACAAATCGCTAATAAGGGTGCGATTAACTGCAAGGTGACGACTCATTTGTATGATCTGCTAGCAAAAAAAGGCGTTGAAACGCATTTAATCAAAACCATTTCTGATCGCGAACTGCAAGTAAAGCGAGTCGATATTGTGCCGCTAGAAGTCGTGGTACGCAATATTGCGGCAGGCAGCTTATGCAAACAGACCGGAATTACGTTAGGCACAAGGTTAGATCAATCTCTCGTAGAGTTTTACTACAAGAATGACGATCTAGGGGATCCGCTTTTGACGCGCGATCGCATTGCCGCCATGAAGCTTACCTCACCCGAAAGGCTCGATCAGCTCACCGAAAAAGCACAAACTGTCAATAACGTACTCACCGAGTTCTTTGCTCGCTGCGGCATTACGTTAGTAGATTTCAAGCTAGAATTTGGCATCGATCAGAACGGAACGCTTTTGTTAGCCGATGAGATCAGCCCCGATACCTGCCGACTTTGGGATGCGACGGAGACAGATGAGAAAAAGCGCGTGATGGATAAAGACAGGTTTCGTCAAGATCTAGGCGATGTGGCAGCAGGCTATCAGGCCGTACTTGACCGGATTTTGTCCCAGATCAGCTGAAAGTTTGAATGCGGCTCTGAATTCGACCCTGAATTTTCAGGCGCTATTCCAGTATATTCTTATACCCATTTTGGACGTGCAGGCTGCGATTCTGGCACAGTGAATTTTTAGTTCGGGTTTGGCGGTGCGGTAAGATCTGTCGGAATTGAATCGATCATATATAGCTGTCCTCGGACGGTTGCGCGTTTGTTTGAAGACAGCTAGGCGCGAGTGGCGTTTGGGTTTTTTCGAAGCGCGGTGAGGAGTGAACTTATAAAAGGATTAAGTGGTTATGCGTGTTTCCCCGGCTCTTTTGGCCTGCTGTACTTTAGTTGCGATCGCAGGTTTGCCAGGCCAAGCCGCTGAGTCCGTTGAGACGGTTACTAACCCGTCCAGCGTCAACTCATCTGAAGCTAGTCTCGATCAGCTTTTGGCCTCCGCGCGCCAACCGGCTGCGTCCCAGCTATTAGCACAGGCTAATCCCGCACCGTTAGACCCAGGTAATCCGGTATTGCCAGAGCCACCGGCGGAGCCAGATCCCACGATAGGCGTTGAAATTCCAGTTGGGGCACCCGCCGATGGTGGCGTAGATGTGCTGAACAACGATGGCCTAGACGCGCAGCCGCAGCCTGGCAGCATTGATATTCAGATAGACGACAACCTGCCAGACAAAGGTGAGGTGGATGTAGAAGCTCAGCCTGAAGAGGCGGATTCCGATCAGCCGCCTGTCCCTTCTGCACCGACCAATGCATTGCCTCGCGTGCCGACCTCCAGCACACCAGATTCTAAAGCCCCAGCCGAGCAGCGTCAGGTAGAGCCAGACGCGGCCCCTAACGCAACCCCTAATGCAGCGCCTAATGCAACCCCCGGCGCTGGATCAGGCGCTGGGTCGGGCGCTGCAGAGGCAGCTGACGAAACCAGAGTGCTGGTGTCTGAAGTGGATGTAGTCTCGACGGGCGCTGAACTGCCGCCTAACCTGGTCGATGAGGTCTATCGGGCAGTGAGTACAGTGCCTGGTCGAACCACAACGCGCACCCAGCTACAAGAAGACATCAACAGCGTCTTTCGGACGGGTTACTTTGCTAACGTAAGGGCCAATCCAGAGGATACGGCTTTGGGCGTGAAGGTAACCTTCTTCGTCGAGCCTAATCCGGTACTCACCAAAGTAGACGTGCGAAATACGAAGGTGCTGCCTGCAGAAGTGGTCACTAATATCTTTAGCGATCAGTACGGCAAGATTCTGAACCTGCGAGACTTTCAGAACTCGGTGCTAGATCTGAACGATTGGTACCAGGAAAATGGCTACGTATTAGCTCAGGTTACGGCAGCGCCACAGATCGGGACAGATGGTACGGTAACGCTGATTGTCGCGGAAGGTGAAATTGAGTCGATTGACGTGCGCTATATCGACAAAGAAGGCGAAACAACCAACGAAGACGGCGAGCCGATTCGCGGTAAAACAAAGCCTTATATTGTGACGCGTGAGTTTGAAACTCAGCCGGGCGATGTTTTCCAAGAAAGCGCCATTCAAAAAGATATTGGCAACGTATTTGGTCTGGGCATTTTTGACGATATTCGGCTGTCGCTCGATCCCGGTGATGAAGATCCGCGCAAGGTGAAGCTGGTAGTGAACATTGCGGAGCGGCAGACCGGCTCTGTGGGCGCTTCTTTGGGCTTTAACCTGCGAGGCGATTTGTTCGGTCAGCTCAGCTACAACCAGGACAACTTTAGAGGTCGAAATCAGAAGCTACGAGCCGAAGGCAGAGTGAGTCTAGAAGGAGATGTTCTCTTTGATCTAGGCTTTACCGATCCTTGGATTAAGGGCGATCCATATCGCACATCTTATACGGCCAGCTTGTTCAACCGTCGGGCGACTTCGCTCATCTTTGACGATGGGCCAAACGGCGATGAGGACAGAGTCCGTCTACCTAGAGACAGTGATGTTTCCCTGCCTAGTGGGCCAGAGAACAATGGTGATATCCCTAGGCTCAACCGTTTAGGAACGGGAATTAGCTTTAGCCGTCCATTAGATAACGGCCTGTCGCTGTCTTTGGGCGTGCAGTATGAGCGCGTGGCAATACTCGATAGCGATGGCAATGTGACGCCGCGCGATCGCCTAGGCAATTTGCTCACAGCCAGCGAGAGCGGACGAGACGATTTGCTAGCCGTTCAGTTCAGCGGCGTATTGGATCACCGCAATGATCCGATTACACCGACTAGCGGTAACCTGATTCGGCTAGGAACCGAGCAGACGATTCCGGTAGGCAATGGCAGCATTTTTTATAACAAGCTACAGGGCAGCTACAGTCAGTACGTACCGGTAAATTTCTTCAAGTCGAAGAAAGGCAAAGAGACATTTGCCTTTAACCTTCAAGGCGGAACCATTTTGGGCGATCTGCCCCCTTACGAAGCGTTTCCGATAGGTGGCGGTAACTCGGTGCGCGGCTACGAAGAAGGCGCTGTTGGATCTGGACGTTCATTTGTGCTGGGCACGGCAGAGTACCGCTTTCCGCTGTTTAGCGAATTTCTCAGCGGGGCGCTCTTTATGGACTATGGTTCAGATTTGGGCAGCGGTGATAGCGTTCCTGGCAATCCGGCGGGGGTTCGCGGGAAGCCCGGTAGTGGCTTTGGCTATGGCGCAGGTGTCCGGGTGCGGACGCCGTTGGGAGCGCTGCGTTTGGACTATGGCCTGAGTGAGGAAGGATCGCGCTTCCACTTTGGCTTTGGTGAGCGGTTCTAAATTAAGAGGTTTGAATGATTGGCACGACTCCAGACACGACTCCAAATACGACTGAGATGACCTTCGAGCGCAAGTCGTCTTTGGCTCCAGCTAACCGACAAAAAACGTTGGCTAGCGAAGTGAGCGTGTCGGGCGTGGGCTTGCATTTAGGTCAGCAAACGACCGTGCGCTTACTGCCCGCGCAGGTAGATGAGGGTCGCTATTTTGTTCGAACTGATTTGGCCGGTAACGCTGATAAATCAGTTCGAATTGAGGCGACGGTGGCTCGGGTAATCGCGACTCAGCTTTCGACGGAGCTAGGCGTAGATGAGGCGCAGGTGCGGACGGTGGAGCATTTGCTCTCGGCGCTGTGGGCACTGGGGCTAGATAATGTGCGCATTGAGATGGATGGGCCAGAGCTGCCGCTGCTGGACGGCTCGGCTTTGGGCTGGCTGACGGCGATTGACCCAGCGGGCAAGCCCACTAACTGGCGCTTACAGCCTGCATCTAAAAGGTGCAGGCAAGCAGTAAGCAAGCTGATTTCGGTCAGCGCTGGCGATGCCTGGGTAACGGCTTATCCGAGTGAAGCACTGCGCTTTAGCTACGGCATTGATTTTGCGCTGGCGGCGATTGGCAATCAGTGGCATAGCTGGTCGCCGCCCACTTCAAGGACGTTGGCAGCGGACTTTGCGCGGGAGGTGGCCCCGGCACGAACGTTTGGGCTAGCCGATCAGATTGATTATTTGCGATCGCAAGGCTTGATTAAAGGCGGCAGCTTAGAAAACGCGCTGGTTTGCGGCCCAGACGGCTGGCTAAACCCACCGCTGCGATTTGAAAATGAACCGGCCCGACACAAGCTGCTAGATTTAACGGGCGATTTGAGTTTGCTCGGCGACATCCCTAGAGCGCACTACGTGGCCTACAAGGCCAGCCATGCGCTGCACGTAGCGTTGGCAAAGCAGCTCGCGAGTGACTGTTTATACACCAATGTGGCGTGACCCACCGCGTAGGAATTGCACTTAGGAATAGCGCTAGTAACCGTCTAATGGCAGAATCGTGAAGGGCTTTAGACAAAACTTATCCAGTTTGTGCCCTTTATTGCTGATTTTGAACCTAACTTGCTATGCCGACTAGTGCGCCCGCTGCCAAAGCTAATACTGCCCCTGAAGATACGTCTACCACTGCCAACGGCCAAGCGCTGGAGGACGAAACGCTAGAGCAGACAACGCCCGAGCGCCAGACCTACAGCCTAGAAGAAATTCAGAAGCTGCTGCCTCATCGATACCCATTTGCGCTCATAGATCGCATTACCGACTATGTGCCAGGCGAGCGAGCCACCGGCCTGAAAAATGTGACGTTTAACGAGCCGCATTTTCAAGGACATTTTCCAGGTAAGCCTTTGATGCCAGGGGTGCTGATTGTAGAGGCGATGGCACAAGTAGGCGGTATTGTCCTAAGCCAGATGCCCAGCGTAGACGGCCTGTGCGTATTTGCAGGAATCGATAAGGTGAAGTTTCGTCGGCCAGTGGTGCCTGGCGACCAGCTATTGATTACAACTGAGCTAATTACGGTGAAGCAAGGACGCTTTGGCAAGATGAAGTCGCGAGCTGAGGTAGACGGACAGTTAGCCTGCGAAGGGACGCTGATGTTTTCTGTGGTGAATTTTTAGAAAGTGCCCTCGATAAACTTTCTGGTAACCCTTCTGGCAGCTTTTCTGGCAAACCAGGTATAGACCGACTGTTAAATTGGCCGAAGCGCCCGATCTCACTGACCGGGATCATTGCATTGTGGTAACTAGATTTATGTGCACTACTCAGGCGGCGGCTCTGCTGGAGGCATGGCTTTGACTACTACTTTGATTCATCCAAGCGCGGTTATTCATGCTGGCGCACAAATTCACTCCAGCGCAAGCATTGGCCCCTATGCAGTGATTGGCGAAAGGGTGACGATTGGCGCGGAGACTAGCGTGGGCGCGCATGCGGTAATTGATGGCTATACCCGAATTGGCGATCGCAATCGAATTTTTCCCCATGCATCCATTGGCCTAGAACCGCAAGATTTAAAATACGACGGCTCGATGAGCCTAGTAGAAATCGGCGACGACAATGCCATTCGCGAATGTGTGACGATTAATCGACCGACGCGCACAGGCGAAGTAACCCGACTCGGCAGTCATAATCTGCTAATGGCCTATGCCCATGTAGCCCACAACTGCGAGCTAGGCGATCGGGTGATTATTGCCAACTCGGTGGCTTTGGCAGGTCACGTCACGGTAGAGTCTCACGCGCGAATCAGCGGCCTAGTGGGCGTACATCAGTTTGTACATATTGGCCGCTACGCGATGGTGGGCGGCATGAGCCGAATTGAGCGCGATGTGCCGCCCTACCTGATGGTAGAGGGCAATCCGTCGCGGGTAAGAAGCCTAAATCAGGTTTTACTGCGCCGCTCTGGCATTTCTGAAGAGTCTGAAGGCAGAACTTATAAAGAGCTGCGCGAAGCCTTTCGGTTGCTGTACCGGTCAAATTTGACCTTTCAAACGGCGCTAGCTGAGATCGAAGGCATGACCGAAAATATGCATGTGCGGCATCTGTACGAGTTTTTGCGGGCCTCTACAGAGACGAAGGGTCGGCGGGGGCCAGTACCGGGACGGAAGAAGTGATAAGGATTTTTATTCATACAGGGGAAGTCTCGGGCGATTTGCAGGGCGGATTGCTCACAGAGGCGCTGTATCGACAGGCGGCGCGGCGGGGTCTGTCGCTGGCGGTAGTGGGAGTCGGCGGTACGCGAATGCAGGCGGCTGGGGCAGAAATTCTAATTGATACGGTACGGCTAAGTGCAATTGGGTTGCTAGAAGCGGTTCCTTATTATTCAAAAGGACGCCAGTTGCAGCAGCAGATAAATGAGTATTTATTAAAAAATCCGCCCGATTTGATGGTGCTGCTAGACTACATGGGGCCAAATATTGCGGTGGGCAAGTTTGTGAGAAAAAACCTGCCGCAGGTGCCAATTGTGTATTACATTGCGCCGCAGCAGTGGGTGTTTTCGACGAGGCGCGATACGCAAAATGTGCTGGATGTGAGCGATAAGCTGTTGGCCATTTTTCCTGAAGAGGCGGCTTATTACGAGCGGGCGGGGGCAAATACTCGCTGGGTGGGGCATCCGCTAGTGGATATTTTTGCAGAGCCGATGACGCAGGCGGTGGCCCGGCAAGAGCTGGGAATGCCTGAGACGGGCAAGGTGGTGACGCTTTTGCCGGCTTCGCGTCAGCAGGAACTGGTTTATATTATGCCAGCGATGTTTGAGGCGGCGGCGAGAATTCAGGCGGCGCTGCCGGGGACAACGTTTTTGATTCCGGTTTCGCTGCCAGACTTTAAAGCAGAGGTGGCAGCGGCGGCAAAAACCTATGGGCTGAATGCTCGGCTAGTGGATAAGGCAGAAGGGCGAAGGGCGATCGCAGCGGCCGATCTAGTTTTGAATAAGTCGGGGACGGTGAATTTGGAGGTGGCGCTGATGCGGGTGCCGCAGGTGGTGGTGTACCGGCTGAGTAATCTGACGGCGTTTATTGCTAAATATATTGTGCGGTTTACGGGTAAATATGTTTCGCCGGTGAACCTGATGGAGAATCAGCCAATTGTGCCGGAGCTGTTGCAGTGGGACGCAACGCCAGAAAAAATGAGTGCGGCGGGGTTAGCGCTGCTGACGGATGAGGTGAAGCGGACAGCGATGATTGAGGCTTACGAAGGCATGCGGCGAGCCATGGGTGAGGTGGGAGTCTGCGATCGCGCGGCCAACGAAATTTTGGATATGCTGCCTTGATTTTCGAACGGATTCAACCGCTCGTTTGGCGTATGGCTATAAAATCAGCCCAAAAGGTGAACAAAGGGTGATGAGGGCTATCCCTCTATGCTCTACACTAAGGCTGAAAATAACCGCATGTAGCGAAGTGCGGATGCATTTATGTTTAGCAGGTCAGGTTGGGTAGAGCTTTGTGCCGATATGACGGTTCTAAGCAGTCTGACAGCGGTTACAAATGTGGGTTAAAAAGACCAAAAGTATTTTTTGGTGTGTCTAGGAGGAAGACAGTGAATATTGCAGATATATGGGACAAGGCAGGGCCGACCCGGTGGCCGCTACTGGTTTTATCAATTTTGGCTCTAGGTATTATTTTGGAGCGAATTTGGTTTTGGTCTAGGGTTTTGACGCGCGAACGCGAAGTGTCTGGCCGCGTACTAGAGGCCGCTCGGCGAGAATGGTTAGCGGCTTCGTCGCTGGCACAAAGAGCGGCTCAGCTGCCGATGGGTCGTTTTTTGTTTTCGGCGCTCAAGCTCAAAGATCAAGATCCCGAGGTCTTTAAGCTGGCGTTAGAAACATCGGCTAGTGAAGAGCTAGCGGCGATGCGGCGAGGCGACAAGCTTTTGGAAGCAGTGATTGCGCTGTCGCCGATGTTGGGCCTGTTTGGTACGGTCGTCGGTCTAATTCGCTCGCTCAATGCGATCAATCCTCAAGATTTGGGCGTTGCCAATGCGACCGCAGAGACAGGATTGGGGATTGGTGAGGCGTTGATTAGTACGGCGTTTGGGTTGGCAATTGCGATCGCTAGTCTGGCTTTCTACCGCTTGTTCCAGGGCTTTATTTTTGGTCAGGCCAAGATGTTTCAGCTTTCGGGCAACGAGCTAGAGCTACTTTACCGTCAGGCTTGGGCCTTTACGGATGGTAAACCTAGTTTGCTCAGTGAGAATTTAGTCAACACGCCGCCCTCGCCCATGATAGATCTGCCACCGCCCGCAGATCTTAAAAAGGATAAAAAGGACAAAAAGCCGCCTACATTTTAGAGTGCCGGTAACGCGAGTAAACATTGCGTAGAAATTACAATCGAGAGCGAAAAGCCTTTGAAAGGATGTGAGTAATGAAAGTTGATTTTAATGAGCCTCAGTCGGACGTGCAAATTGAAATTTTGCCGATGATTGACGTGATCTTTTGTATTTTGACGTTCTTTATTTTGGCGGCGGTGGGCCTAACGCGGCAGCAGGCGATTGAGTTAGATTTGCCAGCGGTGAATAACAGTGCGCCGCTGCAAGATACCGCTCAAGATCGTCTCTACGTCAGCGTGGACAGCGTGGGGCAAGTGTATGTAGATAAGAGCGCCGTGCCGTTGGGCTTGCTGTACGACGTGCTGGTACAGCATCAAAAGATTGCGCCGAATGGCATGATTGTGCTTTATGCCTCTCGTAGCGCTCGCTATGAGGATGTCGTCAAGGTACTGGACTTGCTGCGCTCTGTAGGGGGCGATCGCGTGGCCTTAGCAACGCTACCCAACGATGTCTCTCTCGATCCGACGCAAAATAGCGGCGAGACGGTAGAAGATACCTTAAGACGCCAGGGCATTGATATTCCTTCTCAGACAGGAGTTCCCTCCCAAGGTGCGCCAGGTGGCGTTCAGATTACGCCAGCACCTTCCGGTGGGCAATTGAATTCGCCTAACAGCTTGCCGCCAATTTTACCGAATCCGACAACACCGGGGGCTTCTTCTAGAACGACTCCTGGATCTTCGAGCGAACCGCTGAGTCCTGGGTCTACCCAGATTTTTCCAGATGCGCCTGATTCTCCTTAATTCTGATTCTTCTTTAGACGGGCAAAACCGCATGGAGAGCTAGAGCGGATGGCCCTTGTCACGTTAAGATGGCTTGAGTCAGCGCTAGAGGATATTTTTCTGTAGCGGCTGACACTCAGTTTAGAGCGGACTCAAGCTCCGATTTTTTGTGTAATGAAGCATACGCTATCTGTACTGGTTGAAGATGAATCGGGCGTTTTGACCCGAATTGCCGGTTTGTTTGCCCGCCGGGGCTTTAATATCGAGAGCCTGGCGGTGGGACCAGCCGAGCAGCCGGGAATTTCGCGGATTACGATGGTGGTGCCGGGTGATGATCGGGTAATTGAGCAGTTGGCAAAGCAGCTATATAAGCTGATTAATGTGCTGACAGTGGACGATATTACCGAGACACCGAGCGTTGAGCGGGAGCTGATGCTGCTGAAGGTAAGCGCGAATAGAACGAATCGATCTGAGGTGGTGGGGCTAGCCCAAATATTTCGCGCCCGAGTGGTGGATGTGTCTGAAGATTTTTTGACGCTTGAAGTAGTGGGCGATCCGGGGAAACTGGTAGCAATTGAGCAGGTGCTGAAGCCGTTTGGCATTAAAGAAATTGCCCGAACGGGAAAGATTGCGCTGACTCGGGAGTCGGGCGTGAATACGGAGTATTTGAAGTCGTTGGAGAGTAAGGTTTAGCCGAACGTTTGTCTTTGCGTTTTACGCCTCCAAACAAGCCGGAACTCCGTCCTGCCGAATTTCCCATACTTTCAGCAAAATCAAATACTCATAAAAAGCTTGCAGTACACACCAAGTGAATCCGGCACGACCGTCTAAAATGCCGCCCAGGAAAAAGTACATATAAATAAAGCGAACGAATGGCCGACCAGGAACTCGCAGAGACAAATTTTTGAGGGCATGGCGGCGCTCTACTTCAGATTGGCCGCTGAAAATATCTCGCCAGCGAACGGTGCCCGCTGAAAGTTGCTTCACGGTTTCTCGGGCTTCGTCGGTGGAGTAGCGGTTGTGCTTTTCTATCCAGCGGCTGAAGCCTTTGCCGCAGGTGTAGTGAGGATAGGTTTCGGTTAGGAAGCCGGAAGAACCTTGAATGACTTCGCGCTCGGTATGTCCGTAGTCGTCAAACCAGACGTTTTGTTTGTCTAGCAGGCGAAGCTGATAGCGAGGGTATTGAGTGCTGTGCTTAATCCAGCGATTCATAAACATGACGCGCTCGGCGACATAGTAGCCAACATGCTGACCAGCGCAAACGGCGGCGGTGCATTCGGCAAAGAGTTCGGGGGTCATGCGTTCGTCGGCTTCTAAAATGTAGGCCCAGCGGTATTTGGCTTCTACATTGCGCAGCATCCAGGTGCGCTGCTTGCCGTGGCTTTCGAAGGCATGCTGGATAATACGGACTTGGGGATATTGGCGGGCAATTTCTAGGGTGCGATCGCAACTCAACGAATCCAC
The DNA here is from genome assembly GCA_038260205.1 of Phormidesmidales cyanobacterium. Lineage (GTDB taxonomy): Bacteria > Cyanobacteriota > Cyanobacteriia > Phormidesmidales > Phormidesmidaceae > Phormidesmis. The sequence goes on from JBBSOB010000020.1 coordinate 11,218, forward strand.
TAAAATTACGTCATCGCACAGGGCAGCAGACTCAATGCAAGCGGCAATGTCCAACTCTTCGTTATGAGTCAAGATAAAAATAGAGAACATAGCGCTTTGAAAATACCCTTTGGCAATAATGCAATATCCAGGGTTATATTGCCCAGTTAGCTAAATTGAGTTCAACGTTGAGTGAACTTGAGCTGCCAAGGAAAAAAGCGATGTAAAAGCGATATGAAGGCTGTTTTGGATATGGTTTGTAGCGAGTTTCTATTTAGAGAGCGAGCCGCGATGCCTCTGTAGATTCAAAGTCGTAGCAGCCAATGGCTTCTTCGGAAAAGGCTTCGGTGGGGTGAACGGAGCATTTTAGCCGGTGGTCTGAGGTGGAGAAGGCGCAGCGGCTACAGGGGATTTGATGCATTTTACGCAGGTTGGCGATGCTGCGACGAATTGTGGTTATGAGGCTAAGCGCGATCGCACCAATCAAGCTCCAGGCAATGACGGCGCAGATCGCAGGCATCGCAGGCTGTATCCAGAAAATCAAAGTCGCTAGAACAGTAAAGAAGGCTTCAATACAACGGTCGGTGTAAGACAACATCAGTAGCTCCAGAGGGGATTTAGATTGGGCTACGAGACACATATTTAAGCCCCACAGCCCAGGAAATAGACCCCTCTGGAAGGGTCGCTACAGGCCGGAGTGGGTCGGCCCATAGTGAAACTATCTAACTACGCTCAATATGTACTTCGAACCCTGCTTTCTTGTTTATTATCCAACAGGTTATCTCAAGCAGGCCATCTCAAGCAGGTTATCTCAAGCAGACATTATCCCTGCATTGCCTTAACTAGCTCAGCAGCCACCTCTGGTCGAGAAAACTCTGGCGGTGGCATTTTACCTTCACGCAGCAGTGTCCGAACCTTAGTACCCGATAGGTGAATGCGCTCCTCTGGCGTACTCGGACTTGTTTTCGTCGTCGCCATCGTACTCGTGCGAGTGCAGTAAAAAGCGTGCTCAAACTTCATCGGCGTAATGCCCAGCTCACTCGGCTCAAACTCATCAAAAATCGCCTGAGCGTCGTAGGTGCCGTAATAATCGCCTACGCCCGCATGGTCACGGCCCACAATAAAGTGAGTGCAGCCGTAGTTTTTGCGAATCAGCGCGTGGAAGATCGCCTCACGCGGCCCGGCATAGCGCATCGCCGAAGGATTAATCGCCAGAATCACTCGATCCTGTGGGAAGTAGCGCTCCGTCATAATCTCGTAGCAGCGCATCCGCACATCCGCCGGAATATCGTCGCTCTTAGTGGCTCCCACCAGCGGATGCAAAAATAAGCCGTCCACCGTTTCTAGCGCGCATTTTTGAATATACTCATGCGCCCGGTGAATGGGGTTACGAGTTTGAAATCCCACAATTGTCTTCCAGCCGCGATCGCGAAACTGCTTACGCGACTCCGCCGGATCAATTTGATAATCAGGAAACAGCGGATGCGCATCGCGTTCGAGCAGCCAAACATCGCCCGCTAGATTAATCGGGCCTTGGTCATAAACCACCTTCACGCCAGGATGCTGTTCTTCATCCGTACGATAGACATTAATCGCCTCTTTCTGCTTGTCGTAGGTGTACTTTTCGCTGAGTTCTAGCACCCCGATGAAGCGACCATTCTCATCATCTAGACGAACCAACTCGCCGATTTTCAACGGCTCAGCCACCGCTTCACTCACCGACAGCGTCACCGGCACCGACCAAGGCACACCGCTCGCCAGCCGCATATCCGTTACAACAGGCTCATAATCCGCCTGACCCATAAAGCCGGTCAAAGGGCTAAAGCCACCAATTGCAATCATCACCAAATCCGAAGCCGCTCGCTGATCTAGCGCCACGCAGGGCAAATTTTCTGCCTTACTTTCAAATTCTTTTTTTTGCTCTGGGCTAGCCAAACGGTTAACTAAAGTACCGCCGTGAGGGGCAATTCCGTCTTTTACTGCGCTCAATGTATCTTCCTCTAACTACGTCTAATCAAAATAAATCGCTCGAATTTCTCATCTGCCGTCCACGACTGCATATTTACAGCCGCATTACCGCAGCAGAGTTGGGAGATGCGAGTAGCTCAGTCCGCCATCGAAGCTTCAGCCGAAGTTTTCGTCAAAGCGGCGCTCGAACATATCGGCTCAATGATACCGCCACCGAGTACCCGCCCACTAGCGTCGTACCAAACGGCGGCTTGTCCAGGCGTTATTCCAAACTGCGGATCGTCAAAGACGACTTTCACGCGTTGGTCTAGCTGCTGCTGCGAAGAATCATCGCCTTTATCACCGCTTTCATCACCGCCTTCATCACCTACTGGCACAATCGTCGCCGCCACCCCCTGCGACCGATACCGCACCTGCACCTCAGCTCGAATCGGCCCGGTTGGCGGTGCTATCGAAACCCAATTCACCCGATGCACCCCGCAGTCTGGCGCGGTCACACTATCGCGCTCGCCCACCACTACCTGATTGCGGCCCACGTCCAAGCTCACGACATACAGTGGATTCGGCGCGGCAATTCCCAGACCTTTACGCTGGCCAATCGTGTAGTTATGAATCCCTTCATGCTGGCCCAACACTGCGCCTTGCGTATCGACAATGTCGCCCGGTTTGGGCGCCAGATACTTCTCTAAAAAGGTTTTCATAGAGCCGTGCTGTTCTACCAAGCACAGATCCTGGCTTTCGGGCTTATCGGCGGTGTGGAGGTTTAGTTGGGAGGCGATCGCCCGCGTCTCTGGCTTCGTCTTCGCCCCCAGCGGAAACCAAGTCGCCGCTAGCTGCTGCTGACTCAAATCGTACAAAAAATAAGACTGATCCTTATTGCGATCCACCGCTCGCCGCAGCTCATAGCGCCCGCTCTCCTGGTTCTGCGTAATTTGCGCATAATGACCAGTCGCAATATAGTCCGCCCCCAGCTCATTTACCGCATAGCTCAGCATTGGCCCAAACTTAACGGTGCTATTGCACTGCGAGCAAGGCAAAGGCGTCACGCCCTGCGCATAGCCATCCACCACATAGTTAATGATGTGCTTCTCAAAAACTTCGCGCGAATCCACCACTTTGTAGTCAATTCCTAGTTCCTCACAAAGCTGCGCCGCATCCGTCATCCCTTCCGAGCAGCACTGCCCCTTACCTTTCATTAGCCAAAGGGTAAGGCCCGTCACATCGTGACCCTGATTGTGGAGCATAGCCGCCGCAACGGAACTGTCTACACCCCCTGATAAACCGACGACAATTTTGCTCATGAGTTGAATAGAGAGGCTTGGGCGATCGCTCAAGCAAATTTTCACTGATTGCTAAGATATATTCTTTAGGCTAGCACTCAGCAACCAAATCAGGACTGAGTCTGACATAGACGGCATCTTAAGCTCTCTATATTGCGTACAATATCAACTAAATTAGGAAACCACCCAGGAACCCGTAATGTTGTCAGCTATTGAATCTAGACCAGCCACCGATAGCCAGAGCGTATTTTTTCGTTGCATTGCGGGATGCTCTGCCAAACACTCCATCTACGATGTCATCTACACCTGCCCATCTTGCGGCAACTTACTAGAAGTTCATCACGAGCGCGAACCGCTCAAAAAGCGCAACGCCTCAGAGTGGAAGCAGCTATTCGACTCGCGAGTGGGCACGACAAAATGGCCCTATGGCAGCGGCGTATGGGGAATGCGCGAGTGGGTAGTACCCTCGCTGAGCGATCAAAACATCGTCAGTATGTGCGAAGGCAACACCAACCTGTTTTGGGCCGAACGATTGGGCCAGCAGCTCGGTATTCCTGATCTGTGGATCAAGCTTTGTGGCAACAGCCACACCGGCAGCTTTAAAGACCTAGGGATGACTGTACTCGTCAGCGTTGTCAAGCAGATGATGGCCCAAGGCAGCTCGGTGAAGGCCGTAGCCTGTGCAAGCACGGGCGATACTAGTGCGGCTTTAGCGTCTTATGCAGCTTATGCAGGCATTCCCGCAATCATTTTCTTACCGGCGGGCAAGGTCAGCACGGCTCAACTGATCCAGCCAGTATCTAACGGGGCGCATGTGCTCGCTCTAGATACCGACTTTGATGGCTGCATGAAAATTGTCCAGGAAGTCACCCGAGATAACTCGATCTATCTGGCCAACTCCATGAACAGTTTGCGCATTGAAGGCCAAAAAACCGTCGGCATTGAGATTGTCCGGCAGTTTGACTGGGAAGTGCCCGACTGGATTATTATTCCGGTTGGCAATTTGGGCAACGTCAGCGCTCTCTACAAAGGGTTCAAACTGATGATGGATCTGGGGTTAATTAATCGAATGCCCCGGCTAGTCGCGGCTCAGGCGGCGAAGGCCAACCCTTTTTATGAGTCTTTTAAGAACGGATTCAAAGAAAAAATTACGGTGACGGCTCAAAGCACGCTGGCTAATGCCATCAGAATTGGCGATCCGGTCAGCTATGACAAAGCAACCAAGGCAATTACAGAAACCGACGGCATCGTAGAGCAGGCCACCGAACAAGAGCTAGTAGCCGCAACTGCACATGCTGATTTGACCGGCATGTTTACCTGTCCGCACACGGGCGTTGCCCTAGCGGTACTGACCAAGCTACTCAAACGTGGTGTGATCAAATCTAGCGATAAAACAGTCGTGATTAGTACCGCTCATGCTTTGAAGTTCACGGACTTTAAGGTGGCTTATCACGAGTCGAAGCTAGAAGAGGTGACCAGCGAGTATGCTAATCCGGCTGTCCATTTACCGGCGGATGTGGATGCGGTGAAGGCCGAGATTGAGCGGCGCATGAGCTAGCTCGATAGTTAGTCCGATAGTGAGCGGCGCGATCGCGCTATTCAACCGGCGATCGCGCTCACCAAAAATCTGGGCATCTATACAAAATCCGCTCAGCATCAGCAAAGGCCAGACTACGCCCGGCTGCTTTCTAGCACAACATACCGCGTTGCAAAAAGATGAATAGTCCAACCGCATCCGCTTCAGATCCTAAAAAGCAGTTCAAGAAAGCGCTACCCGCACCCCACCAAGCCTTATTTGCTAAGACTTTCCATTGGATTAATCTCATCAGTTTGCTGCTAATGCTGACGAGCGGACTGCAGATTTATAACGCCAATCCGGTTTTTGGCGGGCGAGCAGGCTGGCATTTTCCGGCGGTTTTCACGCTGGGCGGCTGGCTAGCCGGGGGACGCCATTGGCACTTCGCGGCGATGTGGATCTTTGCGATGAATCTGCTGATTTACGGCATTTACATTTTGCTTACTCGCCGATGGCAACGGCGGTATGCGTCTTCGAGCGATGTGAAGGTTCTACAGATCGGGACAAATCCGAAGCGCCGACGCTATGCCTGGCATCGGGTAGTCTATACGGCTATTATGCCGGTGTTGGTGTTGGCGATCGCCTCTGGCTTAGCGATGTACAAACCCGCTCAGTTCCACTGGCTATCAGGATTGTTCATTAACTGGCAAACTCTTCGCACCGTTCACTTCATCACGGTGCCCATCGTGGTGATATTTACCTTTGTGCATTCTCTGCTAGCGCTCAAAGTGGGTCAGTTTCGCCTAATCAAATCCATGTTCACTTGATATCTGTCTCATCGAAGATTCTTGCAGAAAATTCTTCTAGCCCTATGCAACCGCTTCCACATTCTCGCCGCATACTCACTCGTCGCCGCTTGCTACAGCTATCAGGACTATCGGGAGCTGGATTACTGCTAAATGCCTGTGGCACACCGCTTTATTCCGATCGAGTTAGCGCAGCCTTCGAGCCGCTCAATCAGCGGGCTGAGAAAATAATTCTGCAACCCCAAGCGCCTGTGCCAGAGCTTCCTATCGGCGCAGTTAAACCCGAAGCGCTGCTAATTAATTCAATTAACGGTACGCCACAAATTAACCCGGCCACTTTTCAGCTCGCTGTTGATGGCGCGGTGAATTTGCCAATGCAGCTTAGCCTAGCAGACCTGCAAGCGATGCCGCTGACCTCAATGATCATTCGCCATGTCTGCGTAGAGGGCTGGGCCGCCGTTGTCCAGTGGGGCGGCGTTCGGCTACAAGACTTAGCGGCGTTAGTGCAGCCCAAGTCTGAAGCTCGCTACGTCTATTTTCAGTCTGCGGATGGTTATTACGAAAGCTGGGATTTACCCTCAGCTCTGCATCCTCAAACGCTGATGGCCTATCAAAAAAACGGTGCGCCGTTACCGGCTGACAATGGTGCGCCCCTGCGTTTGGCCAGCCCGATTAAGCTCGGCTATAAGCAGAGCAAATGGGTGACGCGCATTTCTTTTTCAGCCGATTTGATGGAGCAGCAGGGCTACTGGGTGGATAGAGGCTACGAATGGTTTGCGGGTTTATGACGCAGAAATGTACGACGCCTGAACCGTCCTAATCGCTTTTTTTATTGTTGTAGTTGGAGATGCTGCTGTACACCGTCTCTGGAAACGTTAAATCCTGATAGACGTTGCCAGCATCTGGATCTTCAGGATCAGAGATAATTTGAAAGTCTTGCTGAGACTGCCATTCTAATATACTGTCGCGGCTAGGCGGACTGTATTCTTTGCTGCTGACCTGCTTGTAGAGCGATCGCGCCTCTTCCTCACTAAAGTCTTTGTCTTTTTGCAGCCAGGTCACAATCTCATCCTCATCTGCAAAGTACTGTGCCACCATCGCAAAGGTTAGCCGCCCGTAGTGGCCAATATCTTGCCCCTCGTCTAACGCATCTAGAATATGCGCCATTGTATTGTTCTTGCGCAAGTCGTCTACAGTCATGATTATTAGAGTAACTATGTGGTAATTACTTATAGACGGTTTCATTCAGCCGGGGATCTGTCCTAAGGCAGGCATCAGTTTAGCTGTTCTCTAAACTGTCTGATACTGATGCCTAATAGCAAAACGGCAAAGACCACCAGCGCCCCAATTTCTGGCAGCAACGCGTCCAGCCCAACGCCTTTGAGAATGAGGCTGCGGGCGATGGTGACGTAGTGACGCAGAGGGTCAAAAAAAGAGAGGATGCGGAAGAACTTTGGCATACTTTCAATGGGGGCGATCGCACCTGAAAGCTGAATTAAAGGCACGTTAAAAAAAAACGACGTTAGGATCACCTGCTGCTGATTTTTCGAGATGGTTGCCAGGATAATGCCAATGCCAATACAGACAAAAACGTAGATTCCTGAGGCGGCTAGAAACAGAAAGTAATTGCTGCGAAAAGGCAGATTGAAGACAATGCGGGCGATCGCCGAAGCCAGCAACACATCTCCCATTAGCAACACAAACAGCGGCGCAACTTTAGCGGTTAAGATCTCCCAGCCTGCCGCAGGCGTCATCAAAAGCTGCTCTAGCGTCCCCACATCTTTCTCTCGAATCACCGTAGAAGAAGACACCAAAGACCCTGTTAGCGTCAGCACCACGCCAATTACACCCGGCACAAAAAACCAGCTACTGAGCAGCCCAGGATTGTAGAGGAAATTTACAGTGGTTTGCACCGGCTGAACCCGCTTAGTCTGATCGAGCGATCGCCCATATTGTCTAATAATTTGACTAATATAGCCGCTAGAAATCCCCGCCGTATTTGCATCTACGCCATCAATCAGCACCTGCACCTCAGCGGGTTTCCCTCTGGCAATTTGCTGCTCAAAGTCAGGCGGAATTATCAATCCGGTCGAGATTTTGCCCGTGCGTACCTGTTGCCCAATCTCAGCCGCACTCGGCAAATAAGACGCCATTTCAAAGGTGTCGTTAGCCACAATCGTAGAGACTAGCTCGCGGCTGTTAGGGCTGTTGCTATAGTCAGCCACGCCCAGGCTGATATTAGAAACATCTGGGTTCAGGGCCAGCCCAAAAACCAAAAGCTGAACCGTTGGCGGAAAAATTAGCAAAAAGATGATCTGTTTGTTCTTAAGAATCTGGCGAATTTCCTTAAGGATGAGCGGCCATAGCCGAGAGTCGAGAAAAGAACCCATAAAATCAATCCAAAAACTGCATTCGACCCAGCACCTTAGCCGCCATCCGAAAGAAGAAAAAGCCCACCAGCCCAATCATCAGCGGCGCATACCAAACGCCCGGCCAGCCCGTTCCTCTCACAAACGCATCTCGAGTAATTTCAATAAAATAGCGAGCCGGAATAATCTTGGAGATTAGAGAAAGCGGAAACGGAATGTTTTCAATGCGATAAATGAAGCCCGAGAGTAACAGCGCCGTTAAAAAGCCGGCGATCGCAGTGCCCTGCACCGCCGCCGTCTGATTCGCCGCTCGCGCCCCTACAAATAGCCCAAACGCCACGCTAGCCGCCAAATAAGCTACGGTGCCGACCAGCAAAGTCGTTGGGTCACCCCGAAAGCGCAAATCAAAGAGCAAAGCCGCCACCGTCATCACAATTAGCGCCTCACCTATGCCGATGGCCAAATAAGCCAGCTCCTTACCTAGCAGCCACTCTATCGAACTCAAATCCGAAGCGTACACCTGAGCCACCGTCCCCTGCTCTTTCTCTTTTACCAAAGCAATGCCCGACAGCATTGACGGAAAAACCCAAAGAATCACGCCAAAAATACCCGGCACAATATACAAAGATTCCTTTCGTCCCGGATTGAACCACAGCCGCACATTGGTATGAATCGGCTCTACTACCGAAGCCGGAATCAGATCGACGCTGCGCACAAAAAACTGGGTGGTTGCCCGCAAGCTAGCCTGAATAATCCGCGCATTATTAACGTCCGTACCATCGACCAACGCCTGAACAGTCACTGGCTTGCGAGACTTAATCGTGCGCTCAAAATTGGGCGGAATAATAATTGCTGCCTTCGCCCTGCCTCTATCAATAGCCTCAGTCGGATTGCTGTTGAGTAAAGGCGCAGGCTCGAACTGATTGGTGGCAAACAGCCGTTCTACATAGGTGCGGCTGAGATAGCTATTGTCCAGGTCTTGAATGCTGATCGGAATGTTCTTGGCTTCTAGGCGAATAGCGTAGCCGTAGATGAGAAGGACGGCCAGCGGGAGGAAAAAAGCTAGGGCTACGGTTAGGCGATCGCGTCGAAATTGATTCAGCTCCTTCACGCACTGCGACAGCACCCTGTTCATGCGTCTGCTCCCGACCGCTCAGCCCTCTGGTTAGCTCTCTGGACAATCCCGATAAACGAATCTTCTAGCGAAAATGGAATCGGCCGAGTGGAGTCGATTTCAATAGCTTCGGCTTGCAGCCACTGCTTCACCTGCTCAAGTTCGCGCTCTGGATGGTCTAAGACTAGGTGAAGGCGATCGCCAAAGATAGACACTCGCCAATCTTCTAGCGTTTGCTTTAGCACATCAGAAGCCGCCTGAGTCTGAGCCGAAACCAGCTCTATCAACTGCCCCGGCTGACTGGTTTTAATCTCACTGGGCGATCCTTGGGCCACAATTTCGCCCGCTACCATAAAGGCCATATCATTACAGTTCTCCGCCTCCTCCAAATAGTGAGTGGTCACCAAAATGGCCGTGCCCTTTTGCGCAAAGTCTCGAATCAGCTTCCAAAACTGCCGTCGCGCCAGCGGATCGACCCCAGAAGTCGGCTCATCCAAAAAGAGAATATCCGGCTCGTGCATTACCGACGATCCAAAGGCAACCCGCTGTTTCCACCCGCCCGGCAGACTGCCCGTCAGCGTATTCTCCTTTCCAGTTAGGCCGCAAGTCTCTAACACCCAGTTAATTTTCTCTTTTCTCAGCTTGCGCGGCACGCCATAAACGCCGCAGTAAAAGTCAAGGTTTTGAATAATCGTTAGATCGTCGTAAAGCGTGAACTTTTGACTCATGTAGCCGATGCGCGATCGCACCTCAGACCGATTCAAATTGCTTGTCTCGCCCGCGAGCTGAATCTCGCCCCCACGAGCAGGCAACAGCCCGCACAGCATTTTAATCACGGTTGTTTTTCCAGCTCCGTTGGCCCCTAGTAGCCCATAGATCTCACCATAGCGAACCGTCACGTCAATACCTTTTACGGCTCGAAAATCTCCAAACGTTTTCTGAAGGTTCCGCGCATTAATCGCTAGCTCGCCTTTTTTCTTTCCCGCCCGATAAGCTGGAAACTCCAGATACGCCGGATCGGATTCTTTCTCTCTAAGCCGATTGACAAAGACGTTCTCCAAAGTTGCTTCATCTGAACGCATATCTTTAAGCACAATGTCATTTTGTTCTAGAACATGGCGAATCTGCTGTTGTCCTTGCTCAGCGTCGATCACCATAACGTCTAGGCGATCGCCAAACGTCTGAATATCCTTAATCTGCTCACCGCTCTCACTTAGCACCGCCGCCGCCTTCAGCAACTCCTCGGCGCGAACCTCAATTCGACTGAGGCCCAAACTATTTCGCAGCTCATCTAGCGTCCCAATCTGCTGAATCTCTCCCTCATAAATCAGCGCAATCCGGCCACAGCGCTCAGCCTCATCCAAATAGGGCGTCGCCGCGACCACCGTCACCCCTTCTGCGGCCACCGTCGCTAGCAAATCCCAAAACTCTCGTCGAGAAACCGGATCTACCCCCGTCGTCGGCTCATCTAACAGCAAAACTTTTGGCTGAGCCACCAGCGCACAGCACAGCGCCAGCTTTTGCTTCATCCCACCCGAAAGCTGCCCTGCCAATCGGTCGGTAAAGCGATGCAGATCGACTCGCTTCAGGAGCTGTTGCGATCGCACCTCAAACACATCCTCCGGCACCTGCCGCAGCCCCGCACTATACCGCATGTTCTCACCAATGCTCAAATCAGCATAAAGCGAGAACTTTTGCGTCACATAGCCCAAATCTAATCGAGCGGCGCGCGGCGGCTTCCCTAATACAACAACCTCCCCGGAGGTCGCCTCCATCACCCCCGCCAAAATGCTAAACGTTGTGGTCTTGCCCGCCCCATCTGGCCCGATTAAGCCAAAGATCTCTCCTCGCTTTACGGAGAACTCAATGCCTTTTAGCGCCTCTACTTTGCCGTATTGCTTGCGAAGATTTTGAAGGGCGATGGCAATCTCTCCTGTCCGATCCGTAGACGCCTCAATCGCTTCCTTCCGAGCCACAGAAACCGTCATTTCCTGGCCTCCTTATCTTCCAGTAAAATCTGGCCGTCCGCAGGCATTCCCGGCTTGGCAAAGCCATCGGGATTCTCCACCGCCAGCTTCAGCCCAAACACCTGAGTCACCCGATCTTCTTGAAAATAAATGTTCTCCGGCGTAAAAGAAGCCTGCGTATCAATCGCCGTTACCTTCGCCGCTAGCGCCGTCTCCGGGGCCGAATCTAAAAACACCTGCGCCGCCTGCCCAATGCTAATCGCGCCCACCTGCCCTTCCGGGATATAGCCCCGCAGATAAACATCGCTCAAATTCACCACGCTCAGCACCGTTGCCCCTGGCGAAATCACCTCACCCGGCTCCACCGTCCGCGCTAGCACCACCCCATCAATCGGACTCGTAATTGACAAATCTGCAATCTGCGCCTCTATTTGCCTCTGTTCTGCCTGGGCGCTCTTCAAAGCCGCTTGCGCCGCCCCTAGCTGAGACTCCGCCTGCGATCGCTGTTTCTGGCTCCGCGTCACCTGAGCGGTTCGAATTCCGGGATTAATCTCGCTGGTCTGCGCCTGAGTCAACGCTCCTTGCGCCGCACTCACCTGTTGCGCCGCCGCATCCACCGCCGCCTGCCGCGCCGCCAAAATAGTCTGCGCCGTCTCATATTTATTCTGGGTTTGGTCGAACTGCTGCTGAGAGATCGCCCCGCGCGCCACCAAGGTAGAAAAGCGATCGCGATCCAAACTCGCCAACTCCAAAGCAGAGCGGGCTTCCTCCACCTGCGCCTGCGCCGAAGCGAGCTGCGCCCTAGCCCCTGCCACCGCCGCCTCACCCTGGCTCACCTGCCCCAAAGTATCGCCCTGAGATTGCTCCAGCGTCAGCCGCGCCTCCTCCACCTGGCTATCCACCACGTCCACTTGCAAACCAGCCTGCGTAATTTGCTGCGCCGCCGCCGAAACCTTTGCCTTAGCCGCTGCTAGCTTAGCTTGAAGTTCAGCGTCATCTAAAACCGCAACGACCTGGCCTTTAGTCACGCGATCGCCCTCACGCACCGCCACCGACTTCACCTTGCCGCCCACCTTTGCGCCCAAGTCGCTCTCATAGCTCTCAATTCGTCCGCTTAGCGCAATGATGCTATCATCCGGGCGAGTCAGCCAGTACCGCAGGCCAAATCCCGCCGCCACCAACAGCACAGCCAGCGGAATCAATAGTTTCAGCTTCGGCTTAATGCCCTTTTTAGCTCGACCAGTCGCCGCCGAATCATCGAACGCTTCACCGGCTGGAGGTATGGGGAGCGCTGGCGTCATAGCAGGAACCTTTACTACCTAAAAGCAAACTATACTACACGGTGCAGTTGGTGCCATTAGCCATTCATACAATGTTGATCTTACGGTTAGGGGTGAGGTGCGATCGCGCCGCGAAACAACTCCTCAAGATTAAAATCAAAGCGAATCATAGCGTCATCAACCCATAACCAAGTCACAGCAAGCACTATCCCGTCCAAAAGCTCAAACGACCCCTCCGAACCGACGAACGGCCCGCCAAGAAACTGCAAAAGCACGACCAAACCAACTAGCGGCCCGATTGAATCGACGAACGCCGTCCTTGAACCGACTAACGACTCGATCAAATCGACAAACGCTTTCCCTGTATCGACCAATAGCCCGATTAAATCGACAAACGCCGTCCCTAGTATCGACTAACGGCCTTCTTGGAAGCCTAAACACCCTCCCTGAAAGCTTGAACAACTACCCTGTAGCAGTTTCTGTTGTTACAGTCTTATAAACAGATATCTAGGTGGCAGTTAATGAGAAAACGTTTTTTGCGTAGAGGTTTTTTTGAAGGGCGATCGCAGGTTGCAAGCTGCAATTAAGCTGATCGAGACATGGTAGAAGACCCGTTGCAACTTTATAGAAAAACCGTGTTGTACTGTGTAGTTTATCGCTATTAGTCGTTTAGGTATGATTGACTCTATCTAGATCGAGGAATGAGAGAGTGCTTATTAGTATCAAAGCTCATCCAGTGAAAATTATTTGCTAACAAACACTACAACCGAATTATATTGTTTAAGCATCGTCCATACATTCCTAACTATCAAAATTAAAATCTTCGTAAAACTCAATGACGTATAATCTGAATATCAATTCAGTCATGTCTCCACATATTTTAAACAGTACGTCTAAGGCCTTAGATAAATACTTCTAAGATATGATTTTAGAGTAGCTAAAAGTAATACAAGAATTCTTTATAGGCATACGTAACACGATACTGAAAGGAAAAAAATAGGTAGGGCGCAAAAGCATTCTTGAATCTGGTCAGTGTTAAAGTCTCTGAAGATTTGTATCTTAATATACTAAAAACTATGATTCGGTACTGACTTGATTCATGTAAAACAGATGCTATAAGTCAGTAAAGAGTTTTCATCAAAAAAAGCATGAGCAGTTTTTCAGTATCTGAGCCAGCAGAAATCGTACCAGCAAAAGCAGGAAGCAATATCTCTCTTGATGACTTTAAGTCAATTTACTATCAGCTAAATGCGAAACCAGATACAGAGATCCGTTTATTACGAGGAAAAAAGAACGTAAGCTTAGCTGACATAAGGAGCATAAACGAACAGATCTTAGAAAAGCTTCGGAATCACGAAGTAATTACGAATGAAGCTTCGATCAACTTTATTTTGTCCAATAGAAGCATTAAAGATTACGCCGCCTGGGCTGAATTCGAGCGCGAGAACTGGGATACGGTGAATGAATCTGTACAGACTCTAAGTATAAATTGGGACGTTACGATAAAGCTACCACAATATGAGCTACCGCAAAGGCACTCTGTGAAAGTTAGAGTAGGCTCTGAATTACCACCTAAGGATTTATTTCAGATACTGCTCACAAGCGACAATATCTCAGAGCTTATGGAGATGCAGACACCTAGTATATGCAAAATTGATTTTGTGAATAACACTTTAGCTATAGAACTTCTTAACATAGTCAGTAACTGGCATGAAGGATTACAAAATTTGCCAGATATGAATTCTGTCGTCAAATTTCTCAGGAAGAACGGTAGCTCGATAAGCGAGATAATTCGGTACTCTTCACCTATAGTCTTGATGTTGATCTTCTATAGATATTCTGAGTATGCCTTTTCAGAACCTATGGATCCGCAAAATATAACAATTAAAGAGCTAGAGCTACTTATAATAGTTCTCTCAGCGATGTTTGTAATTGGCACATTTATTGGATTCAAACTTGAGCGCTTTATAGATGTCCGAATCAGTCAATTTAAGGAACATCCAAGTTTTTCTATCACGAGAGGTGATAGAAAAGCGATTGAAGCTTTCGAGCTAAGCAATAAAAAATTGACTAACCAGATATTGACTCGAATTTTCTGGGTGATAGCAACGATAGCTATATCATCTTCCTTTAAATTTGTGGCTAGTTATATTTTTTGACTTTCACACTAGCAATTGTTTCTTTTAGAGCTTTTTCCCATATGAGTCATACAAGATTATGTTCTTCTTTGGCAGTAGCAATCTTTTTTAAGGTTAGAAGTTAACAGCTAGGTACTTGACCTCTTATGCCTCTCCACGTCTAAGATTGAATAGGTAAAGTCAAACCCATAAGAAACATTCGCCAACTTAATCAAAACCGCCGATTACCCGCCGCATCCTCTGCCGTTAGCTAATCCTTACCCACCACCGCCAGCAAAACCTGACACTGCTCCACCGCCGCATTAATAGACTGACGAAAATCATCGCCCATATCAATATCATCCACGTCCTTAAGAATAAAGTCGCGGCCAAAATGCTCTTTAAGATAGTCGTAAATCCGCCCCGACTCCCAAGGCGAATCAAGCCGACGATAGGAAAGAAAATACGTGACATCAATTAGGCAGAGGCGCTACAGACTTACTCAATATAATCGACTCAGCGACCGAATAAGGGCAAATCAGGCTCAGAGCAACGGAAGCTCGGTGCCGATACGCTCAAGCACTCTCGTAAGGAATGAAAAGACTAGGCGAGACTTTAAACAGTTCGCCTAAAATTTTGGCCTGAGTCCTATCTATCGCCCGCTCACCATTGATAATTTCTGACACGGTGCGGTCAGATCCTAAAACGCCTACTAAGGCTGACTGCTGAGTACCGCTCGACGATAGGATATGGAGCAAAACCTCATGAGGTGATGGCGCTTGCATCAGGTAATTCTCAGCTTCGTACGCTTCAACCAAAGTCGTGAATAGTCTATATATGGCAGTTTCCTCCGGCGTACGATTTTGATTAAACACTAGCTTCTCTACAATGGCTAAAGCTCGTTCGTATTCCGCTTCCGTTTCAATGACTTTTGGAGTCGCTTCTACAAGCAATTCGCTGTAAACTTTCGGATTAATAGTAAGGGTCATTTTTCCACCTATCCTTGTCGTAGTCAGCGTGAGTTAGCAAATACTTATAGAAGACAGTGCGGTTTGTATAGTCTATTCCAACAATGAGACGGTATTTGTTACCTTTGATATTGAAGACCGTGAAGTTCCCAACCGCTTCGGCATCACGGTAAATCTTCCTGACCTCCTCTAGATTATCCCAGTTTGCTTTTTTAACAATGGCATACCACGCTTCTATTGCCTGAGCCACGTCGGGAAACTGCGCAGCATCAAGGCGAAGGTTGCGTACTGATATTAGGTGCTATAGCTGAGACCTTCAAGAGGTCACTTGATCTATTTGCAAAGGTAAAACATTTTGTACGCGCATTAATTATTGACCTTGCTTAATACTCGGTTCAGCTTCCCACTCTTATAACCTTCTAAGTCTAAAGTCACGTACTGGAAGCCAAGTTCTTGAAAAGCGGCTACTAAAGTTGACAAATCCACGCTGCTAACAAAACCAGCAATTTCCTCCGGCATCAGCTCAATTCGCGCCGTCTCCCCATCCGATCGCACCCGCAAATTCTGGTAGCCCAAGTCCCGCATATAGCGCTCGGCTCGGCCCACCCGATGCAGTTTCTCAGTCGTAATCAGCTCGCCATACGGAAAGCGCGAACTCAAGCAGGGCTGCGAAGGCTTATCCCACCAGGGCATGCCCAACTGCTTAGCCATCTCGCGCACCTCTAGTTTGCTAATGCCAACTTCGGCTAAGGGCGATCGCACGCCTCTCTCTTTTGCCGCCGCAATCCCAGGCCGATAGTCCAACAGATCATCCGCATTCACCCCATCCACCACATACGGATAGCCCATTTCTACCGCTATCGGCTTCAGCGTATCGTGCAATTCGCTCTTGCAAAAATAGCAGCGATTCACCGGATTAGAAGTGTACTGATCGTTATCCATCTCATGCGTTGCCACCACCCGATGCGCAATGCCAATTTCTGCGGCCTGCCTCTTCGCATCTTCAAAATCTTCTGGCATTAGCGACGGAGAATTTGCGGTGACGGCCATCGCGCGATCGCCCAACACATCCACTGCCACCTTGGCCACCAAAGTGCTGTCAATCCCACCCGAATACGCAATCAGCGCGCGATCCATCTCGCGAAAAATAGCTTGGAGCTGAGCCAGTTTGGTCGGCCCATGATTAATAACAGCATCAGACATAGCAAAAACAAAAGGTGAAGGCCAAAACGTCAAACAATTTCAGCCTTCACTCTAGCGCTTCTGACAACCGCTCGACAGAAGCTACCCACAACAACAGCCTAAAACTGCCGCCGCTCAAACACCGTTACCGTTACCGTCAACAGCAGCGCCGTATAGATCAGACCGTACACCGCGTTCTCCAATAAACCGCCGCCGCTTGGCGGTGCAACAAACCCATTCGCAATCTCATTTTTCAAATTCAGCCGCTCTAGATCGGGCAACACCAAAAATAGGCCCTCCGCGATCCGACGAAAGTTCTCACTATCAGCAATCTTATCTAGCGCCAAAATGTTGCGCGTCTCATGACCCACCGCAAAAATCGCCAGCGTCATCAGCGTCGCTAGCACCGTACTGGTAATGACGCCAAACATCAGCGCCGCCGCAATCAGCAGCATCATCTCCAAAAACATAAACAGCACCGCCAACAGCATCAGATTTAGCTGATACGGTACGCCGCTAAACGAGAATAGCCCTAGCATCACCCCGGTTAAAGCAATAATCAGCACTGCCATCACCAGGCTAAGGCCCAGATGCTTGCCCAAAATAAATTCCAGCCGACTCACCGGTTTAGAAATCAGCACTAGCACCGTCTTCTTTTCAATCTCTTTGTTAATCAGACCCGTCCCGACAAACACCACCACAAACAGACAAAGAATGTTGATGGTGGCCAGTCCCGTATCGAGAATGAGCTTATCTTCTGTACCCGCCGAGACTTCAGGCAGCAGCGTAATCGCCATCACCATCACGATGGCAAACACGCCAATGATATAAAGAATGCGATCGCGCACCACCTCTAAAAACACGTTGTGAGCAATCGTCCAAATTCTAGAAAGAGCAGCCATAATCAGCACCAATAGTCAAAAAATAAATAGAACAAAAAATAGAAACCACTACAGAAAACCGCTACAGAGAGTTTAGCCGTCACTCCTCACTTACTTACGCTTCACTTATCACCCGTCAACCTTTTCCTCATCTCATTCCACCGCGCTTCAGGCGTTTTCTCATCGCACTGAACCTCTGTAGATTTAGAAACCGGCGGCTCCTCATTTTTTTTAACGGGAACCGACCGAACTTTATCAACCGGCAAAATTTTGCAGGTCTTTTCTAGCCGAAGCTGCTGAGCGCCCGCAGATGGCCCTATCCAGTTAGCCCGTAACGTTAACAAATAACCCTCATCTGCCAATCGTTTTAAGTCCGGCACCTGCATTTGCCAAAATACTTTCTCCTTCGGCGCAGAAAACGTTTTCACCATATCCTGCGAAATCTCTTCTAGTCGCGCTTGCCGGGTATAAAGCCAGCGCTCGGTCTGATACCAGGGCTGATCGTTCAGCTCCCTATAAATCGCGTCTGCCGTACTGTCTAACAAACGCCCTCCTTGAGTCTCGGCTCGCCGCTCAGGAGCGTCTCCTCTAAGGTCAGTTACAAACGCACTATTACCAAAGTCATTCACCAGTAAGCTCGGATAATTTTCCATCCAGTCTTGTACGCGAAAGTAAAAGACAATCCAGCTCGTCAAAATCAAGTTGATCAACAGCGTCATCACCAGCATTGGCCGGTCTTTCTTTTTTGGCCAGTGAGGCACCAGTTCCCAGGTGACAAAATGAGGCAGCGCCCGAATCGTGGTTGAAATCAGCGGCCAGGTGCAAAACGCCCAGCGCCAGTGAGGTTCGTCTCTAGACAAAAACAAAAAGGTGCAAAGAACTGCCCCTGTCACCCAGGCGCTCACAGAATAGTCGGTGCCGGGCACCGTAATCTCGTTCTCGTTTTTGGAGAGCGCCCACCAAACGGCACAGGTAAAAAAGATCCAGCTTAGCGTTGTCAGCAGGCCAAACGAGAAAGAACCCTCCGGTGCATTTAAACCAGCCGCCACTAATAGCGAAAATAAACTCAGCAGCAGCAGCGTTTGCCAGGCAAAAAATTGGCTCGGCCACAGCAGCGATCGCGCTTGCTTTTGCAAATCATCAAAAAAATCCGACATCAGGCCACCTCCCGCGTCACTAAATACCGCAGCAATAGCAGCAAGGAAATCGCGCTAAAGCTAGCCGCATTCGCCTGAATCACCGCA
>JBBSOB010000021.1:0-28835 GCA_038260205.1 Phormidesmidales cyanobacterium
CATTACTTTAAAGTAAGTATACGACCTGTCAGGCGCACCCACCCGCCCTAACGAATGGATTCCTCCGCCGATATCGAAGATTCTTCCTCTCCCTCGCTAGATTCCTCAAATCTTCAGCCCCGGAGCTGGGTAGAAAAGCTGGTGGCCAATCCGCTCGTGCTGATTTCACCCTTCTTTTTGTGGGGCACCTCTATGGTGGCGATGAAGGGGGCTTTGGCGGAAACCACGCCGCTATTTATTGCCAGCGTACGGCTGATTCCGGCGGGAATGCTGGTCGTGGCTTTTTCGATGTTGATTGGGCGATCGCAGCCCAAAGGTTGGAAGGCGTGGCTATGGATTGGCCTGTTTGCGCTAGTTGATGGCGCGTTGTTTCAGGGGTTCTTGGCTAAAGGGTTAGACCGGACTGGCGCGGGGTTAGGCTCTGTGATGATTGACTCTCAGCCTTTGGCCGTTGCGGTGATGGCGCGGTTTTTGTTTAAGGAATGGATTGGGCCATTGGGGTGGCTAGGTTTGCTGGTGGGGCTAGTGGGTATTAGCTTTATCGGGCTGCCCGACGATTGGATTTTGGCGGCGTTGAACGGGCAGATTCCGGCAATTTCTGTAGAGCAAGAGGTCTGGTCGGTGCTGTTTCGGCATGGCGAATGGCTGATGCTGATGGCGGCGCTGTCGATGGCGGTGGGCACTATTTTGATTCGCTATGTGGCGGCGGTGGTCGATCCGGTGATGGCAACGGGCTGGCACATGATTTTGGGAGGCTTGCCGCTGCTGGTGCTTTCTGGCATAGAAGATCCGACGGCTTGGGAAGGGTTGTCCTGGCTGGGGTGGACGCAGATGGCGTATGCGACGGTGTTGGGAAGTGCGATCGCCTATGGGGTCTTTTTCTATATCGCTGCCAAAGGGAGTTTGACTAGTCTTAGCGCCCTCACCTTTTTGACGCCAGTGTTTGCCTTGTTGTTTAGCACATGGCTACTTTCAGAAAGTCTCAGTCTGGTTCAGTGGAGTGGTGTAATGCTGACGCTGATTAGCATTTACTTGATCAATCGCAGGGTTCAAATCGCTAACTGGCTGTCTGACCAACTGTCTATTTTCTCGTTTGTGCATCCGCCTATTTCTGCATCTAATGCGGCAGATATTGTTTCAGTAGACGCTATCTTGACAGAAGTTGAATCAGACCCACCGGAGCGGTAACGGCGGTTAGAATTCCGTTTGTTTGCGCGTATTTTCGGCGCTATGCAAGCGCTATGACCTTGCTTGAGATCTGCACGATAGGATGACATCCGTGAAATGACCGATGTGCGATCGCAAGATCTGATTCAGACTGCTTTATTGTCATTTTTGCGGCTGGATAATGCCGTCTGGGCATTTTGTGCTAAGCATTGATGTTTCGTTATCACCTGCAAGACTATTTTTGGCAAGACTATCTTTGACAAGACATCAGCCAATAGCTTTAGCGATCGCCTCTAATATTTTCCGATTCTTGGGTGTAGGGCTACGTATATCTATATATCGATGTGCTTATCTTTCTAGATAACCTCTTTGCTAGATAATCTCTTTCTAGATAACCTCTTTCTAAAAACATCAGCTAAGGATAGTAATGATTCGGCGTTCTACATTAGTCCTTCTAACCTGTTTGAGCGCACTGGGCGTTTTGGCAATACAAACGAAGAGCGTCGCTCAGACTCCGGTTGCGCCGGTTACTCAAGCTGCTCCTTCAGAGTCTATCAACCCGTTGAAGGGATTAGGCATCGGTTCTCGCGGTGAGGCCGTCAGGCAGCTTCAGCGCCGCCTAACCGAAAGCAATTACTATAGCGGCCCTATAGACGGACTTTATGGATTGGAGACGCAACGCGCCATCGTCGCGCTTCAAAGGGCTTCTGGCCTAGATGACACCGGTACGCTAAACGAGGCCACCTGGCAAGCGCTAAAATCAGGCGATCCGGCATCTTCGGGAGATGAGCTTAACGTTAATGGCGCTGAGGCTGGTAACTTGGCGATCGCCCAATCCACCGACAGCAAAGTTGAGAACGGACTTTCCTCCGCTGACGGGGTTACAGGTGTAGCATCGGCTGAAAATAAATCTGCAGGCGGAACCAAGCCCGTATTGGCCCTTGGGTTAGGTTTAACCGCCTTGTTGGCCAGCTTTGGCTTTGGATTCTTTATCGCCCACCAAAACAAGCGCAAGACGAATGGTGAAAGACGGGGCGCATCCAATCTAGATGCAGTGGGTGTAGATCCTGCTTTTTTCGAGAATAATGCTGCGCCTGTAGTTGCAAATTCAGCTTTGTCGGCAGGTGCTCAGGGCGCTCAGATCTACTCTCAGCCGGTCATTGATTCTCAGCGCAACTCTCATCAGTACATGGAGGCCGGTGCAACTGGGCCGCTCTCTCAGATGGATGTAATTGAAGGGTTGCTGGGCGAGCTGCGCAATTCCGATCCGGCAAAGCGGCGTAAGGCTATTTGGGAGTTAGGTCAGCGAGGAAATTCTGTTGCGGTGCAGCCGCTGGTAGAGGCGATGTCTAATGCGGACTCTAAAGAAAAGAGTTTGCTGCTAGCGGCACTTTCTGAGATTGGCATTCGTTCGCTCAGGCCGATGAATCGGGCCATGGCGATCGCCTTTCAAGATCCCAACCCCGAGGTGCGCAAAAACGCCATTCGCGATCTATCGCGGGTTTATGATCTGGTCGTTCAAATTAGCCACAGACTAGGCCACGCCGCCGAAGATGAAGATACCGAGGTGCGCCAGACTGCAACTTGGGCGCTAGATAAGCTCAATCACATCCGCAAAGCTCAAGACGTTGATACTAATCTGCGTTCTTTTTCGGGAAGTGGTGCCACCCCGATAGATTTGCTATCAAGCGAAGCCTCTATCCGTCGCTCTCAAGAGTTTCGCTAGTGGCGACTGGTTCGATAATGATTAATGATTAATTGATGATTGACTGATGGCGACTTAATAGCGACTTGAGGGCAATTGCGCTGCGATGGCTTTGAAATTACTGCTACTGTCTACGCCGGTTGGCCCTTTAGGCTCGGGTTTGGGCGGGGGCGTTGAGGCGACGGTGCTGAATCTGGCGCAGGTGCTGACCCAGCGAGGGCATCGAGTCGCGATCGCTGCTCCCGAAGGCTCTCAATTACCTGATGACTTGGATGGTGCGATCGCGCTGATGCAAATTCCAGGCGTTTGGCAGCCCACGGCCCAAACGCAGGATAAAACCGTGCCTGTGCTGACCGAATCGGCGCTGGCAAACCTTTGGGACTATGCTCGTCAGGTTCAGGGCCAGTACGATTTACTCGCGAATTTTGCCTACGACTGGCTCCCTTTTTACCTCACGCCGTTTTTGTCTGTGCCGGTGGCTCATTTTGTCAGCATGGGGTCTTTAAGCGATCGCCTCGACCTATCCATAGCCCATCTATCGACTCAGTTTCCCGGCACGCTGGGCGCATACACTCAGTCCCAGGTAGAAACCTTTTGCGATGCGGGCGTAGCGATCAGCGACTGGGAGATTTTGGGGAGTGGGTTAGATATGGCGCGGTATGAATATTGCGTTCGCCCTGAAAACTTTCTGGCTTGGGCTGGGCGAATCTCTCCCGAAAAAGGACTAGAAGATGCCATTTCCGCCGCGCTCTTAGCTCAAAAACCGCTCAAAATATTCGGCAACATCGAAGATCAAGCTTACTGGCAAAGCCTTCAGCCACTCATAGCGCAAGCTCCCAAGGCCACGCCTATTCAGCACTGCGGATTTTTGCCCACTGCCGAGCTACAGCAAGCATTAGGCCGCGCCCAAGCATTGCTGATGACGCCAAAGTGGACGGAGGCTTTTGGCATTGTGGCGATTGAGGCGTTGGCCTGCGGGGTGCCCGTGATTGCCTATAGAAGAGGTGGCCCGGCTGAAATTGTTTGTTCAAGCAAGACGGGATGGCTAGTTGCGCCGGATGATGTGGGAGCTTTGGCGGCAGCTACGGAACGGCTTTGGCAGATTGATCGGCGGGTTTGTCGGGAGAGGGCGATCGCGACCTATTCTCTGCCTGTTTGGGGTGAGCGATTTGAGCGATGGTTTTGTAGAATCGTGTCGAAACAAAAGGATCGCCCATGATTGTCGTCACATCTGAAGAAATCACCCGCTTGAAGTCAGCCTTTGCAGAAATGCCAGTCGTGTTGGAGGCGCTGCAAGAAATCGGAGACTGCGATGGCGATGTAGAAGATGCGGCGATTTCCCTGGCCCTAAAGTCCGATCAGGAGCCAGATACGAACGAGCAGTGGCTAGGGGATTTTAGCAAGCGCTATCGGCATGTGGTTTGTCAGGATGAGTTTAGAAGCGAGGTTGCACAGGCAGAAGTCAAAACCTTAGTGATGCACCTAGCCCAAAAAACCGACTGCCCAGCGCTAATTGCCTTGCCCGTTGCGCTCTACGTTTACAAAACAGGCGTAGATAACTTTTGCCACAGCTTCGATAACAGCCGAGTCTAATAGCTGTCGAATAATGACTTGCTCTAATTGCAATGATGGATAGACACCGCGCTTATGAAACTTCTGATTGATCGCAACAAATGTCTATCTAGAGTTTCGAGAAATTATCCAGTGGGAAATGGTCAATTATCTGAGGAGCGAATCGTTACAGTAAATTTGCCTTGAGCAAAATATCCATGCCCGTGTTTCAGTCGTAAGTAGTCTCAATACTTCTGGAAAAGTTCATCAGCTAGGAGACATCAGTTAGAAGCCATTTCACATCGATTTTCTGCGGATCAGAGATCAATCATTTCCGATTCTGCCTTTCCGGCCCACCAGCAACCCTTGCTGTTTCATGTACACTGCGTTCAACTTACTAGCTTCACTTCTGGTTAACCAAAGACAGTTATCTGGATAGAACCCGCGGTTTTTATCTATTCTGGTGAACGCCATACCTTTCTGCGATGGCTGGCCAACATCCTCCATAAAACAGGCAGAATCACGCCAGCGTTCGTAGACACCTAGTCCAGCGATATAATCTTTCGATTTTGGATTTAGCGCAGAGTGAACTATCCTATCCCAAGCCCTGTAAGCTGATGTTTTAACTAGGCTTTTCCCTGGGGCTGCGCGAGGGCTTATATCGATTCTTCCAACGCTCAATCGTTTTTCTGCCGCTGCTATGGTGATATTACGGGTGGTTGCAATATACCTTGCGGCAGCGCCGGTACTTAGAAACTTTTGGCCGTCAACAGTTGTAGGCTTAAAGTTTGACCCACCGCTTGTGCCGCCAGACGAAATATTGAAACCATAAGGTACAAGTGTACAAAGCTTCTTTATCCAACGGCGTTCCTTAGCTTCTAGATCAGATTTAGTGGTTCCATAATCAATCTTCTCAATTGAAAAAGCACTATTGCCGAACTCTCGAATTGCTGCATGTAGGGAATTACTATGCTTGATAGTAGCTGCAAGTGCTTGATCGCAATGATTCTGCCACCGACGGCTAAGTGACTGAATAGTTATACCGACGTACTGCTTACCAGATTCTCTATGAGTTACTAGATATACAATGCCTTCAGCGTAACCGGGATTTGAAACGCGCAAAAATGCTTCGTCGGTAGGGATACCTTTATCTATCCATCTAGCAATGGTTTGTGTACTTGCTGGAGGATTTAGCCTTCGACAAGCTTCTTTCAAATTCGGGTAGTTCACTCCACGAACAATTATCGGGGTTGTCTCTCGACTGTGACGAACGTAGCCTTTCCCAAAAATCTTTTCTTCCGACAGTCCTGCTTGTCTCCTTTTCAACGCACGCCAGTAGTCAACTTCTCTATTTTCGCACTCTCGTTTGAATGTTTTCTCCTTTGCTCGATCTCGAGCGCAGTCAGGGCATCCGTGGCCTAGTAGATGGTTGCCAGGTGTCTGTCTAAACTCTCCATGCTTTGAACAAGTAATTTCGCCCTTTGTAGCAAGGCTAATGAAATTAAATGCGCTATAACTGTAAGTCTGTTTATGAACTTTGTACGCTTTATTTATAAAGTCCGCTTTCAACTCTTCCAAGGTTAGGATTGCATCAGCACCTCTAGCAACAGAGGCTAGCTTTAGAGAAATGCACTGTGAACAGCCTAGATGTCCCTTCATGTGATTTCTCGGTTCTTGGGAAAACACTTCATCGTGCTCAACACAGCGAATGGAAACTTTTTCTCCAAACTTAGGGATTTCCTCGAATAATAAATAGTCATATCGGTTGAAAAAAAAGCTCTGAGATCTCTCAACAAATACAGCCTTTGTTATCTTCTGGGAATCAAAAAAGCAGTGACGACATCCAACCCCTCTACTGTGGTGGTTAGGCGTTACGTCAAAAAATCCGTGAATCTTACACTCGACTGAAATCTTCGTAGTACTATTTCTGTAAAAGACACGTTCATAACCGTAACGCTCTCCATGAACCTCGCGGAATCCTGCTATCACCTCATCTAAGGTTTTCTTTCTAGGCATTCGAGAACAATGGTAACTCCGTCAATAACGCATGTTGCTCCGCTGACTGAAGCACTCTTTCACTTAATCAAATAGTCGTTTTCATGCGCAAACCCTTCTGCTACACGAGGGTTCAGGCTTTAGACTAAACCGCAGGGAGTGGCTGGTGCTCTAGGCTCGCCAAGTGCCAAAAATCGCGATTCACCTCGCTCCATAGCGACTGATTATTAGGATCGGTGCGCAGCGCTTTCTTTAGATAGATTCGGGCTTTGTGAGGCTGACCCTGTAATATCAATCGTCGGCCCCAGCGCTGATAGACGATCGCCTGCCACTGGCTCACTTCTGAGTCGGCGGGCATTCGGTGCGCCAAGCCTTCAATCAGCGCGATCGCCAAAGGAAACTTCTGCTGACTCAGCAACGTCTTAAGCTGAGCGTAAGCATCCTGCTTCAGCGTCTCTTCGTCTACAGAGTGCGATCGCACCACAGTTTGAGCAGTCTGCGATCGCACTGACTTATTCGCTGCCCTCTCTCGGCTCGAAACTTCTGCCTCGACCCCAACGTCCGCGCCCGCTGAATGCTCTTTTTCCTTAAAATTCGTTCGAGTTGGCTCGCTCTCTACAGAGTCCGCCGCTTGAAAATTCCCTCGCCCTAGTTTCTCTAACTGAGTCCGAATACCACTTAGCCCATCTAAGGTGATGCCTCTGCGCTGGCTTTTTCGCACAGCAGCGGCTTCTATTGCGCTTAATACGGCAGTGTAGGCATCGTTAATTTGAATAAACTGCTCAATAGCTTCTGCATTTGGGTTGATATCAGGATGATACTGCCTCACTAGCAGCCGGTAAGCCGCTTTCACCTCTTTAGAAGAAGCATCGTGGCGTAATCCTAATATTTTGTAATTGCGAGCTAGATTCATAGCAGAGCAGATGAGGCGAAAAGATTTGCCGGGAATGCAGTTTTAGGAATTGGCTGCAATTATACGCGAGGTCTCTACATTTTGAGTCCGTAAATTCGCATAAATTGTTTTGACAGCGTCTGGTTCGATAGTCTGGTTGGGAAGACTATCGCCGCATTTCCTAACCCATAATTCACCACTAAAAAGCCCAGCTCAGGAAGATTTTCTCCGAGCTAGGCGATTGTAAGTGATGCGTGATGGGCAATTAGCTAGCGGGCAATCGCTCTTCGATTACGCGATCAATGAGGCCGTATTCTTTAGCTTCAGCCGCAGACATGAAAAAGTCGCGATCGCTATCCTTTTCAATTTCCTCCACCGACTTGCCAGAATGCATCGCCATTAGCTCATTCAGCTCTTTGCGCACCTGCACAATTCTAACCGCCTCAATCTCAATATCCGTCGCCTGCCGACGACCCACCCCACCCGAAGGCTGGTGAATCATAATGCGCGAGTGCGGCAGCGCCAACCGCTTACCCTTAGAACCCGCATTCAGCAAAAATGCGCCCATACTTGCCGCCAAGCCAACGCAAATCGTCACCACCTCAGACTTGATGTACTGCATCGTGTCATAAATCGCCATGCCCGCTGTAACCGAGCCACCCGGCGAGTTGATATACAGATAAATCGGCTTGGTAGGATCTTCCGAATCTAAATAGAGCATGTAGGCGACAATCGCATTCGCAATCCCGTCATCGACTTCTTCAGTCAAGAAAATGATGCGCTCGCGAAACAGTCTTTCATAGATGCTGATCCACTGTTCGTAGGTGCCGCCAGGGAGACGATAAGGGACGCTGGGAGTTCCAATAGGCATAGGTCTAAAAAAAGTGAGAGGGTAAAGAGAGAGATTAATGGTGAATAGACTACTTCGCGTCAGCAGTTAAGGCTTCTTTTAACGAGGGATTTTCGATTACCCGGTCAATCAGTCCGTATTCTTTGGCTTCCGAGGCAGTCAGGTAGTACATGCGCTCCATGTCTTTGGCAATTTTCTCTGGGGTCTGTCCGGTATTGTCGGCCAAAATCTGCTGAATCAGCCTGCGCTTTTCAATCACCTGCTCGGCTTCTATATTGATATCTGTCGCCTGTCCGCGAGTGAGCGTTTGCGGATGCGTTAGGGCAATGCTGGTATGCGGCAAAGCAGCTCGCTTGCCCTTCGCCCCAACCGAGAGTAAAACCGCCGCCATTCCGTAAGCCGTGCCCATGCAAATGGTGACCACTTCAGACTTAATGTGAGCAATCGTGTCGTACACGGCCAAGCCCGCTCGAATTGAAACCATCCCGGTCGAAGAATCCGCCTGCCCAGACATCACCGGATCGCCAATGGAGTTGATGTACAGGTAAATCGGCTTACTCTGATCGTCGGAGTCCAGGTAGAGCAGTGCCGCCACGATGGAGTTGGCAACGCCATCTGTAAGCGGCTGGTTGATAAATAGAATGCGCTCTTGACTCATGCGCGTGTAGACGCTGACCCACTGCCAGGATTGACTACCCGGAATGTTATAGGGGACGCGCAGAATTCCATCAACAGACATAGAGCAAGATCACCAAGTGGAGGACAAACGGAGAGAGAACGATTAAAAAGCGGCTTACGATTAGGTCGGTGACTGGAGTCGATGACCGGAGTCGGCGACTGAATCGGTAACTAACTAGATAGCCACTGGCATTTGAGTAGGCAGCTCCTTAGTGCTAGTCAACACGCGATCAATCAGACCGTACTCTTTGGCTTCTTCTGGCGTGAGATAAAACATCCGGTCGGTGTCTTTATCTAGCTTTTCTTTGGTCTGTCCGGTGTTGGTAGAAAGAATATCGAGGAAGGAGGCTTTGTTAGAAAGGACTTCTTCAGCTCGAATTTGAATGTCGGTCGCTTGGCCCTGTGCGCCAGAGCGAGACTGGTTTAGCACAATGGTGGCATGAGGCAAGCTCGCCCGCGATCCTTTGGCCCCAGAAGATAGAATCATCGCAGCTGTGCCCATTGCCTGCCCCAGACAGATGGTATGCACGGGTGGCTTGATGTACTTCAGTGTGTCGCAGATGGCAAATGCCTCGGTCTCAAAGCCAACGGCGTCGCCTGTGTACCAGGACGTGCCGGTGGAGTTGATGTAGAAAAAGATGGGCTTGTCGGGATCGTCAAATTCTAGATAGAGCAGTTGCGCGATGATGAGCTTAGTCACATCAACGCCCATCTGACGCTTGAAGTCGTCGGAGGAAACGAGAGGCGTACCCAAATAAACAATGCGCTCTTTGAGTAGGAGGGATTGTAAGTCTGGCGGGGGTGTTCGATAGGCCGCGCCGCCTCCAGAATAGGGAGTCTGCATGGCCTTAATAGGGGAACTCATAGGTGGCTGGTAGGGCTTTGGACTATTGGATAATATGTTTTCCATAGTAGCTTGCGAGCGAACTTGCTGCGGCCTACTGAGGTTGGGGTTGGTGGCGGATTACCTCACCTTCTGCGGAATCGCGGGATCAAGGTGTGATGATTAAATGATGGATAAAGTCTTAGGAGCTGGAGACAAAAGATGAAAGTTGGTTTGCAATGGGCCTTTAGTGATGCTCACCTGCCTACGAGTCAATCGAGTAACCAGCGGCAGCTTTCGGTGTCGGTGTCGGCAGCAGGCGAAGGATCTCAAGCGCCTTTAAATCTTTGCTTTGTACTAGATCGCAGTGGCTCGATGGCGGGAACGCCGCTAAAGACCGTGAAGAACGCAGCGCACAAAATTATTGACCGGCTGACGGAGCGCGATCGCATTTCAATCATCGCCTTTGATCATAAAGCCGAAGTTTTGGTAAACAATCAGCTCGCGACCGACTTAGAAGGCATTAAGCGACGCGTTGACGGACTCAAAGCCGGCGGCGGTACCTCTATTGACGGCGGATTAAAGCTCGGCATCTCGGAGGTGGCTAAGGAAAGAGGCGAGTATGTTTCTCAGCTACTGCTACTGACCGACGGCGAGAATGAGCATGGAGACAATGCCAGAGCCATGAAGCTAGCAGACGTGGCGACGGGCTACAACTTGACGGTGAGTACGCTGGGCTTTGGCGACCATTGGAACCAGGACGTTTTAGAGCAGATTGCCGATGCTGGCGGTGGATCGCTGAGCTACATTCAACATGCGGAAGAGGCGATCGCCACCTTTGGCCGTCTATTCACGCGGATGCAATCTGTTAGCCTCACCAATGCCTTTCTCAACGTCGAACTAGCGGACGGCACCCGACTAGCCGATCTCAAACCCGTTGCTCAAGTTGCGCCCGAGACCGTCGAGCTACCCATCATGCAAGAGGGCAACCAGGCCATGATTCGGCTGGGCGACTTAATGAAGGATCAGCCTCGGGTCATTTTGCTCAACCTCTATATTCCTCAGCTCGCGGCGGGGACGGCGACGGTGGGTAAGTTAAGAGTTACCTACGACGATCCGGCAATTGGGTTAACCAGCCAGACTTCTGAGTCCGTCCCGATTGAGATTGCGGCAATGGATGACTATGCGCCCAAGGAAGATGCGGGCGTACAGCAAAATATTTTGGCGCTGGCAAAGTACAGGCAGACGCAGATTGCCGAGGAGAAACTGAAGTCGGGCGATCGCCAGGGCGCAGTGACCATGCTTCAATCGGCGGCAAATACCGCAATTCAGATGGGCGATACGAATGCGGCAACGGTGCTGCAAGAGAATGCGACCCAGTTGCAGGCGGGGAAAGAGCTTTCAGAGCGCGATCGCAAAAAGACTCGCATTGTTTCTAAAACTCAGCTCCAGTAATCAATTCTCCAGCCTCAATTAAATGCGCTCATTAATAGAAGGGCCGATAGTCCGTGCTGACAGTCCGTGCCGATGGTTCGTGCCAATACTTTGGGCAGGCACCTTTGGCCCTATTCTATCGGTGTATATTGATGACCCCGATGGCAATTTAATTGAGGTAGCCAATCCCGTAGATGCAGATTCACATTGAGCCTTTTACCGTCCATAAGCGCGTACCGCTAACCATTAGTCGGGGCACTAGCGCAGGCTCTACCAATCTTTGGGTTCGTATTGAGGCCGATGGTATCGAAGGTTGGGGAGAGGCTTCTCCGTTTGCGATTGGATCTTCTGACCCGCAAACGACTGAAGAGATTGCCCGCGATCTATCCGCGCTGGTGCCGATTATCTCTCCACTGCATCCGATTCAGCGGCAGATGGTGGAATCTCGTCTATTGGGTCTGTCTATTTGTTCGGCGGCGCGAGCGGCGATAGACGTTGCCCTGCATGATTGGATGGGTAAGTGCTTGGGCCTACCGCTGTGGCAACTTTGGGGACTGGAGCTGCAGCGAATTGGGCCAACGGCGGTGACCGTAGGAATCAATACGCCAGAAGGCGCAGTTGATCGGCTGAATAAATGGTGCGATCAGCAGCAGGTCAATTCGGTGAAGATCAAGTTGGGCAATCCGGCAGGCATTGCGATGGATAAAGAAATGTTTGCTGCGCTACTGCCTGAAGTGCCTACGGGCGCTAAGGTCAGCGTGGATGCGAATGGGGGCTGGGGTTTAGAAGATGCGATCGCCATGTCCTCTTGGCTCTTCGAACGCGACGTTATCTACGTAGAGCAGCCACTAGCCGTTGTAGACGACCAGCTGCTGCCCAATCTCTATGCTCAGTCGCCGCTGCCAATTTATGTAGATGAGAGCTGCTTTGTCAGTTCAGATATTCCACCGTTGGCGCACTGCGTTCATGGCATTAACATTAAGCTGATGAAATCGGGCGGACTGAGTGAGGCGAGGCGAATGATTCATACGGCTAGAGCTTGCGGACTGAAGGTGATGTTTGGCTGCTATTCGGACAGCGCGATCGCCAATACCGCTTTGGCTCATCTCTCACCCCTAGCCGATCATCTCGATCTAGACAGTCACTTCAACTTGAAGGACGATCCGTTCTCTGGCGCTCAGCTAAGGAATGGTTGTTTGGTGCCCAATGCCCAACCTGGACTTGGACTTTCTCATGCTTGACCCTAGCGATCGCATTGCCATTTTGATGCACGAAGGCTTAAAGGGGCCGAAGGGCAAAACGGGCATTTCCTTACTGCGCTATAGCCAAAATCCAATCGTAGCGGTGATTGACGAGTCGGCAGCGGGCGAATCAGTCCGTGAGACCACCGGTATCGACAAAGCCGTCCCAGTAGTGGCTTCGTTACAAGATGCGCTGGCCATGCAGCCAACGGTGCTAGCTATTGGGCTGGCTCCCTCGGGAGGGCAGTTGCCGGAACCCTGGTACGTGGAAGTAAAGCAGGCGGTCAAAGCAGGACTGTCTGTGATGAACGGGCTGCACACGCAGATGAATTTAGATCCTGAGATAGCAAATAATCTTCGGCCCGGTCAGTGGGTTTGGGATATGCGCAAAGAGCCGGAGGGTTTGAGTGTGGGTAGCGCCAAAGCGATGGGGTTGAAGTGCGATCGCGTGCTGACGGTCGGCACCGATATGGCGGTGGGCAAAATGTCTGCCAGCATTGAGCTTAACCGGGCTAGCCAGGCCAAGGGACTGCGCTCTAAGCTCATCGCTACCGGGCAAACGGGTCTGATGCTTGGTGAAGACGGCGTTCCGCTAGATGCTGTTCGCGTAGATTACGCCTCTGGGGCGGTTGAACAATGCTTGATGCGTTTTGGCAATGACCACGACGTTCTTTTTATAGAAGGCCAGGGTTCTTTCTTCAATCCGGCTTCTACCGCGACGTTGCCCTTACTGAGAGGCAGTCAGCCGACGCATTTAGTGCTGGTGCATAAGGCTACGCTGACGCATATTCTGAATTCAGATTTTGAGATTCCGCCCTTGCCAAAAGTAGTGGAACTATATGAGGCGATCGCGTCCGCAGCCGATACATTTACGCCTGCCAAGGTAGCTGGGATTGCGCTCAATACGTTTGGACTAAACGAAAAAGAGGCTCGAAGCGCGATCGCAGCGATTTCTCATGAAACCAGCCTGCCCTGTACCGACGTGGTACGGTTTGGCGCTGAGCCTTTACTAACTAATATTTTTGGCTAATTCAGGTCTGTTGATCTGGGTCTGCTGATCCAGGTCTGCGAATTTATTGCTCTCAACAGCATTCCCTGCGGCTAGCGCTGCTTTTTTAAGCGATAGGTTATACGGCCTTTGGTTAGGTCGTATGGAGTGAGTTCTACTTTGACGCGATCGCCCGGCAGAATCTTAATATAGTTGCGGCGAATCTTTCCCGAGATGTGGGCCAACACGTTAAACCCGTTATCCAAGTCAACTCGAAACATAGCGTTTGGCAGCGATTCGGTAATCGTGCCTTCCATTTCAATTAAATCTTGTTTAGACAAACTAACAGTTCCTCAACTTTTTCAAGTGTATATATCGCTACTCAATAGAGTAACAAATCATCGAAGCATTCCATTACACGGAAACCCGTACAGAGCTAATCGTCCGGGTTTCCTCCCTAGGCTTCAACCTCTTTAGCATTTACCTCACATGTCACAAACTGCTGCAGCGTCTCAGTTACCTGCTGCATTTCCTGGCTACCGTCTACAGAGCGCAAGTGTCCACTACCCTTATAGAGATCAATCAACGGCTCAGTTTGCTCGCGATAAACTTCTAGTCGATTGCGAATGACTTTTTCTTTATCATCTGCTCGCCCTCGGCTGAGCATTCGGGTCACCAGCTCATCATCAGGCACTTCTAAATTAATCACAGCATCATAGGTCTGATTAATTTCATCTAGCAGCTTGTTTAAGAACTTTGCCTGTTCTACATTTCGAGGAAACCCATCTAGCAACCAGCCGGTTGCTGTATCAGCCTCACCTAATCGCTCGCGAATGAGATCGATAATCAGCTCGTCAGGCACCAGTTCACCAGCGCTCATGTATCCTTCAGCCTTTTGCCCCAGTTCTGTTTTCGCGTTGACAGCCGCTCGCAAGATGTCACCTGTTGAGATATGCGGCACCTTACACATCTCAGAGAGTGCCTTCGCCTGGGTGCCTTTCCCAGCGCCCGGTGGCCCCAAAAAAATCAGTCTAGTCATTACTGCTTCACCATTCCTTCGTAGCGCTGAGAGATGACGTAAGTCTGAATCTGCTTAGCTGTGTCAATCGCCACACCCACCAAAATCAGCAGTGAAGTCGCTCCAAATCCTCTAAAAGTGGTGACATTAGTAGCACTTTCTACCAGTACCGGAATAATCGCGACCATCCCTAAGAAAATAGCGCCCAAAAAGGTGAGTCGGTTTAGCACCTTGCTAATGTAGTCGGTCGTCGCGCGTCCGGGCCGAATACCGGGGATACTTGCACCCATCTTCTTCAAGTTGCGAGACATGTCCTCTGGATTGACCACCAAAGAAGCATAAAAGTAGCTAAAGAAAATAATCATCGTTAGGTAAACAACGATGTACAGCGCTGAGGTAGGCGTAAAGTTTTTGGCCATGAACGTTGAGAACGCGACCGAAGGAATGACTGATACGGCAAAGCTAGGAATAATCAGCATCGACGACGCAAAAATGATCGGCATGACGCCGCCCTGGTTAAGTCTAAGCGGCAAGTAGTTGCTTTTCTCTAGATAGAGCTTTCGGCCCACCTGACGTCTAGCTGAGACAATCGGGATTCTTCGAGTGCCTTCTTGGACAAATACGATGCCGATAATAGTCGCAATAAAGACTAAAAACAGCGTGATGATACCGCCTACATCTTGCCGATCTCCCGTTTGAGCGAGCGTAACGGTATCGCCTAGCACTTTGGGCAGTGACGATACGATGTTCAGGAAAATCAGCAGTGAAGCGCCATTTCCAAGCCCTCGTTCGGTAATCAGCTCGCCTACCCACATGACAAACATCGAGCCTGCCGTCAGCGCCAACACAGTTTCAAATACAAAGGTAGGCCCAAAGTTGTAGGCGAAGTCTCGCAGTAGAAAGCAGGAAAGCATGGTGCTTTGCAAGATAGTCCAGCCGAAAGCTACGTAGCGAGTTACTTGAGAGATTTTTCTTCTGCCTGCTTCGCCTTCGTTCTTTTGCAGGTCTTCTAAGGCGGGAATTGCTGCTGTCAGCAGCTGCATAATAATCGAGGCGTTAATAAATGGCAGAATGCCCAGCGCGAAGATACCCAGTAGCGATAGTCCACCGCCGCCGATGATATCTAGAAAGCTAAGGGCAGGGTTGCCGCCTTGAATGGAAGCTGAGAATGCCGCTCGATCTATCCCAGGAACAGGAATATAAATTCCTAGCCTGACTAGAATCAGCAAACCCAATGTGACTAGCAACCGGTTGCGTAACCCGGCAGCCTGAGCCATTTGTAAAAATGTCTCCTGCGCACTGGGCGACTTTCCTTGACTCACTACCATCTTTTAAAAACCTCTTATAGCGCTTTGCTGGCGCTGCTACCTCTATCGTTGCTTTACTAGTCTAAATCACTGGCTGTGACTCGCGCACAGACATAATAAAGAAAAGACTTTCTTTAGCGATCGCCTCGCAGTCATTTCACCGTGACGATTAACCAAAGGTGCTATCTCATAATAAAGGGAGCAGAGAGCTTTGGTCAGTATATAGAAGGCATTGAGTCAAACTCTTGATATCGATAGCAAGAATTTTCTGAAAAATCAGTAACTCTCTTACTATAAATAGCTTCTACATCCTGGTGCGCTCTTCTGCTCCCATTGCAGTATTGCTTAGCGGGCGATCGCTTCAAAATACTGGCTATATTAACCACCTGCAAAATCTACCCAACTTCGCAGCGACCACCTGCCGCCTCAATTTTTTCTTTAGCAGACTTGGTAAATGCCGCTGCTGTAACGTTGAGCGCATTAGAAATCTCTCCGTCGCCCAAAATCTTCAGCGGCCCATCGTCAGAAGTCAGTATGCCAGCCTCTAGCAATGACGCCATATTGACATCGGTGTTGGCAGCTAAATTAGCCAAATCTTTGATGTTGATAACGGTGTAGGCTTTTTGATTAACCAGAGTAAAGTGCTTGAGCTTAGGAACTCGACGGTACAAAGGCATTTGACCACCTTCAAAACCGGGGCGAGTACCGCTACCCGAACGAGACTTTTGACCTCGCATCCCAAATCCGCAGCTCGCGCCTTGTCCAGCCGCAATACCCCGGCCTTTGCGCGTTTTGCGCTTTTTCGAACCCGCTTTGGGCTTCGCATCTTCTAGTTTCATCTCAGGGATTTCCTCTGGTTGGGCGACGCATTGCGCTGCGTCTAATTACTTTATCTAAGCTTTTCGACGCATCGCCTGCGTCAAGGATTCTGATGCCTGCCTAATATCGACAATAAGAAATCAGACAGACAAATTAAATTAAGCGTATAGCTTCTCAAGCGGAATGCCACGTTCTTCAGCCACGTTAGAAAGCGTTCTAAGTGAATCTAATGCTTCTGCTGCTGCACGAGCATTATTCAACGGGTTATCGGAACCCAACTGCTTGGCTAGGATATTGCGAATGCCCGCTAGCTCTAGCACAATTCGCACTGCGCCACCAGCAATTACACCTGTACCTGGAGCCGCTGGTCTCATAAAGACTCTAGCGCCACCGGCTCGACCAGTGGAAGGATGAGGAATGGAATAGGCTTTATTCATCGGCACTTCAACTAAGTGCTTTTTGCCATCGGCAACGCCCTTTTTGACCGCACCGATCACGTCGCTGGCCTTACCCACGCCAACACCAACTTGGCCTTTCTCGTTACCGACGACCACGATGGCTCGGAAGCTGAGCTTTTTACCGCCCTTTACTACCTTGGTTACGCGGCGAATTTGGACGACGCGCTCCTGCCATTCGGATTCTTTCTCTTTGTTTCTACCCTTACCTTTTTTACCACCACGGTCGTTACGGTCTGCCATTTGTGTTTAGCCTTTAGTGTTCGGCGCTAGAAGTACTGCTTTGTATGATGTTTTGGACTGTCTTTAGAAAGCTGTTATTACGTGTTGTTGATAACAGATGTTGATAACGAAGTCTGCTCTAAAATTTAAGTCCGCCTTCACGAGCCGCATCAGCTAAAGCCGCTACTCGACCGTGATAGAGATTGCCGCCTCTGTCAAAGACGACCTGTGAAATATTCTTACTCTTTGCTCGCTCTGCAATTAGTTTACCAACTGCTGCTGCGGCAGCCGAGTTAGACCCAACGCTGACGCCCGCATCCTTATCCAAAGTGGAGGCGGCAGCAAGCGTTGTATGCTCAGTGTCATCAATTACTTGAGCGTAGATATGCTGGTTAGACCGAAAGATTGCGAGTCTAGGTCGTTCTGTCGTGCCTTTTACCCGACGGCGAACGCGCGAATGGCGGCGGCGGGTAGATTCTTTACGAGTTGCTTTCATGATTTTTGCTCTACTTTAAGCCTTACCTATTTGCCTGCCTTCCCGGCCTTACGTCTAACTTGCTCGCCTGCATAGCGGACGCCTTTGCCCTTGTAAGGCTCCGGAGGTCTAGCAGCGCGAACGGTCGCGGCGGTGTTCCCTACTAATGCTTTATCAATACCGGTTACGGTCACGTTGGTGTTGCCTTCTACCGCAAACTGAATGCCGGACGGTGGCTCGAACTCAACGGGATGGCTGTAACCCAACGCCATGACTAGTTTTTGACCCTGAAGCGAGGCTCTGTAGCCTACGCCTTGAATCTCCAGCTTTTTCTGATAGCCGTTGGAGACACCCTCTACCATATTGGCAATGAGGGTGCGGACTAAACCGTGACGTTGTCTGGCATTACGAGATTCGTTGCGGCGAGTGACGATGATTTCTTCGCCCTCCTGCTCAAACTTAATCTCAGCAGGCAGTTCTTGCGTGAGTTCTCCTTTTGGCCCCTTTACCGTGACGCTTTGACCATCAATATTAATGGTCACGGCCTTAGGAATGGGGATCGGCTGTTTGCCAATTCTAGACATTTTACTTCTCCTGCATGGACGGGGAT
Organism: Phormidesmidales cyanobacterium; assembly: GCA_038260205.1. Lineage (GTDB taxonomy): Bacteria > Cyanobacteriota > Cyanobacteriia > Phormidesmidales > Phormidesmidaceae > Phormidesmis. The sequence continues at coordinate 18,231 of JBBSOB010000021.1, forward strand.
AAAAACGGGTGTTTCTTGCCTTTAAGCGGTGCTTTTGCACTGCTTAGGCTAAACCAATTGACCGGCGCGCAGTGCCAGATTTAATAGATGTAGCAAAGGACTTCTCCGCCAATGCCTTGACGACGCGCATCTCGGTCGGTCATGACGCCGCTGGAGGTTGAAATGATGGCAATACCGATGCCGCCGAGCACACGAGGTAGCTCTTTGCGGTTGGAGTACACACGCAAACCTGGCTTGCTGACGCGAGTTAGGTTGCGAATGATGGGCTGACGCTGTTTGCCCTTGTACTTCAACGTGATGGTAATTTTTCGCTCAATGCCGTCGCCGCCGTCTTCAGATTCGGCTACGAAGCCTTCCTCTTTAAGTACGCTAGCGATACTGCGAGTCATCTTGGTAGATGGAATATCCACTGTCTGATGCCGCGCCAGGTTAGCGTTCCGGATGCGCGTCAGCATGTCTGAAATCGTGTCGTTAGACGCCATAGTTCTCTTGTTTGCTAATGCCTTTGCTGGTCCTTAACTTTCTCTAAATGGCATACCCAATGCCTTAAGCAGCGCTCTGCCTTCTTCGTCGGTATTGGCGGTGGTGACAATGGTGATGTCCATACCGCGAATTTGATCGACGCTGTCGTACTCTACTTCTGGGAAAATGAGCTGCTCGCGCAGGCCCAGCGTGTAGTTGCCGCGTCCGTCGAAGCTGCGAGGGCTAACGCCCCGGAAGTCGCGGATGCGAGGGAGGGTTAAATTAATTAGGCGGTTCGTGAAGGCATACATGCGAGCCGAACGAAGCGTGACTTTCACGCCGACGGGCATTCCTTCGCGAATCTTAAAGCCTGCGATCGCACGCTTAGCTCTAGTAACTACCGGACGTTGCCCGGTAATCATGGCCAGTTCGCTAATAGAAGATTCCAAAGCCTTAGCGTTTTGAGACGCTTCTCCCAAACCACGGTTGATCGTGACCTTGGCGAGCTTAGGAACTTCGTGAGGATTGCTGTAACCAAACTCTTCTTTGAGTTTAGCGACAACTTTCTCTTGATAAAGGGTCTTGAGTGAGTCGGCCATTGTTTCCTTTTAAAAGATGTTTCCCTGGGCTTGGTCAGGGGATGGACGGGACGTTATCTAATTAGACAACTCTTTAATCTGGATAAATTAATCCAGAATCTCGCCAGTCTTCTTCAACATGCGTACTTTACGGCCATCTTCGGTAAAGGAATAAGTCATGCGACTTGCTACCTTTTGCTTAGTGGAATAAAGCATCACATTAGAGCTGTGAATGGGAAACTCTTTGGTAAGAATTTGGCCCGACTCACCTTCTTGTTGGGGCTTTACGTGCTTAGTTCGCACATTGACGCCTTGCACAATTACCTGAGACTTTTTGGCATTGATGGCGACTACTTCGCCGATCGTGCCTTTGTCTTTGCCGGTGATAACCTGAACGGTATCCCCTTTCCGAACGTGCATCTTTTGACGCACCGTTGCCTTTGACTTTTGCACTTACAGTACCTCCGGTGCTAGAGAAACAATTTTGGTAAAGCCCTTGTCGCGCAGTTCGCGAGCAACTGGGCCAAATACCCGAGTCCCTCTAGGGTTAGTACCTTCTTGAGCAATAATCACAGCGGCATTGTCATCAAAGCGAATACTCATTCCGCTCTGGCGACGAATGCCTTTGCGAGTACGCACCACAACGGCTTTCACCACGTCGGACTTTTTTACACCCATATTAGGAAGGGCATCTTTGACGACGGCGACGATCACATCGCCTACGCCCGCATACTGCTTGCGACCGCCGAGCACTCGAATGCACATAAGCTTACGAGCGCCGCTGTTGTCGGCTACGTTGAGATAGGTCTCTTGCTGAATCACGGTTAAATCCTCTTACTGATATCTGTTTGATATCCAACTTATAGATCGGACGAACTGAGGATGTCGGCCACGATCCAGCGCTTGTGGCGGCTCATGGGGCGAGTTTCGCTGATGCGAACGCGATCGCCTTCCTTACAGTTGTTGTCTTCGTCGTGGGCCTTATAGCGCTTGGTACGCACCATAATCTTCTTATATTTGGCATGCTGAACGCGGGATTCCACCGCGACCACCACTGTCTTGTCCATTTTGTTACTGACCACTAGGCCAATTCTTTCCTTCGCTGCCATCTTTTCCTAACCCTTTTTTAGATCCTTAGCTATTTATCAACCTTTCAACCAGACTTTAAAAGAACCAGCCTTAGGTGCTTACTCTTCTTCAGACCCGCCAGTTACCGCTTCTGCGACCGCAGCGGCAGCGTCTGTAATGGTCGCAGCAGCGGCAGCAACTGTAGCTCCGACTGCGCTAGCAATCTCAGTGATTGAATTTGTTTCAGCTTCAGTTTCAACAACCTCAGCCTCATCAGGCACAGTCTCAGTAGGTGCAGCGTCAGCCGCTGCTTTTGCCTTAGCTTTGCGCTTAGCTGCCTTAGCCTGAATCTTTTCCTCCGCTGTCTTGGGAGGATTTTCAGCGGCTTCCTTCGCGCGAGCAACTAGCTTTTCGGCTGCGGCTTTCTTTTCTTCTTCGATTGACCGTTCGCGTTCGACGGTCATGAGCTGAGCCAACCGACGACGCAGTTGCTTAAACTCATGAAAGCCCGTTTCCATTTGGCGCGTGGCTTTTTTGAATCGGAGGTCAAACAAATCTCGCTTAGCTTTTGCGATTTCTGTGGTGATGTCCTCTGCACTCAGATCTCTGAGCTCTTTTGCTTTAGTTAGTGGCATCGAAATTAACCCTCCTCTGAATCCTTGGCGATGAACTTGGTTTTGTAGGGCAATTTAAAGGACGCTAAGCGCATCGCTTCTCTGGCAATCTCTTCAGTTACACCAGCAATTTCGAATACGACTCGACCGGGCTTGATGACAGCAACCCAAAACTCAGGGTTACCCTTACCCGAACCCATTCGAGTTTCTGCAGCTCGCATGGTTACGGATTTGTCTGGGAAAACCCGAATCCAGATTTTTCCGCCCCGTTTGATGTAGCGAGTCATGGCTCGACGGGCAGCCTCAATTTGTCTTGAGGTCATCCAGCTACATTCGGTAGCTTGTAGTCCAAACTGGCCAAAGTTGATTTCATTGCCCCGATGGGCCATGCCGCGCATCCGACCGCGATGCTGCTTCCTAAATTTTGTTCTTCTTGGGCTTAACATGATGAATCTCAGTGAGGAGACGAATCTCTTAAAAGGTTGAAACCTCTAACTAGAAAGAGGCGATTGGAGGAGCGCAGTTAGGCGTGACTTACGACTCGTTAGAGCGATCGTCAAACTGCTGACGGCGTCTTGGCTGACGGCGACTAGGTCGAGCATTAGCTTCCTCGGCCTGGTTTTCCTGACCAGGAATGACCTCACCTTTGAACACCCAGGTTTTAACACCCAAAATGCCGTAAGTGGTCTGCGCAGTGCGGTAAGCGTAATCGATGTTTGCTCTTAGCGTGTGCAGAGGCACCCGGCCTTCACGCGTCCACTCGGTTCGAGCAATTTCAGCGCCGTTAAGGCGACCGCTTACCTGAATTTTGATGCCTTCAACGCCTGCTCTTTGCGCACGCTGAATAGCCTGACGAACCACTCGACGGAAGGAAACTCGTCGTTCTAGCTGCTGAGTGATGTACTCGCAGATGAGGCCAGCGTCGGCGTCAACGCGAGCGACTTCCACGACGTTGATACGAATTTGGCGGCTATCGTCTTTGATTTTCTTTTGGAGACCGACTCGCAAGGTTTCAATGCCTGCGCCGCCGCGACCCACCACCACACCAGGACGAGCGGTACGAACTTCTAGGTCGATTTGATCCGCTTTGCGCTCAATGCGAACGTCTGAGATTCCGGCGTTAGCTAGATTCTTTTCGACGTACTTGCGGATTTCGTAATCCTCTTCGAGCAGTTCTGGGTATCGCTTTTTGTCGGCATACCAGCGGGAGCGGTGCTCCTGAGTGATGCCAAGGCGAAGACCGATTGGGTGAATCTTCTGTCCCACTGATGTACTCCTTAGAAAGTGAATAGGTGAAAGGGCGGATGGTCTGGAAAGTTAGTCTGGTTGTCTAGGCTTCGGTGCCGGGAGCTACTGCGATCGCAATATGACAAGTCGGCTTCTTAATCTGAAAAGCTCTACCTTGTGCGCGAGGGCGGAAGCGCTTCAGCACAGGCCCTTGGTCAGCGTAAGCTTCGCTAATGTAAAGACTTACGGGATCGAGTCCGTTGTTATGCTCTGCGTTAGCGACTGCCGAGCGTAACACCTTAAGGATAGGCTCGCAGGCTTTGTATGGCATAAACTCAAGCATAATCAGCGCTTCGCGGTAAGAGCGGCCCCGAATTTGGTCGAGTACGCGGCGCACCTTAAAAGGAGACATGCGGACGAACTTGGCCGTCGCTTTAACTTGTGAATCTGAATCGATATCAATCATGATTTTCTTCTAACTCCTTACTAAGGCTCCTCTAGCGCCGTGCCTTTTTATCGCTTTTGGCGTGGCCCCGAAATGTTCTAGTCGGTGCAAATTCGCCTAGCTTGTGGCCCACCATTTGCTCGTTAATAAAAACGGGCACATGCTGACGACCGTTGTGTACCGCGACTGTATGCCCGATAAACTGCGGAATAATGGTCGAAGCGCGAGACCAAGTCTTAACGACCTGCTTTTCGTTCTTCGCATTGAGCTTTTCAATTTTGGTAAGAAGGTGGTCTGCCACGAATGGCCCCTTCTTAAGGGAACGAGACATATTATTTTCCTGAGATAAGACTGAAGACCTGGAAAAAAGGCTGTAGGTGAAGAACCTATGCGTTACGTCCACCGCGGCCGCGCTTAGAAGAGCTGCGCCGGCGACGCACAATCAAGGAATCACTGCCTTTCTTTTTCTTGCGGGTTTTGTAACCCAAAGCAGGCTTACCCCAAGGTGTAACCGGGCCTGCACGACCAATCGGTGCTTTACCCTCACCACCACCATGTGGGTGGTCTACCGGGTTCATCACACTACCGCGAACCTGCGGACGACGACCCGCCCAGCGAGTGCGACCCGCTTTACCTAATGTCAGGTTACGGTGCTCAATGTTGCCAACTTGTCCGATAGTGGCGTAGCACTCGCGGCGAACCATACGAACTTCACTAGAAGGCAACTTAAGAGTGACATAACCACCTTCTTTTGCTACTAGCTGAGCGCCAGCACCGGCTGCGCGGGCCATTTGGCCACCTTTGCCAGACTCTAGCTCAATGTTATGGATTGTTGTTCCTAAAGGAATGCGGTGCAGCGGTAACGTGTTACCAACTTCAAAGGGAGCGTCGTCACTAGCGATGACGGTATCACCCACCGCTAGACCCACGGGATGAAGGATGTAACGCTTCTCGCCGTCCGCATAGTTCAGCAGACAAATGCGAGCATTGCGGTTTGGATCGTACTCAATCGTAGCGACCTTGGCGCTGATGTTGCGCTTGTCGCGCTTGAAATCTACCTGACGATAAAGGCGTTTGTGTCCGCCCCCACGGTGACGACAGGTGATGATGCCTCGGTTATTGCGCCCTTTGGGACGATGAACCGAGTAGGTTAGAGATTTTTCAGGCTTGTCTGTGGTGATTTCAGCAAAGTCTGAAACGGTACGCTCTCGCGTTCCTGGGGTTAATGGTCGGTAGGAGCGAATGCCCATGGCTGTAACTCGTCGCTTTTAGTACTTCTAAATTGAGGCTGGAGGTCTTCAGTTGTTCTGTTAGATTCTTGCTTCGCTTTTGCTTAGCGGTGAATCGTCGATGCTATACGTCTGGAAAGAGCGTAATCGTATCGTCGGGCGCGAGGGTGACTACAGCTCGCTTGTAGGTAGCACGGTGACCGATAAACTGGCCAACTCGGCGCTTTTTTCGAGGTGGATTTTGAGTGCTGATGCCAATAACTTTGACTTCGAACAGTTCCTCAATGGCAGCTTTGATTTGGGGCTTAGTTGCCTTGGGTGCCACTTCAAAGGTGTATTGATTGTTCTCTAGCGCGATAGTCGCTTTCTCTGTAATCAGAGGCTTGCGAATGATATCGGGCATTTCGTGGGGTGCGTAACGTTTACTCACCGTATACCTCCTGAATCTTCTCTAGGGCAGTGGCTGTCACGATCAGGTGCTCAGCGTTCAAAATGTCGTAGATGTTGAGGTTGGTTGCGGCAATCAACTTCACGTTTGGAATGTTGCGTACTGAGCGAGTGATTGTCTCGTTTTTCTCAGCGGTGACTAGCAAAATCTTTTCGCTGCTGTCTACACCCCAACGGCCTAATGCCGCAATGACCTCTTTGGTCTTTGGCTGTGCTAGCTCGCTGGCAAAGTCTTGAACCACAATTAGGCTGTCGGCGCAACCTTGGAACGCGGTGCGAAGAGCTAAACGGCGCTCTTTCCGGTTCATTTTTGTGCTGTAGTCTCGAGGCTTGGGGCCAAAGATGACGCCGCCGCCTCTCCATAGTGGAGATCGAATGGAACCCGCTCTGGCGCGGCCGGTTCCTTTTTGTCTCCAAGGCTTGCGACCACCACCGCGCACTTCTGCGCGAGTTTTGGCGGAGGCGTTGCCTTGACGACCGTTGTTTATTTGGCGTACCAGTGCCCGGTGGACAATGTGCGACGCGTTTTCTTCTTTGGCGACTTTAAGGTCGAGGGTGGCGGTGCCTGCCTCTGCTCCTTGCCAGTCTTTAACTACACAATCAACCATGATTTCCTTTGGCTTTCTATCTACCTACTTACTGCCTTTTTACAAGGCGTCGAACCTGAATCGTTAAACGCAGCTCTTAACTTAGAGCCTCTATTGCTGTCCAACGATGGTTGCAGGTCGAATATTGAGCAACGTACCGGGCTTGCCAGGGACGGCTCCTTTAACGAGCAGTAGGTTGCGATCGCCATCCACTCTCTCCACTCTCAGCTTTCGAACGGTCACTTTCTTATTGCCCATCTGACCGGCCATTTTCTTGCCAGGATAGACGCGACCAGGCGTTGTACCAGCCCCTGTTGAACCAGGAGCGCGGTGGTTTTTAGAACCGTGAGACATCGGGCCTCTTTGGAAGTTATTGCGCTTTTGGTTGCCCGCAAAGCCGCGACCGATACTGATGCCGCTAACGTCAATCAGTTGACCCGCCTCGAATCTATCGGCTCCCATTTCCTGACCGGTTTCGAACGTGCCATCAGATTCCTTCGTCCGATATTCGCACAGATGGCGAACGGGTGAAGTTCCAGACTTCTTGAGGTGGCCAAGTTTAGGGCGGTTTAGCGCCTTTTCCTTCACTTCTTTGAAACCAATCTGCACAGACGCATAGCCATCCGTTTCTTTGGTCTTTACCTGCGTAACGAAGCAGGGGCCAGCTTGAACGATGGTGACTGGGATGGCGTTACCCGTGTCGTCAAACACGGTGGTCATCCCTAGTTTTGTACCTAAAATACCGACAGACACTAATTCTTGTCTCCATTTACGAGGCCAGGGCATTGGTAGACACCGTAAAGGGCCTACGTACCAGGGCTTTTTGCACATTAACCAGCTAGCGACGGAACGCACGGGAACGATCTCTCAAAGTTCTAGTACTAGCTCCAAGCTCGTAAGCCTTGGCTCGCACATCATAGAACTCCAGAGAAGGGTAAGTAACCGGCGTTGAATCCGCCTTAGCCACGCTGGAAATCAGTTCGATAGACTTTTGCGAAAGCGTCTCAACCGCCTAGTGACCTGACTGTTCAGGAGGGGGAATGCTCGTTTTTCGTTCTATCTTGTTGCGTCAGACTGGGAGGATACGCGGGCTTTCAAATGAATGAAAAACCTTACGGTGGAGTGTTCATTTAATGGCTTAGAGTTAAACCTATTAAACAAAACCGCTTGCCTCTAGTATCTGAATAATCGCGACACAGTCTCCAATAATTACACGGTTGTAGGCTGGTGTCTATAGTTTCTTGAGAAAATATTCCGCAAAGAAAATTTTATCTGCGTCTCGTACTTACTTTATCCGCGGGTGCGAATCTAGTCTGCAGGTGCGAAGACGGAAACATTGACTCAACCGCGTTTTGAGACCTTACGCAGAGTGAGCTTGAATCATACCTTAATATCCATCTGCTGAGAACCGTGACCTTTGATTTGTCTAGGAGTTTGCCTGGTGGATTTCTGAAACAGTTCTTCTGGCTATTTTGTGAACTCGGCTTTTGAAGTACGATGTTTTGTGATGTAACCGCCCTGCTCTATAGCTGAATTTTCTATGGGACTGCTCGTTATCGGTAATAAGTTCACTCGCGATTTGGAAAAGGCCGGTGCGTTGGCGGTGCGGATGCCGTTAGAAGGGGGATTTGAAGGCCGCTACCGTCGTCGAGTGCGGCAGGCTGGTTACGATTGTGTTTATATGTCTGCTCGTGGACTGGGCGATTTGTCGGCTTATTTGCTAGATGTGCATGGGATGCGCCCCCCTCATTTAGGCAAAAAGAATATGGATGAGTCGGCAGTGGGCGATCGCTATTTCATCCCACCTATTGTCAAGTACCGTCTAGAATCGCTCTCCCCGAATTCCAAAGGCTTGTTGCTCTGGCTGATTGAGGGCCATGTTTTGTCTAGTCAGGAAGTGAAATTTTTGGTTTCGCTGCCGAGCCTTGAGCCGAAAGTGAAAGTGGTTCTGGAGATGGGTGGCGAGCGCAAATTCACCTGGTTCCCTCTAGAAGAGGCGGTTGCAGCCTAGGCTAGGCTCCTATAAGTTGCGGCACAGGTTAGGCTCCTACAATAGGGGGCGTAAAACCCTTTCCTCTAAAACTTTTGACTTCTGATTCTCCTGTACGGTCTTTGCAAGTAGGCCGCTGGTTTAAGTTGATTTGCGGCGCGAGCTATCAGTCACTTCCAGCAGTCAGGAATTTGACCCTCGCTTACGCATTGGCCGGTGCTGACTGTATTGACGTGGCCGCTGACCCAGCCGTTGTAGCAGCAGCCAAAGCAGGATTAAAAGCAGCGACTCAGCTAGCTGGAACTGGTGATTTTCCTGCGATCGCTCGGCCTTGGCTCATGGTGAGTATGAGTGCTGGTGAAGATCCGCACTTTCGTAAAGCCTGGTTTGACCCGGCGATTTGTCCTGCTGATTGTGTGCGTCCCTGCGAGCGAATTTGTCCGGCGGATGCGATTGACTTGTCTGGCGTGGTGCGTGATCGCTGCTATGGCTGCGGGCGATGTTTGCCGGTATGTCCGTTGGGTTTGATTGAGGCTCGATCGCAGCCCACTACGATTGATGCGATCGCCCAGCAAGTTCTCGCCCAGGTAGACGCGCTAGAAATTCATACCCATGTGGGTCAGCTCGAAGAATTTGCTCAGCTTTGGGACAATATTGAACCCTGGACGCAGCATCTGAAGCTGATTTCGGTGAGCTGTCCTGATGAGGAGGGGCCAGAAGACCAATATTTGGGGTTTGTGCGATCGCTTCAAAACATTATCTGTGCCAATCGTCGCGATATCCGCCCGCTTGTGATGTGGCAAACAGATGGACGCCCCATGAGCGGCGACATTGGGAAAGGGACGACCCATGCGGCGATTAAGCTGGCCCAAAAAGTCCTGAATTCAGATATTGAAGGCTACGTACAGCTAGCCGGTGGTACAAACCAGTACACCGTCTCTAAGTTGAATGCGCTAGGCTTATTGCACAGTCGTCCTGACGTCTGTCCGCCGAACCGTCCTTGGGGCGAAAAGGCTGATTCCTGCGTAGAGATGCCGCGATCGCGTAAAGTCTCTGGGATCGCCTACGGCAGCTTTGCTCGTAGTTTGTTAATGCCAACTATAGAGCAAACCCTTTATCTTGAAGAAGTCCCTCAACAACTGCGGACTGCTGTGGATCTTGCTAAATCCTTAGTCGATCCCCTCAAGCGCTCTGCATTCTCGGGATAGCTCACTCCATTTAGTGCCCCTAGCCAGACCCTTAATAGAAATCCATCGAAACACCGCCGGGCCGCACTCCCCGTCCTTTCGTTAATTTCCCACCTTTATGCAGAGCTTTGACGACAACTTGTTTGAAAGTGTCCCTGCGGCGAAGCCCCCCACGGTTTCCACTGAACCTAAGACAGTGCCCCCTGTCAAAGTAGAAACGTCCGAAGTGACCGACGACCTGCCTCAGCTTTTAGCCGTTCTGCCTGAATCCATTCGCGACAAGCTGACCAACCATCCCAATCAAGACAAGCTGATTGAAGTAATCATGGACTTGGGACGTCCCCCAGAGGCCCGATTCTCAGACTCAGTTGAATATCTCTCCAAGACGCCCGTTACCAAAGCCGACCTGGAATACTGCGTGGGCAGAGTCGGTCACTTTGGCGGCGATAACCGCGCTGGCCTAGAGAAAACGCTGCACCGAATTAGCGCAATGCGTAACCGGTCGGGCGAAATTATTGGCCTGACCTGTCGCGTTGGTCGAGCCGTCTTTGGCACCATCAGTATGATTCGCGATCTGGTAGAAACTGGAGAGTCGATTCTGATGCTGGGTCGCCCCGGTGTGGGTAAAACAACGGCGCTGCGAGAAATTGCTCGGGTGCTGGCAGACGACCTGATGAAGCGCGTCGTGATTATCGATACCTCGAACGAAATTGCGGGCGATGGTGACATTCCCCATCCGGCAATTGGTCGGGCGCGGCGAATGCAGGTAGC
>JBBSOB010000022.1:0-27351 GCA_038260205.1 Phormidesmidales cyanobacterium
CACTGGCTTTCTGACTGAAACTTAACGTTCATAAGTAAAGGTCAGGTTAAGGAATTGCACGGAGATGAGCACTTTCTTACTTTTTTAGATGTATTCCGTACAACAACCCGTTATTTTCAACAAGCGCTTTACCTCACCGTTCTTAAATCCCACCACCTTAATCCCACGGAAACCCTATAAATGTACGCAGTAATTTATGACGGCAATTGCAACCTTTGCGTTACCCTAGTCCAGCTTTTGGAGAAGTTAGACGGGGGTGATTCTCCTGATAAGAAGCTACGCCAACGCTTCATCTACGTCCCGATGCAAGACGAAAAGACCCTGGCCACTTTTAACGTCACCGCTCAAGACTGCGAGCTAGGCATGATTCTAATCAACCTTGAGAATCGTGAGCAACGCTGGCAAGGCAGCGACGCTGCCGAAGAAATTGGGCACTTGCTACCGATGGGCGCTCTTTTTGTACAAGCCTATAGAGCCATGCCCGGCGCAAAATCTATCGGTGACAAAACCTATGAATATGTTCGAGACAACCGCTATAGCCTCTTCGGTAAACGCACCGAAACCTATCAATCTAGCTACCCACTCTGCACCGACGACACCTGCCGCCCCGCTTCCTAACACGTTACCGATACGTCACTTTCGGACGTGCCATTGATAGGCACTCTGAGTGAGTCGTAGGCTCCATCTGGCAGAAGTCGCTATGGCCCCGCAAAAATCACTTCTTCTAAATCACTTCGACTCAGCGAATACTTAAAGCTGCGCTGGATCTCTTTGCCGTCGGCGCTGGCGTAGTCCACCACAATAGAATCGACATCTAGGTAAAGCTGCGCTGACCAATCGGAACGCAAAACCTTCCACTGGCTGATATCTTCCCGACTGCGTTGGCAACCTTGGTCGGTCAGCCAATCTTCGATTTCGGGCAGAGCGTGGCTATAAAGCGGTTTAGAACTAGGCGTCATGGGTTGCTAAGGAAAAGGAGTAAGGGGCGAGAATACGCTGGGATAAAGCGGCTGGTCTAAGCCAAGAACCTCAAATAGGGGGTGCTTTGGGAATTAGCCACGGAGTTTCGGGAAACTCTGGACGAAAGGGTGAATTTTGAGGCGAGTCTGCTGGGCTATGGGTGGGAAGCGCGATCGCCTCTAACTGCTCAGGAACTGTCTGCTCCGAGTTGATTAACGTTTCTAAATCTGGAATGCCCAGATCGTCTTTCGTCAGGCTAATTGCGATGACGAGTAATAGACAACCGATAAACGTAATGCCCAATATAAATAGCGCAAACATCTCTCCCGCGGACAGGGGGCGATCAGTCGGATCTAAGTAGGCGCTAGAAGCCCAATCGTGCGGGCTAGCGGGCTGAGAGTTTTGGTTGCTTAATGGCTGCATCACCGACATCCGGGAATAGCCTGTTTTGTAGTCGTAAGTGAGCCGTTTTTCGGGGCTGCTAAGCGTCGCGTAGGCTTCATTGAGTGCCTGAAATTTGGATACTGCGATCGCCCTTTCCAATTCAGTCGTATCCGGGTGATAGAGCTTGCTCAAATCCCGATAGGCTCGCCGAATATCTTGCACAGAGGCATTGGGCTTTAGCCCTAGCAGTTGGTAATAGCTAGGAATAGACTGAGTCGTGTAGGTTTTGGAGCCATTACTAGTCTGGCCAGAGTTGGAATTCACGATGGGGCGCTCCTAAACCGCGGGGGCTGTTGTCCAGGCCGCCCCTTCTGGATCATCGCTGCGGGTTAGGCGAATTTGAGCGATCGCAAACACTACCGGAATCACCCGACCATAGTTAGTGGCCACCGCTCGCCAGCCCAAATCGGCTAAAAACCACGTCCACAGCGCAGGCCCCACGCAGGCAAGTACTCCTCTCATGGCCCCATAGCGAGCAGACGCTGCGATCGCCCCTCGACTAGCCGCCTTTACCGCCAGCTTAGACTCCACCTGCGCTGCCAGACTTAAGCCGCCTTTGGCCAGCGCCTGCTTCGCCACCTGATAACGCGCCATCTGAGCCGTGATCTGCCCGGCAATTTGCTTTAGCAGCCAGGGCTTAATCACCGCACTTAAGGCCATGGCACTGCCCCCCTTGGCTAATAGCGCCGTTGGTTTTTGCTGAAGTGCCCCTGGAAGCTGCTCAAATTCTTTAGTGCAAGAAATTGCCTTTTGCAATCTTTTCTCTACTAGCCGCTGCTCTGCTATCGGCATTTGCTCCCAGGTTTTCTCTAACAGCACCAAAAACACCTCTGCCTCTAGCTCTGCGGTCGAAAGGTTGCTGTAGCGCATAACCTTAAGATACCGACAGACCTGTAGTAACGTTTGACGATAGCTCACCTGATGAGTGCGCTTTTGCAAAACCGTCAGGCCATCGGCGGCTAGATAGCGAAAACGCCGCTCTAGCAGGCAAATCTGCTGCTGGCGATTATGCTTACTCACGTCAACTGGCTGCGGCGTATACAGATAATCTAGCGGATTGAACTTAGGCTGAAAGAGGAGCTGAGTCATTACGTGCAGCTCATCATCGGTTGCTAGCTCCAGACCACTTCTTAATTCATCCACTCGCTTTACCCATCGCGTCTGCATTAGGCCGTTTAATTTTAGTTAGCCGCTTAACTTTAATCATTATTTAAACGGAAAAATCTATCACCAGTATAAGAGGAGGCAGGTTGAATATGTGGGATGTCGCTGTAATTGGAGCCGGACTATCAGGACTCATTTGCGCTCGCGAGCTGAGCCAAGCCGGGCAGCGAGTTTGCCTACTCGATAAGTCTCTAGGACTCGGCGGACGCATCGCCACTAGAAGGGCGCATCAGGTGCGCATCGATCACGGTTTGCGCTACTGGCAATCTTCTCTTGCGATCGCCCCGCTCGTAGACGAACTGCTAGAAAAAAACGTGCTGCGTCCTTGGCCCGTCAGCGCGTATGAAATTCTTCAGCGCGAGGTGATTACGCCGGTAAAAACCGATGAGACCTCGCCCCTATATGCTGCCCCAGAAGGTATGAGCGCCGTCGGTAAGTATCTTGCTAAAGACTTTGTTCGCGATCAAAACCTGCTGCTAGCGCATCGGGCGATCGCGATTGATCCTATCGCTAAAGAATCGGGTGAAGGTTGGCGAATCGAGTGCGAGGGCGCTCAGGTAATAACGGCCAAAAAATGCGCGATCGCCATCCCCGCTCCCCAAGCCGCGCACCTACTCAAAACCTACGCAGCCGATAGCTTCAGTGATTCAACCGCCGCCATCTCTCAGGCCATTCAGTCGCTAAAAGCCGTGGACTACTGGCCCAGCCTAACCGTCATGGCTGGCTACGGCGAACAGTACAGCCACGATATGGGCGAACTCGATCCAAACGGTTGGATGGTAACCGACAAAGCAGGCACCTCTACCGAATGGGTGGGCTTAGACAGCAGCAAGCGCACCAGCGATCAAAAAGGCCCCGTCATCGTCATTCACGCCCAGGGCACCTTCGCTCAGCGCTACATAGACGCCGCCGATTTGCAGCCTGCGGCGTCCGTTCTGCTTCGAGCGAGCGCCCGCAAATTCAGCACCTGGATGGCTCAGCCGGACTGGTTCCAAATTCATCGCTGGCGCTACGCCTTTGTCAATGTGGGCTATGCGGAAACGGTGCTAGAGATTGAGCCATCGTTAATCTGTGGCGGCGACTGGTGCGTCGGGTCTACGCCCCCTGCAAAAAACATTGAGGCCGCTTATCTATCTGGGTTGGCGATGGCAGCGCAGCTAAAAAAATAGAAGTTTTTAGATTTTTACCTTTGCCCTGATAGCGCCTGCTACACTTTTGACCTGACCTTTGACTTAACCCTTGCGAACCGACTAGCCGGCGCTTATGCGATCGCTCTTTTCACTTCCCTGCTGGCGCTTTCGCACCCGCGCTCAACTGCTCAAAACCAAATTATTCAGGCGATCTATCTTCGGGCTCATCATCGCCGGATGTCTCCTGGCCTCTTTTGGGCTTCGTCCCCCTGCGGCTAGCTCCGCCCCCTCAGCCGCGCCCGCCCGCGTTCTAAATGCGCCCGTAGAAATTCGAGGCGTCTGGATTACCAACGTTGCCAGCGGTGTTTTGTTTTCACCGTGGGGCATCTCCCTCGCCGTGAATCAGCTCGCTGACTTGCAATTTAATACGGTATATCCGGTTGTTTGGAATCGGGGCAAGTCCTTCTATCACAGCGATGCGCTAAAAAAAGTAACGGGTAGCGCGATCGCCCCCATCCTAAACTGGATGCATCTTGGCCAAGACCCGCTGCAAGAAATGGTCGAATTAAGCCATCGGCAAAACATGCGCGTTCTGCCCTGGTTTGAGTACGGCTTCATGGTGCCGCTAAACTCCAGGCTAGCCCGGCAGCATCCCGACTGGCTGACCACTCGGAAAAACGGATCGCGAGTTTTTCCTGAAGAGGCCCTGCCAACGTTTACTGACAACAGCATCTCGCCAAAGCCCGCTCCAAGGCTCGCCCCAAAACCTGCCCCAAAAGACGGCTTTAAGCCAGAGGCAGAAGCCCCCTCCAAAGGATTTTTTTCTAGGTTGCTAAACAGCGGCGCACCCGAGCAAATCGCCTGGCTCAATCCCCTGCATCCCGCCGTTCAAACCCTGCTGATAGACATGGTCGAAGAAGTGGTGACGCGCTATCCCGTAGACGGCCTTCAGTTCGACGACCACTTTAGCCTGCCGGTAGAATTTGGCTACGACCCCTACACCGTTGCCCTATACCAGGCTGAGCACTCCGGTCAATCGCCGCCCGACAATCCCGCTGATGAAGACTGGATTCGCTGGCGAGCTGGGAAACTCAGCCGCTTCGTCGAAGTTCTCCATGCCAGAGTAAAAGCCAAATGCTCGACCTGCCAGCTTTCGCTGTCGCCCAATCCCGCTAAGTTCGCCTACCGCTTTTATCTACAAGACTGGCGGCTGTGGGTTAAAGCAGGCTGGATCGATGATTTGGTCGTTCAGATTTATCGAGATGACATCGCCCAGTTTGATAGAGAGTTGGGCAAACCGGCTTTGCAAGAAGCGAGCGATCGCATCCCAGTCAGCATCGGCATTCTCACCGGCACCTGGCAAAGGCCCATTTCGTTCAAGCAAATCAAACAGCAGGTAGAACACAGCCGCGATCGCCAGTTTTCCGGCATCTCATTTTTTTATTGGGATACCCTGTGGAGCTACTTCACCCCCGAATCGCCAGAGCAGCGCCGCCAAGACTTTCGAGCGCTCCTCCAAAATCCGCTGCTACCAACCGCCTCTTAACCTAAATCGCAACTAAATCACAACTAGATCACAACTAAATCGCAACTAGAACGTAACCAAATCGCAACTAGAACGACTGCAACATGTCTTTTTCCAGCCTGTCTGAACCCATCGCTCATCAGCTATCACACCGGCTATCCATCCTTTGCAAGCGCTGGAATGTGCAGCCCGCCGATATTAAAGCAGGCGCTCTTTTATGGGTCACTTGGACGGGACTCACTTGGCTGGCCTTTATCCTCAGTCTGCTATTCATCGAAATTGGAGAAACCGGCGAAGTGTCCTGGCTAGAGGCTGCGCTGGGAGGCTGCTTGGTCGGGGCTGGGCAATGGTTTGTGCTGCGGCCTTATCTGCGCCATCCGGCTAGATGGATGGTCGCTACGGGCGCTAGCTGGATTTTGCTTGGTTTATTGCATTTAGGCGCAGTCGGCTGGGTTGCACCGGGTACGCCAAACCTTTTCCTAAGAAGTCTGTTTGGCGTTTTGTACGGCAGCTATGTTGGGCTAGGGTTAGGGCTAGGCCAATGGTGGGTGCTGCGATCGCAAGTCAATCAGGCCTGGCGCTGGATTCCTTTAAACGTAGGCGTTTGGGCAACTGGCATTGCCTTTGCCTGGCTAAGCGGTGGCTGGCTACGAGCGGCGAGCGGCTTATTTTTGAGCGAAGTGATTGGATTAGTGATGGGTTGGGGCGCGATCGCGGCTCTCTCCGGCATCGGCATCGTGGGTTTACTATACGAAAGCAAGTTACGAAAGCAAGTTACGAAAGCAAGTCACGAAAATAGGTGACGAAAATAAGCATGAGAACAAGCCAAATCGCTACCCCGATAAACGAGCATTAACCGCTGCCAAATCGAATTCATTCGGATCAAAATCGCCATACTGATCGAGCAGCGTTATATAGTCCGGATCTTCCACATCTTCTAGCTGAGCCATGAGCTGATCGTAGCCCCATATTCCGCCCGAATCCTCCGGTGGACAAGCTGCTTCGCCTGCAACACAAACCGGCAAAGACTCCACATCAGAAGCGATCAGCGGTTCTACAACGAGCCGATGTTGCCAGCCATTCTTATCATCGTAGTGGTAGTAAAAGGGGCGATCGCCCGCATCGGCCACAGCCGCCGACAGCAATTTATCCTCAGCGAGCAGCGACTTGTCCGCCCCTAGACCAATCTGAAAGCGATAGTCGTGCAGCCGCTGCCAGCCCATGGCAGCTTGAATAATGCCGTGCAGGTCGGCTAAAGTCACAGCCGCAGGCACAATTACTCGTCGCCAAACGGCTGGCTCGCTGTCTACCAGCGTAATTTTTAGCTGAATCGGGGTGGTCGCAGGCATTTGCCCATGAGTCATCTAAGGCTCCTCGTTGATCGCGGCTTTTCTATAGTGCTCTTTTTCTATAGTCCTCTTTTTCTATAGTCCTCTATAGTGCCTCACCATGCTCGCTGAGCCAGTCTTCGCCGAGCTGAATCGTAATATTAGAGTCCAAATTACCACTGCTTCCTATCTGCACCTCGCCCACGTTCAAAAGCTGCTGAATGTCTCTAGCATTATCCACGTCGTCGCGCTGAGCCACAATCCGCGTATCGCTAATCGGCTCGCGCAAGCTACGACCTACCGATACGTTGTAGTAGCCCGTATCGTAAAGCGAATTAACCAGCGATTGAACCGCAACCTCGTCGTTAGTGCCGTCTTGAATCACCACTCGCAGGCTAGACGGATCTTGGCGCTCGGAAACGCTGTAGCCGCTGCTCCGCCCAAAGTACTGCTCAGAGATTTGGTCAATTTCCGAGTAGTTAGGTAGCCAATAGCTCAGTTCGTAGTCGTTGTAGCTGCTAAAGTCGCCTGGCAGCGTCAGCATCTGTACGTCGGAGCGGCGAGTGTGCGCGGTGTAGCCCACGAGCGCGACTAGCTCTTCTACGGAGAGATTGGTGTCTACGTGCGATTGAATGACTGAGAGAATTTTGGGCAAACGGGCAATGGTCGTTGGGTTGAGGGCTTGTTCGATGAGCGATCGCATCAAAAGCTGCTGCCGCTGCACCCGGCCAATATCGCCTTGATCGTCGTAGCGAAAACGCAGAAACTGCATCGCCTTATCGCCATCTAGCCGCTGCGGCCCCGCTTTCAAATTGATATACAGGTGCTGACTATCGTCCTGATATTTCATATCTTTGGGCACGTCGACTTTTACGCCCCCAAGCGCATCAATCAGCTTCTCTACGCCCTGTACGTTAATGCGCATATAGCGATCAACCGCCACGCCGCCCATCAGATTGCTTACCGACTGAGCGCTCAGCGCTGGCCCGCCTTCTCGGTTAGCCTCATTAATCTTGGTCACCTCGCCCCCCACGTCGGTTCGCGTATCGCGAGGAATCGACAGCACAGATACCTGATCGTTGCTTGGGTCGAAGCGCAGCATCAGCATCGTATCTGAAAGCCCGTCAAAGGAATTGACCAGCGAATCGTAGCCATCTTTATCAATGGCGTCGTAGTCTTCTATGTCCGAGCTAATTACTTTAACGCCTAGCAGCAGCACGTTTACAGGCCGAGTGAGGCGCGGTAGCTGCAAACTATTGCCCGTCGCAATCGGCTCGTTTTGCGTAAAGATGGCGGCTTCTGCGGCCGAAAGATTGCTTTGCTGAAGCGGCGTACTGCCCAAAGAAACGGCTAGAAAGACCCCGGCAGCGGCAGAGACACTGGCAATCCCGCCTAGCAAGACGGCCGCGCCTACCCATTTCGGCAAACTTATCTTTTTCTTATTCGACATGTCCGATCGGTATGGGCGTGGCTTGTTTTTTCTAGGGAGCGGATTAGAAGCAGACACAGATGACCTCAATGATGCGAGCGTACAGGAAAGGGGTAAGCAGGGTCATTTATCTTTTGTAACAGATGGTGGGATCGTTATTTGTGAAGAGTGTGGCAGCTTTGTCATGGCAGCCGACGACTGAGCTGGCTAACGCCTGGAATTCGAATGGATTGGCCCTTTGCCACCCGAAACATTAGCATCAGACTCAGCAAAAAGTAACCCGACCCCACAAAGCTACTTGCTAGCAGAAATCGCAGGCTAGCTATTTGAGCCGACTGGGTAGCCGCACCGGCGCCTAATAGCGCGATCGCACTCATACATCCCAATCCCATCAGCACCGAAAGCCGACTTACCGCCCGCACCTGCGCCTCTTCCGAGGTGCTATCTAGCACTTCACCTTCAACCGGCGCTTTTCCGTAAAGTGTCCATAAGGAGGGCACCACGCCAAATACTGGCACCAGATGCAAATAAGTTCGCATCTTTTGAAAGGACGATGAGGCCGAAGAAGATGGAGGCATAGTTGTATAGATTTCCTGTTGACGTATCAATTTTTCTCATTGCGTACGTATGGCTAATAAACCCAAAAACAGCCTTGAAAGTAACAGGCACTTTAAAGATTGATCGGCAAGAATCTGTCGATCAATAGCTGTCGCAGTCGGGAATCCGTCAATCTTGATACCCATTAATTACGCCGATTCTCGGTAGACTGTATACCTAACGATTTCCCAATCTGTTTTGTATTCGTTTCATAGAGAGTGACCTGATGCTTGAGTTTTATCGCAAACACGTCCAAGAACGCGCAGCTTTAAATGTGCCGCCTTTGCCCTTAGACGCGGAGCAGACTGCCGCCCTTTGCGATTTGCTCAAAAATCCTCCCGCTGGGGAAGAGGCGTTCTTGATGGAGTTGCTGTGCGATCGCATCTCTCCAGGCGTTGACCCGTCTTCCTATGTAAAGGCTTCGTTTTTGACTGCGATCGCCCAGGGCGAAACCCATAGCCCCCTGCTCTCGCCCAAAAAAGCCGTCGAACTCCTCGGCACCATGCTCGGTGGCTACAACGTCGCTTCCCTCATTGCCCTCCTCAAAGATGACCGCGAAGAAATCGCCCAGCTCGCCGCAGACGCTCTAAAGAAAACCCTGCTCGTTTACGACGCCTTCAACGATGTAATGGCGCTCTCCGAGTCCAATGCCTACGCCAAGCAAGTGGTAGATGCCTGGGCCAACGCCGAATGGTTTACCAACAAGCCCAAAGTCCCTGAAGCCATCACTGTCACCGTCTTCAACGTCCCCGGCGAAACCAACACAGACGATCTTTCCCCTGCGCCTCACGCCACTACTCGCCCAGATATCCCGCTCCACGCTCAGGTGATGCTAGAGTCCACGATGGATCAGCCGCTAGAGACGCTAGCTGAGCTGAAAAAGAAGGGACATGCGATCGCCTACGTTGGCGACGTGGTCGGCACCGGCTCCTCGCGCAAATCTGCCATGAACTCCGTCATCTGGCACATCGGCGCAGACATTCCCTTCGTCCCCAACAAACGCACCGGCGGCGTCATCCTCGGCAGCAAAATTGCCCCCATCTTCTTCAACACCGCTGAAGATTCCGGCGCACTCCCCATCGAATGCGACGTCTCCCAAATGAAAATGGGCGATGTCATCACCATCTATCCCTACAAGGGAGAAATCACCAACGAAGCGGGCGAAGTCATCTCCACCTTCACCCTCACTCCCGAAGCCATCCTTGACGAAGTCCAAGCAGGCGGACGCATCCCCTTGATCATCGGGCGCACTCTCACCGACAAAACCCGCACCGCCCTAGATCTTCCCCCCTCGGAAATCTTTGTTCGCCCCACCGTCCCCACCGACACTGGCGAAGGCTTCACCCTCGCGCAAAAAATGGTCGGCAAAGCCTGCGGTCTTCCCGGCGTCCGCCCCGGCACCTCCTGCGAACCCCTGATGACCACAGTAGGATCGCAAGACACCACCGGCCCCATGACCCGCGACGAAATGAAAGAGTTAGCCTGCCTTGGCTTCAGCTCCGGTCTCGTCCTGCAAACCTTCTGCCACACCGCCGCCTACCCCAAACCTGTAGATGTAGAAACTCACGCCACGCTACCTGATTTCTTTGCCTCACGCGGCGGCGTCGCCCTAGAACCTGGAGACGGCATCATCCACTCCTGGCTCAACCGAATGCTCCTTCCTGACACCGTCGGCACTGGCGGAGACTCCCACACCCGCTTCCCCCTAGGCATCTCCTTTCCCGCCGGTTCGGGACTGGTCGCCTTCGCCGCTGCCATCGGCGCGATGCCTTTGGACATGCCCGAATCTGTTCTAGTTCGCTTTAAAGGAGAACTCCAGCCCGGTATCACTCTTCGAGATGTCGTTAACGTCATTCCGCTAGAGGCGATTAAAAAAGGTCTTCTAACCGTTGCCAAAGAGAATAAAAAGAACATTTTCTCTGGCCGCGTTCTAGAAATGGAAGGCTTACCCGATCTAAAACTAGAACAAGCCTTTGAACTCACCGATGCCTCAGCCGAACGCTCCTGTGCAGGCTGCACCATTAAGCTCAGCGAAGAAACCGTCGCCGAATACTTGCGCTCCAACGTGGCCCTGTTGAAAAACATGATCGCCCGTGGCTACCAAGACGCTCGCACGTTGGCCCGTCGCATTGCCGAAATGGAAAAATGGCTAGCCGATCCTAAACTCTTGAGCGCGGACGCAGACGCAGAATACGCCGAAATAATTGAGATCGATCTAAATGAACTTAAAGAACCTATCGTCGCTGCACCTAACGATCCTGACAACGTAAAAACGCTTTCAGATGTGGTGGGCGCAAAAATCGACGAGGTGTTTATCGGCTCCTGCATGACCAACATCGGCCACTATCGCGCTGCTGCTAAAGTGCTAGAAAACGAAGGCACCGTGAAGGGCCGTCTGTGGATTTGTCCGCCGACGCGCATGGATGAAAAACAGCTCCGCGAAGAAGGCTACTACGGCATCTTTGCAGCTTCAGGTGCTCGTACCGAAATGCCGGGTTGTTCGCTCTGCATGGGCAATCAAGCGAGAGTAGAAGATAACGCAACCGTCTTCTCTACCTCTACTCGCAACTTTAACAACAGGATGGGCAAGGGCGCACAGGTTTATCTAGGATCTGCTGAACTTGCAGCAGCTTGTGCCCTATTAGGCCGCATTCCTGATGCGAGTGAATACCTAAAAGTTGTCGCTAACAAAATTGAGCCATTTGAAAGCGAGGTCTATCGCTATCTCAACTTTAATGAGATCAGAGGCTTTGAAAATGAAGGGCGGGTGGTGCCGGAAGAAGAAGAAAAGAGAATTGAGAGAGAAGCTGTATTCATCAATTAATTTAAATCATCCATAGAAGATACTTAAACAACAATTAAACGCTTCGCGTGTATACCGCGAAGCGTTTTTTTTGCTATGTTAACCGAGGCAGAATTATTGGGAAAGCTAGTGATCGTTCATACAGCAATAGTCATTATTTATTAAGAAGCCGAATGCACACAATTATAGAAAAGCTAATCTCAGGTCTCTCGCAGCTTTGGAATCGTCTTGATAAGAAAACGAAAAAAGCAATTATTGAAAGCGTTGTAAACGGCTTCGATGATTTGTTCCGAAGCTATTTTCGCAGCCATGTGCGAAAAAGCTATTTGCAAAGCTACTCTAGGAACCGCTAAATACATTAA
Organism: Phormidesmidales cyanobacterium; assembly: GCA_038260205.1. Classification (GTDB taxonomy): domain Bacteria; phylum Cyanobacteriota; class Cyanobacteriia; order Phormidesmidales; family Phormidesmidaceae; genus Phormidesmis. The sequence goes on from JBBSOB010000022.1 coordinate 11,743, forward strand.
AGTACAGCGAAAACAGGTCAGAAATCAAAGTATGGATAACTTCAAAGAATTTGTAGACTCGGCATTTATCGGTTCGAAAAAAGGTTCAGAGCGCAAAGCATTACCATCTTCTAAAGCATCGCTAGCTGAAGCTCAAAATGAAATATTACTATCAGTTACATCTTTACTCGATCATGTAGCTGAACCAGAAGACAAGAAGGAGAAGTTTTCTAAAGAAGTATCTAGCCTAGTAAGCAGCGATGATTTCATTGAAAAGCTGAGCGATCGCATTGGAATTCCTAAAGATGAAGAGTCAGAAGATGCCTTCGTAGAAAGAAGTAAAAGCGAACTTAGAAAAATACTGTTTCACCAGTTTGGACTCAAGTAAATTCTATGGAACTCTTTCGAGTAGAATTTCTTCATCCCTACAAACTACTCATGTACTTGAGCTGCCATATTAGAAAGCTCAGACTCTGAGACATTCTTTAATCCTTGTCCCAATCTTGCTGGGAAGCGATATTCTGTTTTGCTTGCAAGCTTAATTACAACCTTTTTAGAGGGTTTTATGGCAAAGCCCAATCTTGAAGGTGGCCTGTAAGCTGCACAAGAATCGCTGAATCTATTGATACGATTAAAGTATCAAAGTAAAGGAAGGATCGTGCTGCTAGAGTTTTAGGATTTTAGGAGCGGCGGTGAGATCAGATGAGAACTCGAAGATGGCTGGCTGCAACTAGTTTAATTTTGACCCTGAGTGCCTGCGCCATAACAACCCCAGAAACCGATGCTGATGGGTCAGTGCAAAAGGACGATGTTGCCTCAGCGCTGGTGGAGCCTGATGATGCTAAGTCTTCGCCTGAATCAACCAATCCGACCCCTAAAGCGCTGTCTGACTCTCCTGTGGAAATGCGAGATTGTGCGCTCACTCAGTACGACTCCAAGCCGCTTGCAAAGACTGAGAACGAGGCTATTTTCGACCAGTTTGATTTTCGACCTAGTGCTGTCACCGTTTTTGCCGATACGGTCGCCGTAGAAACCGCAGACTACAGGTTTTACTATTGCCCTGATGACAAGGCTTGGGTCACGCTTTCCAACGATGGGGCGTCGAAATCATCTGAGGATAAAGGGTACGACCTTGACGATATTGCAAATCCGGCTTACCAATCTATTGAGGTGAATGGCAAGGTTTACGAATATCGAACTCGATTGAAGGCGGACTGGCTAGCTAAAAGGGGGGCTACGGATGAAGTGCTCTCTGAGGGAGATGCTCAGAGCGAAGAAGATACGGTGTACTTCGACTTGAAGTTGCCCGGTGGCCGTGAAATTAATCGCGAACTCTATACCGTTGCTGATTTGCAGGCGGCTAAGCTGGGTGCGAGTCTGGGTGTTCCTGATATTTCGGGAGCGGCGAGCGTTAACGGTGAGATTTGGTTTGCGGCGACGACTAGCCAGGGTGAAGGCGACAACGGGTTTGCGAGCTTGCTGAAATACGATCTTGAAACGGAAACCCTGAGCGTGGATCGACCCGAAGAGATTCAGGGCGATCAATTGACTGATCTGGTGGCGACTGAGCAGGACGGAAAGGTGATGCTCTGGCTCGGTACGCAGCGGATGGGTGAGGGCGTTCCCTTTTTCCCGGCGAAAGGGTTAGTGGCTTATCAACCTGCTAGCGGCGAGCTAAAAACGTACACTATTACGAATAGCCCGATGGTGGGGGCGATTCCTCACGCTTTAGCCTTAGAGGATGACTGGCTGTGGGTTGCGACGGGCGATGGTACTTGCCGGGTGAAGTGGCAGCAAATAGATGCGGCGAAGAGCTGGAATTGTTGGCGAATGGTTCCACAGGCGCAACTGCCTAAAGGGGGCGTGGATATCTATGACAGCTTTTTGGCGACTGAGCCTAAGGCTAAGCTAGCGAAGACCAAGGTAGAAGTGCTGTGGGCGGCGGAGTCTTATGGTCGAGAGGCAAGTGAGTCGAAGACGCCTAAGGTGACTCGGTATGAAGTGGTTTACGAGCCTGGGTTTGAAACGGTGCTGTCGCAGGGGGGCTATCGGGTGGCGGATGCGGCGGCTAAGCGGGCGGCGATGGGTGAGGCAATTTTTTGGCCGGGACGGCAGTGGCATTGGGCGGGCGATCGCTTTAGAAGAGGCATGGACGAAGTGGGGCTAAATCTAGTCGGCGGTGGGCCTTACGGATTGGTATCTTCGAGCGATCGCAATGGTTTGAGGTTCGACCATAATGCAATTCGAGGTGCGTTCGATTTGTTAGCACTGACCCCCGAAGAGACAAAAGTACGCTACTACTCAGGCTGGGTGAATACTAACGATTTGGAGGTGTATCCTCAGCTTAAGCCTGCTGCTCGGCCTAAGAAAATGAAGCCGAACCCTTTGACTAAGATGGCGAGCGATTTACCAAACTCTGGGCCTTGACTGGTCTATCTGGATGGCATTGATCTATAGAAAATAGCGACTGATATGACAGCCGCTATTTGGCTCAAAAAATGTCCAGACTATGAACGGTTCAGCATTGATGTTAGAAGATACGATCTATTTTTCGGCTTCGTCTCCTAGCCCTCTGGCAAAGACATCGATGGCTAACTTCTCAAGCCTTACTATTGCTGTTTCTTTCGCTTTAAGCCGGTTGTCTCTGATTTCATCTTCAGCCGCTGCAATGGTTTGGTTGTGGGCTTCAATAATTAACCGGGCGCTCTCTTTAAATAAAGACGACAGCGTAAGAGAATCTGTTTCTACTGCCTGTGGAATTCTGCTCATGCAGTCAACTGCTTTTATGTAGATACTTCCTTCTACAAGCTGGGGATAAATTTTACAGCGGCTGTATTTTTCGCTTCTTAAAGCGTCAAACGCCTCACTTTCCCTAGCGCCTTCTGCCATCGGCAACTGAATCATGAGCGATTGAACGATTTTGCGACTTGTCCAACTGGTGTGCGGATGTCTGCCTGCATCTTCCGATTGAGGAGGCCAATTCTCAGTTTGTGCGCTGTTGTCTGATGGTTGGGGCGATGCGGCTAAGATGGTTTCAATTTTGTCTAAAAGTTCAATCATGGCGTTAGCTTCTTTAGGTGTTGGCGAGGGGCACAAAGGCCGCAGATACTTTTATGGTCTTCAGGATGCCCATTTGTGGCTTGGTCTGAGCGCTGTTGGATGAGCGATCGCAGCTAATCAAATTCTCTCTATGGGCAGTTCGGCAGGCGGGCCAAGTTAGCTTAGGCTATAAAGACTTTTGGAGCGGCATTCGCAAATTTATATGGCTTCTGGACTGTCTGCTGTAGAAATCGGTGAAGTCGCTTCGCCGCAAGTGCATTTTCAACAAGCGTTAGATGATTCAAAGCTGACGCGCCCGATGTGGATGCTGTGGATTCTTTCGGCTGGGCTAATTGCGCTAGATGGATTTGACTTTTTTATTATTGGCGTGGCAATGCCGTTTATTCGGCGAGACTTTGACCTGAGTGCGGGCTGGGTGGGGGCGATCGCGACTGCCGCCCTAGCTGGTGCCCTAGTTGGCTCACTAACCCTTGGCCCCGTTACCGATCGAATTGGCCGTCAGCTCATGCTGGTGATTGACATCGGCTTATTTATCGTTGCCTCAGCCGCAACAGCCTTGGCTTGGGACGCCTGGTCTTTGCTGTTCTTTCGCTTTTTGGTCGGTGTCGGCATTGGCGCAGACTATCCCATTAGCGTGGCCTACATCACTGAGAATATTCCGGCGCGGCTGCGGGGGCGCATGGTGATTAGTGCCTTTAGCTTTCAGTCGATAGGGGCTTTGCTCGGTGCCGTTGTGGGCTGGGCTACTATTTGGGCGTTTCAACAAACTCAGCCGGATTTAGCGATTGGCTATGCGTGGCGATGGATGTTGGGTGTTGGAGTTGTTCTTTCTTTGTTGGTCGGGGGGCTGCGGCTGTTGTTTTTGCTAGAAAGTCCTAGTTATTATCTGGCGAAAGGAGAGTATGCCAAGGCTTCGGAAGCGGCTTCTGAACTATTAGAAAAAGAAATTGTTCTAAAGCCAATTGCCGAGCTAGAGAACGCGCAGATCGACGAATCGGAACAGAAGTCTTTGGGCTATCGCGATTTGTTTTCGGCTCAGTATTTTCGGCAAACGGCACTGGCGTCGATTCCCTGGTTTTTGCAGGATGTGGCCACTTATGGCATCGGCATCTTTACGCCGACGATTATTGCGGCGCTGGCCTTTTCGAATGAAGGCAATCTGCTGACTCAAGAGATGGCTTCGGCTAGAGGAGCGGCGATTGTCAACGTGTTTTTGGTAATGGGATTTTTGGGCGCGGTGGTTTTAATTAATCGCGTGGGCCGCATTCCCTTACAGATTTTTGGCTTCATTGGCATGGCCTCTGGGCTAGTCCTGCTTTCTTTTTCGGGTGGCAGCACCCATATAGGAATACTGTTTGCGGGTTTTATCTTGTTCAACTTGATGATGAATTTGGGGCCAAACTCAACGACGTTCTTGCTGTCTGGAGAGCTGTTTCCGCCTGCGATTCGAGCGAGTGGGGCCGGGCTAGCGGGCGGCATTGCAAAGTTAGGGGCAGTGCTGGGCGCATTGGGTTTGCCAGTGCTGCAAGAGAGTTTGGGGCTAGAGATTGTGTTGCGATCGCTCGCCGTTTTATGTCTCTTAGCCGCAGTGATTACCTATGCCCTTCGCACCGCTAGCCAAGAGGCTTGAATGCCATACAATCTGATGAACTAACCCTATCAAAAAGGCATTGCAATGGAAAAATCTAAAGAAAGCTGGTACATCGTTAAGCAGGCATCTGAGTATTGTCAAGTTATTTCTAAGCAGGCATTCGAGGCATCCAAGGCACCAGAGACGCAGTCTTTGGCTCAGTGGGGGCCGTTTGAGAGTAAGGGAGAGGCGATCGCAAAGCGAGTGGGCCTCATTCGGGCAGGCAAATGTCAGCCTAGCTAGCTTGGAAAAAACTTGGAAAAAACTTGAAAAGAATAAAACACAAGAAAAAGGGTCGCTAGTAAACTCTACTAAGCGCCCTCTGTTCCACGATGATGTTCGTAATGCCGATTGGGTGATGCCGATCGGGTATAACCGGCCAACTACTTGTTCTGGGTAACCCCTGCCGCACTAGCCGAATTACGACTGCTGCGAATAGAATCGGAGAGCACTTGTAGGGCTTTGGCGTACTGCGGATCTTTCGCAGTGCCCACTTCGTCGCGGTTTTTGGAAAGTTCCTCGCGCTGCTCGTCAGATAGATCAATCACAAAGTCTGGCTCAATACCTAGCTTGTTGATGTCTCTGCCAGAAGGCGTGAGGTACTTTGCAATGGTAACGGCAACGCCTGAGCCGTCCGCTAGACCGCGTACCGATTGCACCAGACCTTTACCAAAGGTTTGAGAACCGACTAGTACCGCGCGGTCGTTGTCCTGCAAGGCTCCAGAGAGGATTTCACTAGCACTCGCAGAGCCGCCATCGACTAAGACAACCAGCGGCTTGTCGGTAAGCGCTTTATCATGGGCAATCTCTTCATCGCTCACCGCATTGCGATCTACGGTGGAGACAATGGTGCCCTCTTTTATCCACATTTCAGCAATGTCGATACTGGAAAATAGCAGACCGCCTGGGTTAGAGCGCAAGTCTAAAATGTAGCCCGTAACGTTCTTTTCCTCCAACGCCTTAATTGCTTCGCGCATTTCGGCAGCGGCATTAGCGCTAAACTGCGTGAGACGAATGTAGCCCAACGTCCCTTCAGGGCCATTCTCTACGGAGAACTGAACGGGATGAATCTCAATGCGCTCACGGGCTAGCGTAAATGAGAGAGGCTTGCCCTTTCGGGTAACTGAGAGTTCTACCGATGAATTGACGGGGCCGCGAATGAGGTTTACGGCGTCGCTAAGCTCCATCCCTTCGGTGGTTTTTCCGTCGATTGCAGTAATCACGTCACCTGTAAGTACGCCCGCTTTGAAAGCTGGGGTTTGCTCAATGGGGGCAACGACCACGATTTCGTTAGTTTTTTCTTCCTGCGAAATTTGGATGCCGACCCCGGTGAGTTCTCCCTGGGTGTCAACTTGCATATTGCTAAATTCTTGAGGATCCATGAAGCGCGTGTAGGGATCGTCAAGCTGCTTTAGCATCTCGCGAACGGCTTCGTAAGCTTGCTCTTTATCGGTATAGTTGCGGTTTAGATAAGAGGTGCGGACGTCGTTCCAGTTGAGGGAGTTGAATGAGTCGTCGACATATTCGTGATCGATAAGCTGCCACACTTCGTCGACCAGTTCCTTGGGGCTTTCCTTGAAGAATGCCTGCGTCGCATTTCGGTGAACGCCGATGACCGCGACGGCGACGGCTGCGCTCGCAACTGCCGTGGTTCCAAGAATTAGCCCGCGCTTGGTTATTACCATAGTTAAAAGATTAAAAATCCCTTGTGGAGGACATTGTTTCGCTCAATTTAGCATAAGGCTTTTGGGAGTGGCCTAGGCGTAGGGTTGAGCCTTGACTTAAATTTTGGACAAATTTCGGACAAATTTCGGACAAATTTCGGACAAAATTTGATTGAAGTTAGTCGTGAACTGTAGATGGGAGAAAAGATGAGAAAACGTATTGAAAAGCTAAACCAAAGTGAGCTGTGAATATTGCTGAGTAGGTCAGTTTGATAATTGAGCGGGTAGCTTTCTCCTTTTTTCTATACAAGCGCTAAGAATGATTTCCGTATGTTTCCCGGAATCCGTATATTGCCCAGAAATATTGCCTAGAAAGTATGAAATTCGTAGGACGCGTTAGCACCTGGCAATTTGAAAGGACAATAGAGCCGTTATACGCTGGCAATAACAGCGTCTGATGGCGTAGGCGCTGATTCGGTCTTGTCTGCGTTGGTTTCTGCTGCTGCGTCGGGTTCTACCCAGCGGCCGTCTGACTTGATTAAGTCGATTAGCTGGGCGACGCCTTCAGCTTCGGGGACGCGCTTGATTTCATCACGGCCTCTGTAAAGAGCAATAGTGCCCGGCTGTTTGCCGACATAACCATAGTCGGCGTCGGCCATTTCTCCAGGGCCGTTGACAATGCAGCCCATGACGGCGATGTCTAGTCCGGTGAGGTGGCTGGTGGCGGCGCGGACTTTGTGCAGCACGTCTTCGAGGTTGAATAGGGTTCGTCCGCAAGAGGGGCAGGCAACGTATTCCACCATTGTTTTGCGTAGGCCCAGGGCTTGCAAAATGCTGTAGCAGACGGGAATTTCTTTTTCAGGGGCCTCGGTGAGGGAGACGCGAATGGTGTCGCCAATGCCGAGGGCGAGCAGGGTGCCAATGCCTGCGGTGGATTTGATCCGACCGTATTCGCCGTCGCCTGCTTCGGTGACGCCAAGGTGAAGAGGATAGTCCATGCCTAGCTCGTCCATGCGCTTTACCATGAGGCGGTAGGCGGCTAGCATGACCGGGACGCGGGAGGCTTTGAGCGAGACGATGAGGTTATGGAAGTTGAGCGATTCGCAAATGCGGATGAATTCTAGTGCGGATTCGACCATGCCGGCGGGGGTGTCGCCGTAGGTGAAGAGCATCCGCTCGGCGAGCGAGCCGTGGTTGACGCCGATACGCATGGCTTTGCCCTGATCGCGCAAGGAGACGACGAGAGGTTCTAGGGTTGCCTGAATTTTTTGGCCGATGCTGGCAAATTCTTCGGGGGTGTATTCGGTGCGATCGCTCGATGGCTTCTCAAATACATATAGGCCGGGGTTAATCCGAACTTTGTCTACATGTTTAGCGACTTCGAGGGCAATTTTCATGCCGTTGTGATGGACATCTGCAACTAGCGGCACGGGCTGATAGGTTTGCGCGAGCTTCGCTTTGATCTCTGAAAGCGCGCGCGCGTGGGCCATGCTAGGAACGGTGACGCGAACAATTTCGCAGCCTGCTTCGTGAAGTCTACGAATGCCAGCAACCGAGCCGTCTATGTCTAGGGTGTCTTCGTTGATCATGGACTGAACAACGACAGGGTGGTTGCTGCCGATAGTAACCTCGCCGACGCTGACGGAGCGCGTTTTGCGACGGGTGATAGTCGGTGCGAATTCTTCTGTTTCTAGGGCTTCTGTTTCTGAAGCTTCTATGTCTGAGCTGCGATCTGGTGAAGCATCAGGAGAGGTCGGTGGTGTAGACAGCGTTTGCATGGTTCTTCAAGAGGAAATGCGATCTGTACAAATTAGGTTGACACAGATTGAGCGATTTTGGGCGGCGGTTGTATAAGGACGCGGGTCTGAAAAAGCCGGTGATCTCCTGTGAGCGGTGCACTAGAAGGGCCTATTTCAGTTTGGCCGTGCATTCTAAAATCATGCGCTGATTGGTGAGGGCGTATGGCTGAATCTCTAAGGCTTGGCGAAAGGCTTGAATCGCAGCGGTGTAGTTGCCGACGGCGCTGTGGCAAAGACCGAGACCGTGGAGTGCGCCGAAATGATACGGGACGAGCTGAACGGTTTGTTGACAGTCGGCGATCGCCTGCCAATAGGTTCTCTGCATATAGCGCAGCACCGCTCTTCGATTCCAGGCTTCAGCAAAGTCGGGCTGGGTGGTAATCAATTCGCTAAGAAGCATTTCCGCCTTGTCTGCCTGACCGGTTTCGATCAGGGTTTGGGCCTGCATTAGCTGCTGTGCGCCGTAGACGCCTTTTTGGTGGAACCATACGTGCCATAAAACGGAGGAGGCGCGATCGCGTTGTTCTCGATTGGGATGCTTGAGCGCTGCGAGTAGCCTTTCAATTTGACTGTCGGGGATCGGCTCCATCGGTGAAAGGCAAGTGAGGACAAATAAGGGCAAGTGAGGACAAGTGAAGTCATCCGTCTTTATTCTACGGCTAATGAAACTTGCTTGCCGCCCACTTTGCGGAGCTGGGTGAGTAAGTCGGCAATGTCGTCGTAAGGCAGTTTACGGTCGGCTTTTAGCAGGATGCTGCCGTCAGGGTTTTCCTGGAAGTAGCTTTGAATGATGGGCGCAAGTGATTCTACTTCGACGGCTTTGCCTTCTATGGTGAGGATGTTTTGCGAGTCGAGTCCCAGGGTGAGGGGCGCGATCGCCTTTTCTTTGCTGGCAGCTTCGTTGGCATTGTCTACGGCAGTGGGCAGGGTGACGCCATTGATGGCGACGCCGGTCATGCTCATGGAGATGATGACAAAGAATATTAAGACGCTCATCATGACGTCCATCATCGGGACTAGGTTGACCTCTGGAATTCGGCTGCTGGGTCTAGGGCGTTTTCTCATAGCCGTTGGTAGGAGCGTGGGGTGAAAGAATTTTAGGGTGTGGATGCGGCGGGTGCTTTCTCTAGGGCTAGGGAGACGCGATCGCTGCCACCTACTGCGCGCATATCGCCCAAAAACCTTACGACCTGTTCGTACGGCAGCTGGCGGCTGGGCACCAAGTAGACATTCTGAGTGGGGTTGCTGTTGAGATAGGCATTAATTTCGGCAATGAGCCGATCGGTCGCGATTGGGACGCCGTTGAGTCGCTGCTGGCCGTCGGCATCTAAAGCGACGATAAAGGGCGCTGACGTGGCTGGGTCTGGGGTGGGTGCGTCTTTAGCTGGCTCTGGCGGGAGGTTTACCTGGATAAGCTGATCGCTGCTAAGAGAAACCGAGATCACAACGAAAAAAGCGAGTACACCCATCATGACCGTGAGCATGGGGATGAGATCGATGGTAGGGATGGGGGTGTCTGGTTTTTTGAAGCGCATGGAGGTGTGGTGAGGAAAATTAGGAAGATGAGCTGGCGGAGTAGGGCTGGGTGCCCAGATCTTCGGGGGGCATAACCTGTGTGGGCCATTGGTGGGCCAGGGGGCCTGCGAGTGTAGACCTTTCGTCAGGTAGTCGCCCAGATTCTATCCAGTATTGGCGGTAGATGAGTTCTAGGTCGCTGCCTGCTTCGGAGAAATAGTCCATCTGCTGGGCCTGTAGGGTCACCATAATTCTGAGTATGAGGAGGGCCAGAATGGCGACGACCATGCCTGCGGCGGTGGTGATCAGGGCTTCGGCGATGCCGCTGGCGGCTTCTGTGGCACCTGCACTGCCCTGACTACCGCCGATGTCGAGGGTGTTGAAGGTGTTGATCAAACCGGTGACGGTGCCGAGAAGCCCGAGTAGAGGGGCAACGGCGACGACGGTTTCTAGGAGCTTGTCGCCTTTTCTCATTTTGACGAATTCTTTGTCTCCGGCGCTTTCTAGGGCGAGACGGAAGGTTTCGGGGGAGGTGGATTTTGTGCTGAGAGGAGCGAGCAGAAAGCGGCCCACGGGAAGATCGGTATATCGAGCGGCGATCGCGGCTGCATGATTGAGATCGAAACGGGCAGCGTCTAGCACTTCGCCAACAATTTTGCCCTCTCGCTTGAGTAAATCCGTCCAGAAAATGGTTCGCTCTAGGGCGCAGGCAACGGTAAAAACAGACGCGCCGACGATAGGCACCATGACGGGGCCACCTCTGGCTAAGAAATCAAATACGGTGGACATGTTTGGTTCTTAAGAGTTGAGCGAGTGGGTGGTTATGAGGGATACGTTCTATTTTCTATCCATCTTTTCTTTCTAATCTTTTCTTTCTAGTTGTCTGGAGGCGCTACCGGATTAAGCGCAGGTTATATGAGCTTTTGCCGTTTCATTTCGCTGAGCAGCCAGTTCGTCATCGTGGCCCGACGAGTGAGGCGCGGCACTAGCTGGTCTACGGTGTAGCCTTTAAAGCCTAGCTGGGTTTTGAGCAACTGCTTGTTCTCTTTGGGAATAGCGCGAGTGAGCTGAACGGTGGCGGGTCTGCTTTCGATAAAGTTGGGCGGTTCAGGATATTTTTCGGCCCAGGCGGAGTCTACCTGTTCAGATGTCCATTTTTGAGATGGCTCGTCGTAGCGGTAGCCGAGCGATCGCCACACCAGCTGATTGACCGTATCATCGGGCAGTTCGTTGTTGAGGATGGCCCAAAGCGTTTCTGTGGTGAGCGGTGGGGGCGATGGCAATGTCATAATTAGCGTCTAGATAAAGTCGTTGTTAAGGTGGCTTGAGGTGACGAATCGAGATGACTCAGAATAATCGCTGATAGAAATAGGCTGATAGAAATAAGTCAACAAAAATAAGCCAACAGAAATAAATGGTATCAACCGGTCAGACGTTTGGATGTGGTGAGCAGGCGATCGCGGCTGACAGATTTTATGCGGCGCTAGCTACCGATGCGGCTGAGCTAGGCGTTAGTAAGCTGTTTAGAGCTATTCGTCCTCGGTTTGATTTGCACTTGTTTGACCGCGTAGATTCGACTAGTACGCAGCTTTGGCGGATGCTGGCAAGCGGCTATGGGGCCGGAACAGTGGCGATCGCGCGTCAGCAGTCAGCGGGTAGAGGTCAGCGGGGTCGGATATGGCAATCTGAGCTAGGAGGACTGTATCTGTCGCTGGCAATTGAACCCGATTGGCCAGTGGCGAATGCCGCGCAGCTCACCTGTCTGAGCGCCTGGGGAATTGCGACGGCGCTGAATAATCTGGGTGTCCCCATTAGCGTGAAGTGGCCTAACGATCTATTTTTTGAGGGCAAAAAACTAGGCGGCATCTTAACAGAGACTAAATTAGCGACCAAATCGGCGACCAAATCGGCGACCAAAGTGGCACATTCTGCTGTCGTTACTGAGTCTCTCACAGCGTTTTCCGCAGAGTCTCTCACAGAATCTCTTATAGAGCCTAAGCCTTTGCCCTACATAAAACAGGCTGTGATCGGAGTGGGAATTAATTGGCACAATTCAACCCCAGAAACCGGCACTTCTCTCGTCAAAATACTGGAGAGCCTGCCTGAGAGTTGCGCCAAAACCAAAATAGATTGTTTAGAAATGCTAGCTGCCCTAGTGCTTAGGGGGATTTTACAGGGCGTCTTCTTCCAGAAGCGGGTAGGCAGTCAAGTTTTCATGAAGGACTACGAGAATCTACTGACACAGTTCAAAAAAACTGTTTCATTAGATCGTAAGCTGCTCGATCAACTGATTTTTAGCGAAGGGCTTTCTAACTGCGAAACCAACTCGTCTCAAGCGAGTCTGTCAAAAGAGCACCTGCTGAGCCAATTACTGAACCGTTCCGGAGAAGTCGTTGGGGTATCAGAAGAGGGGTACTTGAAGGTTGCCCTGATCGGGACTCCGATAGAATGGTCAGCTAATGATCGTCTTAGGACAAATTCGGCTGAAAGTCTCCTGCTATTTTCACCTTCTGCCGCAGGTCTTTAGCACCCGCGACCTTTTGGCAAATTAATACGGCTTAGCCTAGAGAACCGGATGAAATCAACTATGGCATGATAGATATTCGAAAGAAGGATAACCTTTTCTAGAAGCTCTTTGCGGTAGGGATTTTTACCAAACTGCAGTAGATAGCGGTTTGACCTTTCGAATAAGAGCAAAGTGTATAAGGCTTATGGTTGCGGCTAAAGCCTACGTTAAGATTAATTGGGATTATTTTTAGGTTGTTGACTATGACTGCGCCTCAGCATAACGCCAAACCCGTAACAAGCCAGCCGGAAGCGGCGCTAGAAACCAGTAATCAATCAAACCGTACTCAATCAGACGTTACTCAACTCAATCGTCAACTTATGGATAGTCCCCCCCAAAATCAGACTCGACGCAACCAGGGTTCTACGACTAAACGAATGCAGCGTAGCTGGCTGATCGCACTGGGACTGCTAGGCAGCTCTGGTTTTGTGGCAAACCAGATGAGTTTTGCGTTGGCTGAAAGTGATTTTTTAATTGATGATTACGCGGTTGCTCCGAGTGAGGCCGCAGCTAACCCTGGCGTTGCTGATACGACCTTTACTTACGCTGAGAGTTCGTTTGAGCCTGCGATCGCACCTGCCCAAGTGGAGTATGTGCCAGCGCCTATCACTGAGCCGGTTGCCCCTACTGCAACTTCAGCGCCCGCTGAGCCTGATTGGCTTGCTACGTATCAAACGCCCCCGGCCGCACCGGTTGCTGCTGCTCCTGCGGCGGTGACGCCTGCGGCTCCTGCAGATGTAGTTCCTGCTGCGGTGGCACCGGCACCGGCTGTTCCTGCCGCGCCCACCGTTAAAACCGAGGCTGCGACGGCACCTGCGGCGGTTTCGACACCTGCTACAAAGACATCTGCTACAAAGACAGCCACTACAAAAACGGCTGCTACAAAAACCACTCCCACCACAGCGACTAAAACTGCGAGTCCGCGTGCCCATTCGAGCGTTTCTCGACCCACCGTTAGCAGGGTTGCACCGCCTACCTTTAGCTCTGTGCGATCGCCCAAAAAGGCTAGCAAGATTGCTCGTCGGAGCGGCTCTTTGAGAGGACTCGTTGATGCGAGTGCGATGACGGTTCCTTTGGCTGGCTATGGTTCGGGTTCGATGGCGATCGCGCCTAGCATGCTGCAGCTATCTGCTAGGACACAGGCCAATAATGCTTTAGCCAAAGATAGCAATCAGACCACAACGCTAGTAGCGCTCGAAGGTGGCTCTGCAGAGATAGAGATTACGCCGTCACCAGAGTCAACCGCCGCGCCCGATGTTTTGCCTGTAGCGCCCCCTATTCAGCCGACTGAGCTAGTACCGGCAGCACTTCCTGAAGGCACAAACCTGCCAGACGAGTACAGCAACGTCTTTGTCGATCCGACGGACTATAGCGTGGGAGCTACGGCGGCCCCTGAGCCTGGTACAAACGGTGCGTTAGGTGCCCCAGAGATTGTGGTTTCTGAGCAATCTACCGGCTGTGAGTTCACGCTGACTGCAGGGCAAGGAGTCCCTAATGCTGCCTGCGGCGCTCAGCCTGGGTTGCCTGCGGCTTCGGCTCCCGTTGCTAATAGACAGGCCGCGCCGCCTGCTCAAGCCGAATCCTATGCCGCGCGCGATTCCGTCCAAAACACGGCGGTGGCGAGTAGCCCAGCCGTCAGCAGCGGCGCGATTAATGTGGGGCCAGTGAGCTTTAGTGCAGAGGGTATTCGCTTTTCTGGGTCTACCACAGCGGCGGGCCGCGAGTATTTGAATCGTACCGTGCGTCCACTGGTGAATTTGCAGGCCAACGAGCGGTTTATTTTCCCGCTGCCGATTCCTTCGCCAATTACCTCTTTGTTTGGCTTCCGGACGCATCCGATTTCGGGTGACCAACGCTTCCACGCAGGTACTGACATTGGCGCGGAGCAAGGAACGCCGGTACTCGCTGCTCAAGATGGAAAAGTGAGTTCCGCTGGATATGCCGGAGGCTATGGTCTGATGGTAGTGCTCAATCACAAGCTGGCTGACACTCAGTTGGAGAGCCGTTATGCTCACCTATCTGAGATTTTGGTAGAGCCTGATGCGGTAGTAAAAAAGGGCGAGGTAATTGGACTAGTTGGCTCGACGGGTAACTCGACGGGGCCTCATCTGCACTTCGAAATGCGTGAGCTAACGGCTGATGGTTGGGTGCTGGTGAATTCCGATGGATTGGTGCAGTATGCGCTGGCCAATTTGGTGAAGGCGCTGAATAATCCGATGCAGGTGCTGAACTTTAGTATGGCTGACTTTAATTTGTTGCGGACTAAAAATGCGACTGCGCAAGCTCCCACTAAGGCCACTAAGGTGAAAACTGAGACGGCTGCAGATGCGCTATTGCCTGGTATGAACGGCATTCCGTTCCGTCCGGCTCAGCCGAATGCGAGCTAGAGGAATGGCAAGCGATCAGTGATGAGTGCCGGATTGCGGGCTTCGAACCGTGATTTGATCCTTGATTTTATTTTGAATGAGAGTCCACTTTGGCAGTTGCTGAGGTGGACTTTTTGATGAGTTTTGTGGAGTTAGGGGCTGTTTGCTAGATTTTTGGCGAGCTCTTTAGCTATAGGTGACTAATAGTGGAAAAGGTGACTAGTCGTGGAAAATCTATCTGGCGGTTATTCGCGGGTGGTGCGGTTTGGGGAGACAGATGCCGGGGGAGTGGTTTATTTTGCTGAGCTGTTGGGATTTTGCCATGAGGCTTATGAGGCTGGACTGGCTGCTGCTGGGGTTGATGTGAGGGCGTTTTTTTCGGGAGAAGGCGCGAGTACTGATCGGGGGTATGCCGTGGCGGTGCCGATTGTACATGCGCAGGCGGATTTTTATCGACCGATGTTTTGTGGCGATCGCCTCATCTTTTCCTTAATGCCTAAGCTACTGACCCCAGACAGCTTCGAGGTGGCTTATGAGGTGTTTGGCCCAGGCGAGTCTGCGAACGGGCAAAAGGTGGCAAAAGCTTTGACGCGGCATGTGGCTATTCGGACAGACAGTCGGCGGCGTTGCCCGCTACCAGACTATTTGACGAATTGGATAGCTGCGCAATCTGAGCCATCAGAGCTGATTTGAGCAGCTTGCCCTGGGCGTTTCTAGGGATATTGCAGAGGGCAATCCAATATTTGGGATGTTTGTAGCGGCTAAGTAGCGGGGCGATGTTGCCTGCTGAGAGTGCGGTTTGCAAGCTGGTACTGGTGACTTTAGGATGAGCGGGTACAAAGGCAGCGACGACGGCTTCGCCCCACTGAGGATCAAGCTGACTAAAAACATATACGTCTTTGACCTGGCCGGTGCTGAGCAGGGCGGCCTCAACTTCGGCAGGAAAGATGTTTTCGCCGCCGCTGATGATTTTGCTGCTGGCGCGGCCTGTGATGTGGAGCTGGCCTTGGGCGGTGAGAAAGCCAAGATC
>JBBSOB010000023.1:0-26600 GCA_038260205.1 Phormidesmidales cyanobacterium
ACAGACCACTCCCCCACAGACCACTCCTCTACAGACCGCTATAGAGACGGTAAAACCGCTTAGGGCTGTGTCTCGATAGCTTTAGCCGCCGCGAAAATTTGTAGCGCCCGTTCGGATTGGACATATCGCCAGTGCCAGGGTTCGAAGTTTACGCCTTGAGCATTGTTTTTCGGAAAGGATTGTTCAAAGCCAAAGATAAAGGCGTTGTTGAGTAGCCACTGGTAGGCGGTGGTTTCTGCAAACTGCGAGGCTAAATCGGTGTCGGGGCGATGGCGATCGCCCATATCAAACGCGTAGCCGGTGTGATGCTCGCTATGCTCAGGCGGGGCGCTGAGTTTGGCCGCAGCGACTTCACTGCCATAGCGCTCGGTTTGCTCAGCAAATAATCCCTGCTGCTCGGCCACAGAGCGAAACCCAGAGATGGGCATGAGGTTAACGCCCTGTGCCTGCGCCTCTCGAACCATGATAATAAAGGCATTAGCCGCTTCCAGATCGAGCCGTTCGGTGCGCTCGAAATCGTCGCGGGCAAAGGTGCCAACAGGCTGTAGACGGGCCGGGTCGGCTTCTTTGTACGGCAGGTGGTTGAACTCGCTAGATGGGCCTATCGGGGCAGCGGTGGGGTTGGCGGCAGGCTGAATCGGAGTAATAGAGAGCGCTGAGCGCTGAGGTGCTTGGCTTGGCTTGGCGCTATCTGTTTTAGGCTTAGAAATATCAGCGCTGGTGGCCACTGGAGATTCGCTGCGAGCGGCGTGAGCGGTGGTTGAGCTAGCAGCACTCGGTTGTGGCTTTCGATCCGGTAATGTTGACTGATTGTGGGCCTGAGCATGGGCCTGATTGTGGGCTTGAGCATGGGCCTGAGCGCTTATAGTCGCCCGGTTGGCAACGTTTAGCCGGAGGGCAATGCCGCCAGCTACAATGCTGAGTGCAAAGGCGGCTGAAATCGCAACGGTTTGAAGTTTGGTAGAGGCTAATCGAGAGAGCTTCATAGGGCTTTGGCAGAAGTCTTTAGGATAAGTCTTGAAGATAAGTCTGGAAGCTCAAACTTTTAGCGGTTTGGCGTTAGTCTTTTTTGACGAGCTGAGCGGCGATCCAACCTTTCGCGCCTGATTTTGGGAAAGAGACTTCGTACCAGGTGTAGCCATCCGCATCTTGGCTGGTGTTGGTAATGATGACGCGATCGCCCGGAAAGGCATCGTGAACTTTTCCGTAGCTAACGCCCGGCCCCGACCGAATATTTTTACTGCCCGCTTCGCCCATGAGCACGGCATTGGTGGGGTCACTTGGCAAGGTGGCAGCGGCTGGTGGGGTCGAGCCTGAACGGTCTGTTCCAGAGGCCGGTGGTTTTGAGTTAGCCGAGGAGGTCGTGCTATCGGTGTCGGATGACGTGGAGTCGGTGGGCTTTGTCGGTGGCAGCTTGGCATTGCCGTCTATTTGTAATAGCTGCCCGGCAATCCAGCCCTGGGTGCTGCTAGGCGTTGTAATTTCGTACCAAAGGTTGCCTTCGGCGTCGGTTCCTTTTTGAGTGACTTTGACGCGATCGCCCACGTTCACAGAATCCACCACCGCATAGAGGGTGCCCGCTTTAGCCCGCACGTTTTTGCTGCCTGGCTGTCCGGCGATGGTGCCATTGGCATCGGGCACCGTCTGCGCCGAGACTGGCGTGGCCTCATCGGGCTGAGTTGCGGCGAGCTGATCTGTTTCGCTATCTGATCCATCGTTTGACCGACTGTTCGATCCATCCTTCGATCCACCGTCTGGCCCGCCATCAGGATTGCTATCTGATTGATCATTTGCCGCTTCTACAACGGCTCCTGATGAGTTAAACAGATTAGGCAGCTTTTCCATCGCTAGCAGTACGCCCAACAGCACGCTGCATCCCACCATGCCACCCACCACCATCGCACTCCGCCAGGATTTAGATCGAGCGGGCGGCGGCGCTATTTCTGTTGGCCCATAAGGCACTTCGTAGGTAGGGTCGCGATCTGGCCTGTATAGATCGTTAGCGGCTGCTATCGGTGGCTCTGGCAAAGGCGATCGGGAGGCGATAGTCTCTATAGTCTCTCTCTGATCGGGCGGCGCAAGGGTGGGTTCTGAGGCCGAAGGCGATAGCTCGAAGCCTGCTACCGTCCGGTGGGCGTCATCCGCAATCAGCCCGTTCACAATGGCCAGCATCGACTCGGCTGAGGGAAAGCGATTGCGCGGATCGCGATGAATGGCGCAGTCTAAAAAGTTGCCAAACCCAGCGCTAACGCCCGGTGCGTACTGTCGCCACAGCCATTCGCCGGTACGGTCGTCTATGCCTAGCTCCTGCGGAATTCTGCCGGTAAGCAGGTAAATTGCCGTCATGCCTAGGCTGTAGAGATCGCTGGTAAAGGTGGGGCGACCGGCCATCTGTTCGGCAGGCATGTAGCCCGGTGTGCCGATGGCAATGGTATGAGCCGGATAGTTCTGCCCATCCATAGGCATGGGGATAGACATTTGGGTGGTCATGGTCTCTTTGACGGCCCCAAAGTCAATCAGGACGGGTTTGCCGTCGGGCCTGCGCAAAATCACGTTGTCGGGCTTGATGTCTCTATGGACGATGCCCTGACGATGCACGTAGGCGATAACGTCCAGCAAATCGGCGATAATTTTTTTAACGACTGCTTCAGACTGTGGGCCTTCTGCCTGTACTTTCTGCGTCAGCGTGTATCCGGCTATCCATTCAGTGACCAAATAAAACTGCTCGCCTTCAGAAAAGTAAGCGTACAGGCGGGGAATTTGGTCGTGCGTTTCGCCTAGCTTTTCGAGGATGGCGGCTTCGCGGCCAAAGCGATCGCGCACAATTTTTCCGGCGGCTTCATCATCTTCTACCGGCTTTAGCTGCTTCAGCACACACTGCCGGGCCGACGGCATGTGAACATCTTCTACCAAAAAGGTTTTGCCAAATCCACCGTCTCCCAATACGCTCAAAACGCGGTAGCGATTGCTGAGCAGACTCGTGTTTTCAAGCGCTTTGTCCTTGGAGGAGGTCATCGGTTCAGTCCAAACAGTGAATGCGAGAACGGGCGAAAGATCGCAGTCTGTACAAGATACAGGATGAGCGATCGCAATTCCCGGTCATCGGGCGCGGCTAGGTAGACATCAGTCGGTGAAGGTGCTATCTATGGCGCTGTTAGATTTGGCGATCTGGCTGTGTTGGGAGGCGTTGGGTAACAGGTCTTTAGGTAACAGGTCGTTGGATAACCGGTCTTTGGACGGCAGGAGTAGAGGCTGGAGGGCGATCGCCTGAGCCATCTTCATTTGTCCGTAGCTAAACACACAGGGCGTCTGCGGATCGATGAGTTCGCGAATGGCAGCAAAGACATAAGGACTGCCATAAACGACCACGGCCTGCAGGTTGGCACCCAGCATTTTGAGGTAGTTAATCGCGATTTCGCTGAGTCCTTGGCCGCTGCGAAAGGGATTGCCTCGAATGAAGAGCTGCACCAAAGTCGCCACATCCTTTGATATGGTTAAGAGGTCGGTACTTCGAGCATCCGCGAGGATGAGGTCGTATCCCTGGCTAGAGGGTAGCGTCACCGCTGGTGCCGTTCGGCTAAGGAATGGACATTGCAAAATATTGTCAACCAAAATCAAATTCTGGCCCGGAATTAAAGGGGCGCTAATGGCTTGACTCAAAGACTGAGCAGGCGTGTTGTATACCTGTTGAGAAGCCCTGAGAATCTCCCTAGCTAGCCTTCTCGTTTCCTCAGTTCCAATCTGCTCAGGCGCAATCGGGGGCACGGCCTGATGCTGCCAGGCATGGCGCGATGGCGCATCGGTTACAAACATATCGGCGATCTTGTGTTTTGCTCGCCAAATGCGTTCTACGGCTCTCAAAATGACGCTGGACGCAATTCGCCCGGATTCGACAGCGCTGCAAATCGCTGCGATCGCCCCTTCCACATCCCCCGGCATCAGCAAAATATCGGCCCCCGCTTCTACGGCCAGCACCGCTGCTTCATTGCCTTTGCCATCTTCACCGCCGTACTGCTGAGTAATGCCGCCCATCACCAGTGCGTCGGTCACAATTAGACCATCAAAACCCATATCCCGCCGCAGCAAGCCGTTTAAGGTGATTGGCGAAAGAGTGGCCGGATAGTCTGGGTCGATGTTGGGTAGCTGGAGGTGTGCGGTCATGATGCTGTCTACATCGGTGGCGATCGCCCGCGAAAATGGCACCAGCTCTACCGCTTGCAGCCGCTCAAAAGTATGATTGACGACCGGCAGACTTAGATGCGAGTCCATGTCGGTATCACCATGACCTGGAAAATGCTTGGCGCAAGTCAGCACAGGAGAATTTTGAGCGCCTTTGATGAACGCGCTTGTGAGCTGTGCGACGGTCTCTGCCGATTCGCCAAAGGCCCGCACGTTGATGACCGGATTCGCCGGATTATTATTGACATCGACCACGGGTGCGAGCAGCCAGTTCAGGCCAATGGCGGTGGCTTCTTGGGCGATCGCCTTTCCCATTTGCTCTGCCAACCGCAGCGCCAAGGGCAACTCTGTCCGTGCAATTTGGCCCAAAGCCATCGGCGGCGCGAACCAGGTTGCCCCGCTAAACCGCTGGCCCACGCCTTCTTCAATATCCGCTGCTATCAACAGCGGATACTTCGCCAAAAGCTGAAGCTGCTGGGCGCGAATGCCAACTTCTGCCGCGCTACCGCCTAGCAAAATGATGCCGCCAACGCCCATTTCCAGATATCTTTTCAGCTCGCTATGGGTGGCTTCCCACTGCGGATATTCCACCTCATGATCGAACAGATGCCCGGTGGTGCGTACCACGATCATTTGGGCGACCTGTTCGGCTAAGCTCAGCGTCTCTGGGCTGGGCAGACGAGAGGCTAGCATTTAGGCGTCGTCCTCTTCAGTCTCCTGGGCGTCGAGCGAATCGCCCGCGTCCCGCTCAGCGCTAATTTGATTGATTACGTTAAGGACATTCGTCGCCAAATCAAACGAGCGGTCTTCTGTAAAAGTAATTTCTGGTGTACGGCGCAGGCTCATTCGCTGACCGAGCTGCCGTCTCACGTAGCCTTCTGCGGCCTTGAGTCCGGCCATGGTTTCGATTTTGGCTTCGTCGCTGCCGTAAATGCTGACGAACACTTTGGCATGCTGCAAGTCGCCCGCCACGTCTACGTCGGTAACGCTGACCATGCCTGCGCCAACGCGTTCGTCTTTGATGTCGTTGAGCAGCATTTGGCTGACTTCGCGCTTGATGGAGGCGGAGACTCGCGCGACTCTTCTGCTAGTGGCCATAGGGAGAGGGGGGAGAAAGGGGAAAGGTGGGCCTGCGACTACGCTCAGGCCAAGGGCGCGATAAGCATAAACGATGGGCGGGGCGATGGCGGCGCGTAGGCCGGATCTGGAATGAAGCCGAAGCGTAGCCGAAGCTAAGAAAGGGCGAGCATGGCTTTTAGGGTGTAGGTGAGGCCCACAAATCCGGCGATGAAGGCGCTGATTAGGGCGATCGCGGTCGTTGGCTTTTTAAGGAGCGGGATTAGGGGGGCGATCGCGTTATAAAAAATGCCGAACGAAAAGCTAATTAGGTAGCGGGGATAGCGAGAAACGTTGTCGAAGAATTCTTGCATAGGGCTTCCATTGAGTGCTGAGGGATGGCCGCGTGGCCCACAACCGTGCAGCCAGAATTGTTATTCTACCGCAACAATCTTTTGCTAAGGTGCGTCGGGGCTGGATCTTCGCTAGAGTTAACCTATGCCTTTGTCTTCTGCTGATCCGCTCACTCAAATCGTTCAGGCGCGTCCTTTTATTAAGTGGGCGGGCGGAAAGTCTCGGCTGCTAGAGCAGTACAAACCATTTTTGCCAACCAATTTTGAGCGCTACCACGAGCCGTTTTTAGGGGGTGGGGCGCTGTTTTTTTATCTGGCTCCGCAGCTTCAGGCCCAGGGAAAACGGGCGTATTTAAGCGATCTAAATCCTGAGCTGGTGAATGTGTATCTGTGTGTGCGCGATCAGGTGGAAGGTTTGATTGAGCAGCTCGGCGTACATCAAGAGCGGCATGGGAAGACGCATTATTATGAGGTGCGATCGCGCCTTCAAACTGACTCTATCGCCAGAGCGGCCCGCTTTATTTATCTCCACAAAACCTGCTACAACGGCCTCTATCGCGAAAACTCCAAGGGTCTGTTCAACGTCCCGATCGGTCGCTATAAGAATCCAAAAATATGTGCGCCCGATTTACTTCGGGCCGCTTCATCTGCTTTGCAAATTGCCGATATTTCAGAGCGTCCGTTTGCTGCCGTCTTAGATCAGGCCAAAAACGCTGGCGACTTCGTTTACTTCGATCCGCCCTACCATCCGCTCAGTGAAACCAGCAAATTTACCGCCTATAGCCGCGATCGCTTCGCCGCCGAGCAGCAAGTAAACCTAAAGGAGATCGTTACTCAGCTTGCGACTCGTCGGGTAAAAGTGCTTGTCTCTAACTCCGACTGTCCGTTTATTCGTGAGCTGTACGCAGGCTGCAAGATTAAAACCATTAATGCAGCTCGCTCGATTAACTCCAAGGCAGGTAAGCGAGGCAAAATCACAGAAGTTTTGGTGATGGCCTAACGCCTTCTGTCAAAATTCTGCGATCCTCGCTTGAGTCCTCGCTTTGGCCTGTGGTGCTGCTGGTCTTTTTATCTACCGGCGGTTACGGGCCGTTTATCTACTGGTCGTAGCTGCCACCGACGCTGATAGGCGTACTCAGTACGTCTGCGCCAACTAGATTAACCGGGCCTACTTCTGCGTCGTCCAAGCTGGTGTAGTAGAGCGTGGAATCACTGAAGTTAGTGTCGTGAATGACGGTTTCATCTAGCAGTGCATTGGTTAAATATGCGCCGGTAAAGTCGGTATCGACTAGCGTGGCACCGGTTAGATCAGCACCTTCTAAATTGGTATGGGCTAAGTTTGCGCCGGTTAAATCGGCATCGCGTAGGTCTACGCCAATGAGGTGCTCGCCCGTGAGATCGGCGTTGGTGAGGTCGCAGGCTTTACAGACGCCAGTTTCGACTAGTTGCGCAACGTCGGCAGGTTTAGCGGCCTGAACGGGCGATCGCACGGCGTCCACTCCGGTCAATCCCACGGTAGCTACCGCTGAGATCGCAGCAACTTTGAGCAAGTGACTCAAAGATTGATTGGTCTTGAACTGATTGGTGGTGAATTGGCCGTTTAAAAGTTTCATGGCACTCCTTTCTCTTCGTAATTTCTTATTTAAGAAACTGATCCAAAGACCTAATTTAGGAGTCTGCATCTATTTACGTTAAACAACGTCTGCTAGATACGATTAAAAAATTATTTCTTGATAGCTTCTTCTGTCTTTAGACAGGCTGTTTGACATCGCTTATGCAGCTTTCTTGTTAAAGACTAATAAGCTGCTAGATATCTACATTGCAATCTCAATTGCAATAGTTAAACGATAGCTTTTTTAGGTGATAACAGCCTCTAGCAAAAGGTATAGAGACTAGGTTAATAGAGATATACGACGTTTATTTATAAGCTCTTAAGATTTGGCGGCAGTCCAGATTACGTGTTTATTCGTAGATTGCTTTTGCTTGACTAACCTTGGTCGAACTACTTTTGTTGGCCTAGCTTTTGTGTTTTGTCGGAGTACTTTTGTGGGACTACTGAGCACCCTTTTTGACTACATGTTTGACTGCCCGTTTGACTACATGTTTGACTGGGTGAAACGGACATCAAAAAACGTAATGCGATTGGATACTCGACCTCCTGCTAGATCGGTGTAAGCTATGGGCAATTATTAACCGCCTGCGATGTTGGGTAACTCTTGAACAACAGCTATGGACGCGCTCCTTCTATCCGTTTATTTTTTAGTCGTATTTTACGTGCTGTATCAGATGGCGCTGACGCTTGAAAAGAAGCGAGAAGAAAGCGTTGAAATCAGGCTAGACAATAAATTTGCGGCTGAGCAAACTCAAGCGCAGCTATCGACTCAGCCAGATGCTAGATACGTAAAGGCGATCGCGCGTGAAGTTAGCTTTGGTAAAGCCCAAGGCGACAAACCCAAGCCCAAAAAGCCCGTGGTGTTTCTCCTTTTTGACAGCAATAAAAAGGTGCCTGCGACCTCCCCCGATTTAATTCCGCTAAAGCTACAGGGTATGAGCGAGGAAGCTGCTCAAGAAGCCTTGCAGCCAAAAGTGATTATTCGAGTAGACCCCGTGGGTAAAGACAAATTGAGGCAGGTTCCTTATCTGGTGGTGTTTGTGCAAAACATGACCTCAGATCGACAGATTTATATCTATTGGGATCGCAGCTCGATTGAAATGTTTGGTCAGGGCAACCGGATCATTCGCAGTACGCCCAACATGCCGCTCGATTTGATGCAGGGTCAGGTTTTTAGCGTAGTAAACCCAGGGCAGCGCGTGGTTTCTAACGTAAATACGGAAAATAACTATGCTCGCGATGCGCAAACAAACCAGGTAGATCGGGTGCAGCCGCTGTTCGATTTGGCGCAACGGGTGGGTATGTCGAAGCTGACTAATCCAGAGGATGAAAAGGAAAATAAACAGAGTTTGTGCAGTCTCGATCTGATGATTGGCTTTAAGCGCACGACCGAGCCAGATAGCGAAATGCTGAACTTGCTAGTGCCGCTTGATCTGGAGCTGGTGATTAAGGTTGATAAAATTGCATTTCCACCTTTGCGCTGGCTCAGCCGTAAGCGCAATCAGAAAGCGTCCGATGGAAACTGGTTCACGGGTCGTCAAAAACAAGGCTAACGGCTGCTCAATGGCTGAGTGCTTTGCCGATTATTTTTGCCGATTATTTTTTGCCGATTATTTTTTAGAGAAGATCGGCTAGCGCGATAGACTGTAGGGCATAGAGTTGGCTCAGTGGTTGCGGATATTGGAGCGGCGTTAAACCTGCTGCGGTATCTGAGGAAAGTCCGGGCACCTAAAACGCCAAACTTGCTGGGTAACGCCCAGTGCGGGCGACCGTGAGGAGAGTGCCACAGAAACATACCGCCGATGGATAGCCTTGCGCTATCACAGGTAAGGGTGCAAGGGTGCGGTAAGAGCGCACCGGCAGTATCGAGAGGTGCTGGCCAGGTAAACCCCGGTTGGGTGCAAGGCCGAAGGAGTGGATGGGTTGGCGTTTTTCCTCACTCCGCTGTAATGTGCCGCTAGAGGCGTCTGGTAACAGCCGTCCCAGATAGATAACCACCCTGCGGAGCTTGCTCTGTAGGAACAGAACCCGGCTTAGGTCCAGCTCTATCCCCTATATAAAATCAAGATGAGTAGTGTGATGACGGTGGCGCGGCGTCAGTTGTTGGAGGCGCTAATGGATCAGCTAGGACTGCCTGTGGGGGCGGTGGAGCTGGCACTGATGGATCTGGCGCTGACGGATGTCTCTAGTTCGGCGGTGGTGAATAACGAGAAGCTGGAGTTTTTGGGAGATGCGGCGCTAAGGCTGGCGGCGGGTGAGTTTTTAATGGAGACATTTCCAGAGATGTCGCTGGGAGAGCTGTCGGCAGTGCGATCGCAGTTAGTGAGCGATCGCACCCTGGCCGCCATCGCCAAACGCTATAACTTGAGACGCTATTTATTGCTATCCAAAAGTGCGGCGGGCGACAAAGCGGGGGCTAATTCTAAACTGGCCGACACCATGGAAGCGATTCTGGGGGCGCTGTACCTGAGTACCGGCAACCTGAATTTAATTCATCCCTGGCTAGATCCGCATTTTGAGAGAATAACGCAAGAGCTGCTCAGCGATCCAGCCAGAAAGAACTACAAAGCGGCGCTGCAAGAAATGACGCAGTCCAAGGATAAATCGCTGCCGGTTTACCAGTCTGAAGAAATTAGCCAAGTGCATGGCGACGAAGAAAGATTTCGAGCTGAGGTTTGGTTTAAAGGGGTGTTGCTAGGCGAAGGCAAAGGGCGCACGATTCGACGGGCAGAGCAGGCCGCCGCCCAGATCGCTTTTGGTAAACTTCAGCAGAGCGCTGACTCGGAAGGCGCTGCTGCGAGAACCGTTGAAACAGAAAAAATTGAAATAAATGATCCTGTGCGGGCATCTTAGGGCTAGTGATTTAGCGCCTTCTCATGTCTCAGCCGTCTGCCGCTTGCCCGCTCGTCAATCTTGCTCTGTTTGGCGGTGGGCGGTGGGGGACCCATTTGCTACGGAACTTCTTAGCGCATCCTCGGGTAAATCTGCGGGCCGTCGTAGAGGTGTCGCCCGAACGATTAGCCGCAATTGAATCTGACTTCGACCGCTCAAATTCAGATCGTTCAATATTGCTGACTAGCAACTGGCAGGCGGCGATGGACTTAGAAGGTTTGGATGCCTGCGTGATTGCCACGCCCGCCGAAACTCACTACGAACTGATTGAGGCGGCGTTACAAAAAGGACTGCACGTACTGGCCGAAAAACCGCTGACCCTAGATGTGGCGAGTTCGCAGCGGCTGTGCGATTTGGCTAAGCGGCAGCAAAAACAGCTGGTGATTGACCATACGTATTTGTTTCATGGCGCGGTGAGTGAGGGAAAAAAGGCGATCGCTCATCTTGGCTCCTTACGCTATGGCTACGCCACCCGCACCCATCTTGGCCCCATCCGCCGCGATGTCGATGCGCTGTGGGACTTAGCTATTCACGATATTTCTATTTTTAACCACTGGCTAGGCGAAAGCCCGGTGCGCGTACAGTCTCAGGGCAGTAGCTGGCTTCAGCCTCATGTCCAAACGCCGCTTTCTCCCAACGGCCTAGCTGATAGGGTATGGTGCCAATTGCAATATCCCAGCGGCTTTCAGGCGACGATTCACCTTTGCTGGGCAAACGCCGATAAACAGAGAAGGCTTTGCGTGGTGGGCGATCGCGCAACGTTGATTTTTGATGAGATGAACCAGGCGCAGCCGCTAGTTGAGCAGCGGGGCAGCTTGGCTGAGCAGGACGGTTGGTTTACGCCGCAGCAGATGCAGACGGTGCCGATAAAGCTGTCCCATTCTGAGCCTTTGAGCCAAGTTTGCGAGCATTTTATTCAGTGCGTGGAAAAAGGAGCGCGATCGCCCCTCTCTTCAGGAGAAGTCGGCACCGAATTAGTAACCGTACTGGTCGCACTGTCCCAATCACTTGAGAGAGATGGACAGTGGATAAATTGTGCGAACCCCTAATCGCTACTTGATCCAGGGCGCAGAAACATTATCTAACTGTTCGCGTTCTGCTGCCGTCATCTCCCAGCCAAGTGCGCCTGCATTTTGCTCGGCTTGCTCAGCATTTTTAGCGCCTGGAATTGGCACGACGTTGCCTTTGCCAATCAGCCAGTTCAGCGCCACCTGCACCTGCGTTTTGCCATGCGCCTCGCCAACTGTCTGTAGGGTCGCGAGCACAGGCTCTATTTTTTGCAAGCCTTTTTTACTGAATTTGGGATCGAGTTTTCTAGCGCCGGTGGGAGTGCGATCGCTTCCCACCGTATATTTACCCGTCACCAGACCCTGAGCCAAAGGACTGTAGGCCAAAATCGTCATCTCCAAATTCTGCGCGGCTTCAAAGACACCGTTGGCTTCAATATGGCGATGCAGCAGTGAATATTGCACCTGGTTCACTGCCAGCGAAATTCCTCTTGCCGCAAGCAAACTGTGCGCCTCTCGCATTTGCTTAGCCGAGTAGTTGCTCACGCCAATGGTTTTAATTCGCCCTTGTTCTACCTCATCTGCCAGCGCATTCATCAGCGTTTTTTGGCTCATAAAAAAATCGAAAGGCCAATGTACCTGATACAAATCAACGCTTGCCAGCTTAAGCCGCTTGAGACTGTCGGTGAGCGCATCGGCTACGGCCTGGCCCGAGAATCGCCAGGGCAAAGGCATATACTTCGTCGCGATGATGGCCGGTCTGCCGTCTTCTTTAATGAACTGACCAATTAGCTTTTCCGACTCGCCCAGCCCATAGACTTCTGCGGTATCTAGGAAATTAACGCCCGCTGCCAGCGATGCTTTATAGGCCGCGCGGACATCTTCTACGCCATAGCCACCGCCGTATTGCCAAAACAGCGAGTCTCCCCAAGACCAGGTGCCTAGTCCGAGGGCGGGAACTTCTGGGCCTTTGGGGCCAAGCGTTACGGTTTGCGAAGCGGTGGAGGTAGCCATAGATAGAGAGTGCCAGAAGAGTGACAGCGGGGCGAGGTTTTGTAGACTTTATTTGTAGACTTTAGAGTTTGTAAACTTTATTTGTAGACTTTAGAGTTTGTAGACTTTAAAGATAGCGGTTTAGCTGGGCTTGCTGCCTTGCTCTGCGGTTATAAAGTCGATAAATTGGCGGGCGGTGCGGCCCGATCGGCCATTGTGCCGCGTGGCCCACTGTCTGGCTTGCCAGTCTAAGTAGTCGGGGTCGATGTCGATGTTGGCCTGCTTGGCGAGTTCTTGCACGATGTTGAGATAGGTAGATTGGTCGGCGGGGGTGAAGGTGAGGGTGAGGCCAAAGCGATCGCTAAACGAAAGCTTTTCTTGCACGGTATCCCAGGTATGAATTTCTCCTGCGTCTTTGGGAGCCGGTCGGTCTTCAAAAAACTCTCGAATTAGATGTCGGCGATTAGAAGTTGCGTATACAACGACATTTTGAGGCCGGGCCGTAATGCCCCCTTCTAGAACGACTTTGAGCGCTTTGAAAGCTTCGTCATCTTCCTCAAAGGACAGATCGTCTACGAAAATAATGAATTTTTGCGGCAGTCGGTATAGAGGGGCAACGATTTGCGGCAGGTTTTGCAAATTGCTTTTGGGCACTTCTATCAGTCGAAGACCGCGATCGCAATATTGATTGAGCAGCGCCTTAACCAAAGACGATTTGCCCGCACCGCGACTACCGTAGAGCAACACATTTTGAGCGAGGTAGCCATTGAGCAAAAACTCAGTATTCTGGATAATTTGCTGCTTGGGATGGTCGTAGCCCACCAACTGATTCAGCGAAATCGGATCTGTATTTTCTATGCCCAAGAGGTGCCCATCCTGGAAAGGCGCGTTTTGAGACTGCCAGCGAAAGGCTTTAAACTGACCGAAGATGCCAACGCCATGGGTGCGGTAATAATCAGCGAGTTCTGGCGTAGCGTTGTGCCAATCGGCGCTGTAGGGAAACTCGATAGAAAATTCTGGTTCTCGATCAATTTGCATTACCGGTGGCGCACTACTCCCGGTAATTTGGGCCGTCCACTGGCTCAGGCGCTCGGCGGGCAGATGGTAGAGGGTTTTTAGAATATCTAGATCGTGATGCGCGGCGGCTAAAATGCTAGGCGCAATTTGCTCTGATTGGCCAGCGGAAGTTGTTTGGGCAGCTTGAGAGAAGGCGTTATCGGCCAGTAATATCTGCGAGATCAAATAGCGATGCCAGCTTTGCTGATGGTTGGCTAGTTCGGCAAACCATTCTCCATAGGCGAGCCTAGCGGTTAGATCGTCGCCTGCTATCAATGAGTCTAATAAGTGTAAAAATGCCTGACCAATATCACCGGTTAAGACAGCTTGATAGAGCAGGAGGGAGGCCGCTTGCTGCCGGTAGTTTTGAATGTTTGCGATCGCGTCCTTATCCAGTCCCATAGTTGCCCCTTACATACCACCTTCTATCCTATACAGACATTAGGCGCAACATGAACTTTGACCTCGCAATCTCCAGTGGAATAGTCTTCCTCACGACGGTGCGACGGTGGAATTTTTCAAATGCTGAGCGATCGCACTCTCTAAAAAGTCGCGCTCTAAAAGTTAAGTCATCTTTCCGGCCGATACGACTGTCCTCCTCTCGCCGTACAATTCTGGCGATGTAGCGCTAGCCAATCCTTATGATCTATACGCCTCCCGCATTTTTTATCACTTTGATCTACGGCGTTTTAGCCATTGCTGGTGGTGCGATTGGTTACAAGCAAGCAGGCAGTCAAATGTCTTTACTCTCTGGCATCATTAGCGGCTTTTTGCTCCTCATCGGTGCGTACTTTCTATTTGGTGGCAACCCAATCGGCCTTGCGCTCTCTGCCATTGTTAGCCTGGTGCTGCTGGTAGTATTTGCCATTCGCCTCGCAAAAACGCGCAAATTCATGCCCGCCGGACTAATGATTATCTTAGGCGCAGCCAACCTAATCGCCCTATGGTCGCTCTATAGCAGGATTTAAGCAGCCTCTCAAATCGTCCTTTTGACGGTGGAAAAACCCGCTGCAATTTCGTCATTGTATGGGGAGTTCTTTCTGCTGCCGACCTATGCCCGCTCTGAGCGTTTCTGTTGCTGACTTATCCAAACCTACTCAGCGCGGCCCCCACAAACCTCAGAAAAAAACGCCCTCAGCGAAGCTTTGGATACCCAAGCAAGTTCTCTTCACGCCCGCTGCACTCGAAGAACCCTGGGGTCAGCAAATCTATCAGCGAATCAGCGAGCTAGGACTGCCAATTACTAAGCTAAAGAACAATCGCGTTACTGGGCTACGGGGCAAAGACGAGCGAGAAACCTACGCCAAGGCTAAACAAACCATGGCCGTGGTGACTGCGCCGCCGAGTGCCTTGAAGCTTCAGCCGATTCCACCTTCTGCTGATTGGCAGTTTCATTTGGCCGAGGGCTGTCCGGCGCACTGTCAATATTGTTATCTAGCTAGCAGTCTCTCTGGCCCACCGGTTATTCGCGTCTTCGCTAACCTGCTCGAAATTTTAGCAAATACAGAGAATTACAAGGGGCCAAAAGCCAGTCCGTCTGTCGCAGATCCCAATCGGCCTACTAGCTTTGAGGTGAGCTGCTACACCGACCCGCTGAGTCTAGAGCATCTGACTGGCAGCTTGGGCGAGTGCATTCGATACTTTGGCACTCAGCCAAATCAGCATTTGCGCTGGGTGTCTAAGTTTGACAATGTGGAACCGCTTTTGACGATTGAACACAATGGACATACGCGCTGTCGAGCTAGCGTGAATGCCGATCCGGTGGCGCGAGGCTTTGAAGGTGGAACGGCGTCGGTGGCGGGTCGCCTGCGAGCCTTGAGGAAGTTGGCGCTACCGAAAAAACTAGGGGGCGGCGGCTATCCGGTGGGGTTGGTGATCGCTCCGATTATGGCGTTTGAAGATTGGCAGATGCATTACGCAGCGCTGTTTGAGCAGGTGGCCGCAGCGCTAGATTTTGACTGCGATCTGACTTTTGAGCTGATTAGTCATCGGTTTACGCCGAAGTCTAAGGAGGTGCTAAATGAGTGGTATCCCCATAGCAAGCTAGAGATGGACGTGGAGAAGCGGGCGACGAAGCGCAACAAGTTTGGCGGCACTAAGTATGTGTACGACAAGGTGACTAGCGCCGACTTGCGGGCGTTTTTTGAGGACAAGATTGCGCAGTATTTTCCTCAAGCTGAGATTTTGTACTGGACGTAAAGGCGCGATCGCACTTCTACAACGACTCTCCAACAACTCACCAAAGACAAAGCAGCGCGTAGTTCTTAAAGATTCGGATCATTCGCTAGCAAAGTTTAGAAAATTATTAAGCCAACGTGACTTTCTGCGTAATTTTTACGTCTTCCTGTGATGGGTTCGTAAGGAGGTACAGAAGACGGATGCCATTAGAAACAGCTCTGTCTAAGCTGTGAACAGTTAGGCAATACCTGTATATTTACTGAATTAATCTGTGAAGGCGTGCTTAATGTTGCCTGTATGCACGGACGCCTGATGCTGATCTTATTTTCGCTGCGATTCTATGATTGGAGCTAGACGTGATGTTTTTTGAGTTTTGGAACCCTGACAGCAGCGCAGATAGCGATCGCCCGAATGCGTTTGGCCGCGAGCCAGTGATGGCTGCGTCAATCGGTGCTGAAAGCCATGCGCCTGTGCTAGTGGGCAGCCTTGCCGAAAAGAAAGGCGTTGAGAGCCGAAAAGACCGCCTGAAGAAACAGTGCAACAGTAAAGTAGAGTGCCGCAATTGCACAGAATTTACTTTGTGGGCTTACGACAGTGAGTTCGATGGTGATGCGAACGTATCTTATATGTATTGTCTAAACTGCGGCTTTAATTTTCCTTATTTTGAAGAGTTTGAGAAATCGGAAAAAAAGCTTCAGGATGAACCGAACTGGAGCTTTGGATTTGCGTTTCTTGTTGTGATGCTGTTTGTCGTCATTGTGATCAAAGGTGAGCAATCGGGCCAATTTTTCCATCAGGACGCTCCGCCGATTAATAATCAGGACGAGTTGTTGCGATCACCCGCATCAAAAAACCAGGACAAATACCCCGCTCGCGTTCTCAACGATGCGGAACCTTTTGTGGTCAATCGCAACAACTAGTGCCCGGCTAGGCTACCGGTCTCGATAGCTTCAGTTTTTCGGATCCGATTGAGTCTCGTTTTTGATCTGGTTCTCTGGCTTGGGGTTCGTCTTAGGATCTGTTTTTTCTTCAGGTTTGCCAGCGGCATCCCCTGCTTTTACCAGCCATTCTGCGGTCGGCCTCTCCACGGCATTCTCAATGCCACCAGATACCAGATGAATGGTCACCGTATCAGCGCCTGCCTCTTTATCGGCGTCTTCAACAGCGATCGCTCGAACATAGCGCTGATCGCCGGTAAAGTCTGCGCTGCCCACCAGAAATTGATAGGGCTTCCCCGCAGCCACCAGCTCAATATTGATCGCGGGTTTGGCTAGGCCAAATTTTTCTAGCGTATCGGGGGCGACTTCTAGTGATCGCCTAGCGGTACTCGTGAGCTGGTTTAGGAGAAAGGCGATCGCGCCCCCTTCAGCTTCGGCAACCTGCGGCGCGGTCATTTTCCAAAAGCCATTGTCATCTTTGCTAAAGGCCAGCGTTTCGCCCGGTCGAGCAAGGGTAAAGCGCTCAACGTCTTCTTCTGAAAATGGAAACATCAGCTCGCCGGTTGCGTCAGCAGCGTCAGAAACGAGTTCGCTACCGGCTTCTGGAGCCGCTGAGTCCAGTACTTTGTCCGTGCGATTCTCGATCAATAAGACTGCGCCCGCAAGCGCGATCGCACATCCTGCCAAAACCAACGTTCTCCGATTTAAAATAGCCACCGACTGCTCCTCACTTGAGTTCTTGTAACGGTTGACAGCTCGAAACTTTGCCCTTTCTAGAACCGAACCTTTACCGGCGCTTGGCCCAAAGCACACCCGCCCCAATCAGCCCAGCTAGCGGAAAGATGACTAGCGCCAAGAGCGTCAAGAAAATCTGCTGCTGCACCGTCATTTCAAACCGACGATTGGTAATCTCTTTGGGTTGAACCGACAGCGTTGGATTATCTATCTTGCTCAGCCAGTTCACCGAGTTCAAAAACACATCGCCATTGAGCTGCTGACTGAATAACCCATCCGTGGCAAAACTAGAGTTACCAATTACAACTAGCCGACTCTCTGTCCGACTCTCTTCCGATTTCTTTGCAGATGAGTTTTCATCGTTAGCCGCTTCGAAATTGGTCGGTAAGTCTTTTAGCTCTGGATCTTCCGAGCTAGCATCCGCTGCTTTCGCCTTCTGATCTGCTGCCGCCTTCTCGTCCGCTGCCGCTGCCGCCTTCTCGTCCGCTGCATTGGCCGCCGTCTTAGCCGGACGAGTAAACGCTGCGCCGATGACAAACGGGCCTTGAGGCTCTTGATTAGAATCTACCGTCAGTTCTTCACCTTCTGCAATTGGTTGAGCCTGACTGTTTTGCGGCGTAAACAGCAGCGGCGTTTCTTGTACGCCACTCACTTCTGTAATCTTTAGCGGGCGGGCAACCGGATAGAAAGATCGACCGTTCCCAAAAGATTCGGTAATGGGATGGTCGCCATATTCGGTAACGAGCGGTGCCGCCGGGCCTAAGCCCACTAGCTGACCGCCGCCAGAAGTATCAATTATAATCGCTTCCTCTGGCACAACGCCCCAGGGCGCTAGCAGTTCTTCTAAGCCGGTGTTTGCCTGCGGATCGATCAGCATAAGCGCGCTGCCGCCCGCGTCCAGATACTTTTCAATCGCTGAAATTTCGCTATCGAACAGAGCTTGCTTGGCACCGCTCACAATCAATACGTCCGCATCGGATGGCACGGTGTTAGTTTGCGCCAGATTGAGGGGAGCCACCGTGTAATTTTGCTCTTGCAGCCGGGTCGCTGCTTCAAAATAGCCCGGCTGCGCCCCGGTTACGTCGTATTCGCCATGCCCTTGCAAAAAGTAAGCCACTGCCGTTTGATCCTGACTGAGCTGCGCCAGTTTGTTGGTCAGCGTTCTTTCGGTGATCGGCGCTTGGGGCGCTGGTCGTGGCACCGCAATGGTCTTTTCGCCCGCTTTAAGGAACACCTCATTGCCCGTTTGCACCTTAAACTGCTGTGCCAGTTGAGGATCGGAAACAGGATCGACGTAGCGATAGGTAAAGTCGCTGTTGTAGCGCCGGTAGTCTTCTAGTAGCTGCTTTTCGGTGGGGTTAGGCAGTTGGCTAAATAGCAGCAGTTCGGTGGGCTGCTTCAGGTTCTCTGCGACCGCTTGCGATGCGGGAGACAGCGACAGGAGCTGGCCTTCGGTGAGATCGGTGCGCCAGCTATAGCGATCGCCCAAAAAATACACCAGTCCCAAAATGACGATGACCGACAGCACCGAGACTACGGCATTGGTGCCCGCTAATGTAGAGCGCTGCTGCCAAAAACCGCCATAGCTGCCAGCGGCGATCGCAACGACCAGGGCGATCGCACCTACTACTAATAGCCCCACGGCAATTCCCGTCCAGCCATTTAACGCGCCTACCACCAGGCCCGCCGTCAACAGCATCAGTCCTGGCCAAACTAGATATTTAAAGGCAGAGGGTAGGCTTTTCATAGAGACAGCTTTTAGGTCGAAAAGACAGCAGATGGATCAGCTAGCTTGTAAGAGACGGCTTAGGAGCGTTGGAAGCGCAGGGTGTCGATGGACTGGGCCGTTAGAAAAACGCCGAGTACGATGTAGCTCAAAAATAGGATGAGACCGCTCGTGTCGAAAACGCCCTGAGTAAAGTCGGTATAGTGCGACAGCAAAGAGAGGTGACTTAGCACCGTACCAAAGGGGCCAGCGGCATTGGCGATCGCCTCTACAATCCACAACAGCAGCACCAGCCCAAAGGTCATAATCGCCGCCAGCACTGTACTCTCAGACAGCGAAGAAATAAACATCCCTAAGGACAGAACGCTCGCCGCTAACAGCAGCAGTCCGCCATAGCCCAGCAGCAGCAGTTCGCCCGGAAAGCCTGGCTCGCTCCGTCCAAAGGCAACGGCCTGCGAAATCAGCAGCGGTAGCAGCATTGCACTATAAAACGTCAGTACGCCCAGCAGCTTGCCAACAGCCACAATCCAGTTAGTGAGTGGGGAGGTGGCCAAAAGCTCCAGCGTGCCTTGCTTGCGCTCTTCGGCGTACAGCCCCATTGAGAGCATCGGCAGAATAAACATCGAGAGCGATCCCAACAGGTTGAGATAGAACTTCAAAAACTCGTAGGGCGCATCTAAACTCTGTTGTATGCCCGACTGATCTAACGCGGCTGATTGCGCAATGACACCATCGGGAGACAGCAGCAGCGTCACCATAAACAGCCCGCCGATGAACCAAAATACGGCTGCAATGACATAGGCCAAAGGCGAGCTGAAATAGCTCTGCAACTCTCGCCGGTAAATGGCGATTAGATTGCCAAAAAGTGTTTTCATCAGGCTTGGTTCTCCTCATCTGCCGGTTCGATATCGGCTTGTTCTGTAAGGGTCTGCTCAGGGCTAGCCTGATCGGGTGGAATCGGCTGCTCTGTTGTGGTCAGGTTGATAAACACATCTTCTAGGCTCGCCCGGTTGCGCTTTAGCTCGAATAGCGACAGTCCTTTTGAGACAACTTGAGCGGCGATCGCCCCGCCCAAATCTTCTAGCCCTGTAATGACCTGAAAGCGCGTGTGGCCCGCTGGCAGATCTTCTCCCGCGACTGGCTCTACTCGCGTGACGCCCGGTATCTCACTGAGCACGGCGATACTTCTATCGGCATCACCGGCTAGCTCTACCCAATAGCCCTGCCCCGTTAGCTTGGCGACCAGATGCTCAGGGCTATCCGTAGTGATCAGCTCG
Organism: Phormidesmidales cyanobacterium; assembly: GCA_038260205.1. Classification (GTDB taxonomy): domain Bacteria; phylum Cyanobacteriota; class Cyanobacteriia; order Phormidesmidales; family Phormidesmidaceae; genus Phormidesmis. Next base: position 20,003 of record JBBSOB010000023.1, read on the forward strand.
CCTCGGTTGATGATGGCAATGCGATCGCACGTCGCGCTCACCTCCGGCAAAATATGGGTCGATAGAATAATGGTGTGCTCTCCGGCTAGCCGCCTAATCAGGTTGCGCACCTCAATAATTTGCCGGGGGTCAAGGCCGATAGTCGGTTCGTCCAAAACGATCACGGGCGGATTGTGGACAATCGCCTGCGCAATGCCCACCCGCTGACGAAAACCTTTGGACAACTTGCGGATAATCACGTCGCCTTTTTCTTGCAGATTGCAGCGCTCGATGGCCGAGGCGACTTTTGCCGCGCGATCGCCCGCCGACACGCCCTTAATGCGAGCGACAAAGTGCAAAAACCCTGCCACCGTCATCTCTGGATACAGCGGCGGCGTCTCCGGCAAATAGCCAATGCTCTGACGCACCGCCATTGACTCACTGTGTACGTCCTTACCCGCTACTCTCGCCGTCCCGCTAGTCGCCGGTAAGTACCCGGTTAAAATGCGCATCGTCGTCGTTTTGCCTGCACCGTTAGGGCCTAAAAACCCTAAAATTTCACCCGGCTCCACCCTAAAAGACACGTTTTTAATCGCATCTGTAGAGCCGTAGCTTTTACTAAGCTGGTCAACTTCAATCATGGTAATAGCCAGAGCGCGAGCACCAGAACGTAGCCTTGATAAATAGCGAAAATATATAATAGTAGAAAGAGTTGAGAATCGAAGGCTCCTACTAAAAGACCAACCTTAGGAGACCAATCCCAGAGGGCCAGCTTGGCGATCTCAGCCGCCTATTCACAGGCAATGGATAATACCATCTATAGCCATCATCAATACTGCATTTATTGGCCGATCTCGAAAGTGACCACCGGCTATCAGGAATCCTCGACCTATCGCAAAGCAAAAATTTCCCCATCTCATCGGCTCCAAATGGACGGCCCAGCAAAAGACGCTCGGCTGGCGACACTTCCAAGTGGTTAATCGTAAAAACCAGGATAGCTGCGTGTTTGCCGAATTAGTCGCCACCTGCGATCCCCAAGTGCGGCTATGGGTCAATGCCAAAACGCTCAAAAATCGTCAGCTCTGGAGCGCTGGCTGGCAAACGCTAACAGAGATCAATGCGCCTCTGGTGGAAGACAACTTTTTGTAATGCGCGATCGCGAATAGATTAAGACCTTTGGTACATTTGCTACCTTCTAGTCAAAATATCGCCACCGCAGTAGAGAGTTCGTATTAGAATAGAGAAAACCGCACCCCTGCTACTGGGATCGAGAGACTCTAATGACTCCTTCCGACCCTCCCAGCGATCTTCCCGAAGACAAGGCGTTGCTCAAAACAATTTTGCCGCCGCTGTTAGACGATTTTCAGCACTGGTTTGACCGAACGCTAACGCTATTAGACACGCGAGACATCAGCTTTTTAAGCGCCGCTGAAAAGGAAGACCTCAAAGCCCGTGTGCAGGTGGCTCAAAAACAAGTTAGCGCCTCTAAGGCACTTACTAGCCTCACCGACAGTCAAGCAGGAATAGAGATGCCCGTGGTGATGGCTTGGCACAAACTGGTTCACGAATGCTGGGGCGTGGCCCTTCGTCTTAGACGAGAAAGCAGCCTAGAAAACGAATCAGAATCCAGACCAGAGACCTAGCCCAAAACTATTAGGCCAAAATTACAGGCCAGAACTGTTTAGATCCCTTTTCTCAACGCTCTCCTCCCTCGTTCCCCGTTTAGACTATGCTTCACTTTCTCTACTTTGTCGCTTTTACGGTTTTAGCTGTGCTGGCTGTCTCTAATATGATTCGCAACGTGGTGAATCTAGGTACGCAAGCTCGTCAGCCTGTTCGCCCTTATAGCGATCGCCCTAGCTCCACTCCGCATCCCGAACTTTTAGACGATAGGGGTGACGTTATTAACGAGCCTTTACTGGTCATGCGCTCTATTTCTATCAATGACGCTAGAGAACGGCTAGATGCACTCTACGACTCGCCTTCAAACGGTGGCGACGAAGCGGCAAGCGATAGCTAATCTTTAGATATGCGGCCAGTCCGCGACAGGTCTGCAACGAGTCCGCGACAAGTGCGAGAGAGGCCGCTGTCCTTACTGTCTATGTCCTTATGTCTATAAAATGTAAAGGCTCCATCTGCTTAATTCAGATGGGGCTTTTTTCTATTGAAAAATAGGCATAACCTTCTACTTTATTTAAAGGCACCCCTTGGTATGTTGAACCTGTAGTTCCACTTATACCTTTTTCATTTTTCGATCTGATATGGCCTCCAACAAAAAACCATTCTTAGATAAAGACGCAAACTCGCAGGTCGAGACAGCCTGCGAGTTGTCTCGTAAAATCGCCGTCGTTATTCACAAAGAAACCACCTCTCCGGGCCTAGTCGGGGAAAAAATAGTGGCCATGGGCTACGACCTGGATATTCGCGCACCAGTTTTAGGCCACCCGCTCCCAGGTGATTTAGAAAACTATGCGGGCGTGGTGGTTTTAGGCGGCCCCATGAGCGTCAACGACAACGAACCCTACCTCCAGCAGGAGATGGCCTGGGTTCAGCAGGTGCTAGATGCTCGCCTGCCCTATCTGGGCATTTGCCTGGGCGCGCAAATGTTGGCCAAGGTGCTGGGCGCACAGGTCGATACGCATCCGAGTGAGCTAGAAGAGATTGGCTATTATCCGGTGCAGGCCGCGACTGCTGGTACAGCGCTGTTTCCGAGTGAGCTATACGTGTATCAGTGGCATTCTCAAGGGTTTGAGATCCCAGCAGATGCTGTGCTGATTGCTGAGGGACAGGACTTTCCTAATCAGGCTTTTCGATGGGGCGATCGCTCTTATGGTCTACAATTTCATCCCGAAATGACAGCGCAAATGCTCGACTTTTGGACTGAGCGCGGGGCCGATTTGCTCGGCGGACCCAATACTCAGAGTCGCGAACAGCAGTTTACAAATCATCATCGCTACCAGCAGGCGGTCGATCTCTGGTTAGAAGCTTTTTTAAACAACTGGCTCTCCAATGCGTCTTCGTCCGCATCATAGGCAGAGCTTGAATAGGCAAAGCTTGAATAGGCAGAGATTGAATAGATAGAGTTTAAATGCATGTTCGCCCATCAACAGGTGTAACAGTGGGATAATCGCAACCGTGTGATAGTAAATTAGCGAACCAGTGCGAGAGTTAAGAGGCAACCTTATGCGATGGATTCAACAGTTTTTAGGACGATTGTTAGCGGTGGTAAAAGGTAAGCCTCGTTGGGGTCAGCTATTTGCCATGGCGCTCTCGATGGTGCTCTTTTTTCAGGCCTGCGGCAGCGATACGGCTACCGTCACAGCGCCCGATAATCAGCCCGCGAGCGAGTCTGCTGGTGAGCTGGGTAAAGCTAACACCATGGAAAATCTGGTTAATGAGCACAAAGGCGATGCGCCAAATCCCACTCCTGTAGCACTGGCCGAACCTGCCGTGCCTGTGGTTGGTGAAGATATGGTCTATGCCACGGTAGAGGGCCAGTCGGTAAAGGGCTATCTAGCTCGGCCAAAATCAGCTTCAGCCGAAGCCGCCCTTCCCGCCATTATTGCCATTCATGAGTGGTGGGGCCTTAACGACAATATTAAGGCTACCGCCCGCCGTCTAGCTGGGGAAGGCTACACCGTACTGGCGCTAGATCTCTACGGTGGCGAAGTAGCTGACGAGCCGACCCAGGCTAAAGATCTGATGCGAACGGTGGTCGATAATCCTGGCCCAGCGCAGGATAATATCACGCAGGCCGCTCAGCTTTTGACCGACCGATATCGTGCGCCTAAGATTGGCTCGATTGGCTGGTGCTTTGGCGGTAACTGGTCGCTGCGGACGGGCCTGCTATTGCCAAATTTAGAGGCTATGGCCATCTATTACGGTCAGCTCATCTTGGCTCCCGAAGCGCTAGACGGCTTGGATATGCCCATAATTGGTTTCTTCGGTGAAGACGACAGCTCTATTCCGGTTCAAGACGTTGAGAACTTTAAGAAGACGCTCGATAACCTGGGTAAAACAGTCAGCATAAATCTGTATCCTGGCGTGGGTCATGCCTTTGCCAACCCTTCTGGCAATAATTACAATCCTGCAGCCGCTGAGGACGCCTGGAAAAAAACGACAGCTTTCTTTGCCAAGTATCTGCAAGCTAGCTGAACGGCTGGCTAAACGGCTGGTTAAGTGACTGGCTAATTGGCTGGCTAAACTATCTCTTCGACTTCGCTAGCGTTCTTAAGCGGATTTTTCACCAGCGACCAGGTAAAAAATCCGCCTGCGGCTACCATCATGGCCAGCAGCCCGAATACGGCTCTGAGTCCTAAGAAAGTTTCGGCGATTCCGGCAACGGCCAAAGGTAGGCTCAGCGCAATGTTGACTACATTGTTTTGCAGCCCAAAAACCTTGCCTCTCATGTCTTCTGGTGTTTTTTCCTGAATGGTAGTTTGCATGGGGATGCCGACCATTGCGCCAAAAAAGCCGAGTGCGCCGATGAGTAAAAGACTAGGCCAAAGCTGGGCGGGGGCTAGTGAAAGGCCAGTGAGGGCTAAGGCCATGCCGAACGACCCGGCTAAGCTAAGCTGCGATCGCGATATATTTTGACCAAACTGACCGATGACCACGGCTCCTGCTGCTAGCCCCACGCCGCCCGCCGCCAGCAAAAATCCAAACTGAGAAGACCGAATGGTGGGAATGATTTCGGCCAGGCGAACGGCCAGCACCGCGAGCGCCGCAAAGACAGAAAAGAGGACAACTAGCTGAATCAGGGCGCTGCGCACCTGAACCTGCTTTTGCAGATAGCTCAGCCCATCTTTAATATCGCTCCAGACCTTAGTTTGTTCGCCTTCTGGAACGCTCGCTTTGGTTTCGTTCGTCTTCATCATCAACAGCAAAATGCCTGCGATCGCATAGCCCAACCCTACCAGCACCGACTTACCCGCGCCCGTGCCGCGATCAATTGGAGCAAGCAGCGTATCGGCTAGTCCTAGCACCGGCTCGCCCACCGCAAAGCCGACAATCACCGAGGCCATCATCGTGGTGGTATACAGCGAATTAGCTGGCAGCAAATTTCGATCTTTGACAATAAGCGGGATGACCGCCTGTTCAGCGGGCGCAAAGAACTGGGTGAGCGCAGAGACCAAAAAGGTCGCGAGCAGCAAAATACAAAAACCCACTGGCCACCCTGCCAACGTCCAATCCTGAGTTGCCCACAAAGCCAAAGGCAACAGGGCGACTAGCAGGCCGCGCAAAAGATTTGTCCACACCAGCACCGGCTTTTTCTTCCACCGGTCAACGTACACGCCCGCGAGCGAACCAAATAAAATGGCCGGAATTGTGAAGGCAATCATAATGGCCGACACCCAGCCGCTAATGCTTTGCCCCGGCGACTCGTAGGTGCTGGAGATAATCGCAATCATCAGCACCAAATAAATTTTGTCGGCCATCTGCGAAAAGACCTGCCCGCTCCACAGCGTCAGAAAATTTCGGTTGCGAAAAACGGGCCACAGCCCAGTTGGGTGCGGGGTGGCTTTCTGGCTGTCGCCTACAGTAGCTGATAGGCTTTCTGGCTCAGAATCTGGTTGCTCAGAATCTGGCTGTTTAGGATCGGATTGCTCAGAGTCTAGTTGTTTAAGATTTGACTGTTCTGGATCGACATTGACTGACTGAGTTGCCGCTTTGCGGTTGGCATCGGCCTCTACCTGGAGTTCTTGCTGGGGTTCTTGCTGGCTGGTCGGGCCGTCAGGCGCTTGGTTTAAGCTGTCAGCATCAGACGTAGATTCACGAAGCATAAGTTTGCGAGGCGGGGGTAGGCGCGGTAAAGCACGTATCAATTAAGTCAGCGGAGCGAATTGGTCGATCTAGCTGATATTGGGTATAGGCTCTAAGCACTTTTTCAATGCGTCGCCACATCTGATGCGGGCCAGATTCGGCTAGCGGTTGCTGGTTACTTCCTATTGTGCCTGCTAGCGGGAACGTCGGGTTAGCCGACATCATAATTAGCTCGGGCTTACTGAGCTGCTGCATCAAGGCCAGCTCAAACCCGTTGAGGTAGTCCACGATGCCCAGGTTACGAGCAATTTCCTTTGATACTTTAGCTTTTAGCCCAGCCGCCTGCCGTCTCTCTAGAGGTGACATCGCAGATGACGCGGGGGATGATGACATTTGAGACATTTGAGCGGATGACCTCGACTCGCTATCAGCGCTGTCTGAGTAGGCACCCGAGGCTTCAGCCGCCCGATGATTGCTGAGATGCTCTGGCTGCGAGGCTAGCTGCTCTTGCTGATATTCGGCGTATTGCTGCTGCGCTTCTTGCAGGCGATCGCGCTCAATTTTCTCAATCTCGGCTGGCTTTACCACTCCTCCAGAGGTGATGCTAAACCCGACTTTCCAATCTGGGTTTCCCAATTCAATGTCTAGCGGCGCTCTAGAAAGGGCACAGCGAAAGACTTCGGGAGCGACGCCTGCGAGGGCCAGCAGGTGAAAAGTCGCCTGAGCCAAACAAGGCAAAATATGGGGCTTGCTCGCGGTTTCTAGCCGCCTTAGATGCTCTAGCAACAGATAATACAGTTCTTCTTGGGGCTGGTCGCTCAGCGCTTGTGAAAGCGCAATTTCGGCCAGATACTGA